>DWZA01000076.1 GCA_019118365.1 Candidatus Lachnoclostridium stercoravium | reverse complement strand
CTCCTCCTGCAGAAAATGTCTTCTGCCGGCCCATTCCGACGCGCCTGATCTTGTCTATGATCACCTCTCTGTTAAACGGCTTCATTATGTAATAATTCGCTCCCTTGCTGAAAGCTTCCTCTGTGATATTTTCGCTTCCAGCGGCCGTCACCATGATGAACGAAGGGGTCTTTGGCAGATCCTTGTTCATTTTTACACGTTCCATTACGGAAATTCCATCGAGTCGGGGCATGATAATGTCCATGAGCACCACATCCGGCCTGGTCTTTATGATCATATTGTACGCTTCTTCGCCGTTTTCCGCCTTACCTACAACGTGGAAGCCGTCTTCTCCTTCAAGTATATCGCCAAGCAGACGCAAAGTCTGTGGATTATCATCAGCAATCGCAATATTCAGTTGTGCCATTTAGCTTTTTCCTCCTCTTTTTCCTTTTCGTATCTGTATTATAGACTTGGTTTTTCTTATCTTGCAACGAGATTTAACCGCAAGTTTCGACAAAAACATCCTTCTTTTTCCACTTATCCCAGATATTGTAGGAAAATTATTCCTTTTCCACAATTTATGCGGTACCTGGAACAGCTCGGATAAGGAAAGGTCCCTTTATCCGACGTGATACTGCGAACAGCCCACAGCATATGCCGTGAGCTGTCCGTTGCCCGACAAATGTCTGCCCGCCGGGGCGCGCGGCAGAGGCTTGCAGGATATATTGCGTAAAAGGCAGCTGTCTACCTCTGGATAAACAGTTGCCTTTTCCTCTTTAAAGATAATGCCGTACAAGCTATGTCTACGCCCCAAGGAGCGCCTGGATCTGCTTTGGTTTTGAAGTGTTGAGAACATCCGCGTTATTGACAAATATCACATCCTGGACGCCATTTTCTTTTACAAAGTCCACCAGATTTCCCTTATAATACCGGTAATCGATCACGTGAACCGTCTGATAATGGTCCACCAGGAACGGAACAAAGGCGTTTCCATAAGATTCTTTTATCACCACGCAGGATGATCCGTCTGTAAGCACAGGATTATCGATCCTGGAATATGGGTTATCTCCGCCGATAAAACAGCTGTATTTGACGCCAGCCGCGTACTGGCTTACGTCATTGATGATCTTCCACTGTCTCTGCTCGCCGCTCTTTTCCACAAACATCATGTTGTTTGTACTGCTGGGAACATACGCTTCGATGGTGTCCGGATTGTTTTTCAAAGCCTCCGCCTGATTGCTGAAGGAATAAAAACTTCCGATAAAATGATCAAACGTTACCTTCTGGTAAGAATCCAGACTCTTCGGTTCGATCCCCTTTGCCTGGGCGAACTCCCGGTAAGCGTAATATGCGCCAAGGGCGGTCCAGTGATGGTCTGTATTGAAATATATGTATTCCGCATTATGCTTCTTCAATGTGTCAAATACCGAAACTTTCTTTACCGGATCCTGGATCATGCTGTATACATAGTCGAAAGCCTTATCCTGCGGGGAGCTCTTTAAAGATTCCTGGATCTGTTCGTCCAGGCACACGCTCACTGCCGTAGGAACCAGCATATCATAGACGGTCGCCGTTCCAGCCAGCTTCTGAGCCGCTTCGTTGATCACCGAAGCGTAAAGGTCCGCTCCTTCCCGGCTGAAATAATAAAGCTCAAAGCCTCTTCCTTCCGCGATATAGACGGTCCCCGCCACTTCCGGCTCTACATGGATCGTCGCATCCGGGAGCTGCTCTTCTGTCTCCTCCGGCTCTGAAGCGGCTGCGGCGGCCTCCTCTGCCTGCCCTGCTCCGTCGCTGCTTTCTTCACTGACCTGAGCCTCCGGCGAGCTATCCGCCGCGCTCTCTTCCTGTGCGCCGGCTGATGCCAGAGCCGCCGGATCTTCGTCCGGCGAAGGCTGTTCTCCGGAAGCGTTCGGCTCCGGGATCACGTCCGGGATCTCATCTCCCACCGCCGTATTGCCGTAAAGCTGCTGGGTCTTTATGCCGTAAAGCTCTTTCACCGCTGAATTGGCTGAAAGGAGCTTTTCCCGGAAAGGGAACGTATCTGCATACCAGGTGGAGATCTGTCCGAAATACTCTCCGTTTAGAAAAGTCTCCAGCTGAAACTTCGGGAACTTCTCCAGTTCTCTTTTTTCCACGTCAGATACTGTCGGCCTTAAGGGCAGGGCCATGCCCAGCACAAATAAGAGCAGCAGCCCCAGGCCAAATATATAAACGGTAGCGGCGTCCCGTTTCCGCAGGACTCTCCGCTTCTTTAATTTCATCTGATAACTGTTTTTCATCTTTCCTGCACCTTCTTTTTAAAACTGGAAATACAAAAACGGATTATAGCTGTTGCCTACCAGGGCGAGGATCGACAGCGCCCACAAAAGGAGCATAAGGGCGACCTGGCCCACGTATACCGGGTAAGCGATCCTGAAATTGTAGGAATACCATTTTAACAGCAGTTCCTTCGCCTTCTTAAAGAACGGCGTGGATGCAAGGATAGCAAAAATAATAAAGAAAATGTTGTTCTTTATGGTGATCTCCGTCTGGATATCCATAAATCCATTGCCGTTCATGCCGAACATACCCTTTAAGATCACGGCGATATTTTCCATATTTTCCGAACGGAACAGGATCCATCCGAAATATATCACGATCAGGGCGTAAATATGTCCCACAAAGGAAGGGAGCTTATCCAGGAGTTTTCCAAGAAATTCCCTTTCGATCAGAAGGAACACGAAGAAATACAGGCCCCACAGCACGTAATTCCAGCTGGCGCCGTGCCAGAAACCGGTAAGGAGCCAGACAACGAACAGATTGAATATATTCCTTAAATGGCCGCAGCGGCTGCCTCCCAAAGGTATGTATACATAATCCCGGAAAAAGCTGCTGAGAGTCATATGCCACCTTCTCCAGAAATCCTTAATGGAAACGGCGGAATAAGGATAGTTAAAGTTTTCTTCGTAATGGAGGCCGATCATCATTCCCATGCCGATGGCCATATCCGAATAAGCGGAGAAATCCAGATAGATCTGCAGCATATACATCAGCATGCCGACCCACAGGCCTGCTGCCGGGATCCCGGCCAGTTCCGCCGCCCCCGCAGGAAGGAGAGCATCCGCTACAGCCGCGCAGCTGTTGGCAAGGACCGCCTTTTTTGCAAGGCCTATAAAGAAGCGGCGGATCCCCGCTCCCATGCCGGAAAGGCGCACTGTACGGTCCTCCAGCTCCGCAGCTACGTGCTCATACCGCACGATCGGTCCCGCGATACACTGATGGAACAGCCCTGCGTAAAGGAGCAGCATCCAGTACTTCTTCTGCGCTTCTACCTCGCCCCTGTATACGTCCACCACATAAGACAGCAGCTGGAAGGTATAGAAGGATATTCCGATGGGAAGAGCGATCTGGGGCACGACCGGCGGAAATCCTGTCACCGCATGTACGTTGGTAAGCAGGAACGTCAGATACTTAAAGATCCCCAGGACTGCCAGCAGCGCGCCGCAGCCGATCACCAGCCACATCTTTTTCTGCTGCCCGTCTTCCCGGTATCGTTCGATCAGGACTGCGGAGCCCCAGGCGATAAATACCATAGCCATCAGAAGGATCAGATACCTCGGCCCTCCCCAGGAATAAAAGATCAGGGAGAAGATCAGCATCTCGATATTCTTCGCCTTGATATTGGGCATGAAAATATATAATAAAAGATTTAACGGCAGAAAAAACAGCACAAAAAATAAACTTGAAAAAACCATATCTATAATAATCCCCTTGGTAAAACACATTTCCATATCCGACAAAATCCGCACGCCGGATAGTCACTATTATACACAAGGGGAGCTCCTCTTTCCAATACTTTTTTAGAATTTTTCAAATCGTAAGAAATAAAGATCCCCCTGGACATGTTTTTGCCTGGCCAGGGAGATCCTGTATAGTCGCTGCAGTTCTCCGCATAAGAACGGGAGGCGCCGCTATATTTGCAGTCAGATTATTTTTCTTTTGTGAACTGGATCAGCTGCGGAACCAGAGGTTTCTCACAGTTCTCCTCCAGATATGCCTGGAGCTTCTCCATATCCGGTTCTTCTTTTCCATAGATATCCGCGGTCAGGACGTATTTATTTCCTTCCATATACTGGATATAAGCCTCTGCCTTTTCAATTCCCTCAAAAGAGGTAAGGACTGCTTCCAGCTTATGAAGATCCAGGAAGTTCCTTCCCATGATGCCTTCAGACATAACCGTACGTCCGCCGTTTTCCAGGATGTTGATGGAACCGTCCGGAAGGATCCTTGCTGTCTTTCCTGTCTGATAGAGCATGCCTGGACCGTAAGGATTTGTGATCTTATCCTGCCAGTCTTTGGTTGGATGATCCATGATATAAAGATTTCCCCACGCGCCGAAAGGCTGTTTTCTGCAAGTATCGTCAAATACATAGGCTTTTACCTTTGTATCTCCGGATACGTCTGGGATCAGGTCATATCCCGCTTCTTTATTTACCTCTCCCGCCTCCACAAAGTAGTGGATCGGGAAAACGGAATCTGGCAGATGCTTTTTCAGCCTGCGGGCAGACGGCTCGTCCAGCATAGACTGTACGATGATCTCCATGCAGGTCATGAAAATCTCCAGCTGGCTTCTGTCAAAACGGTTCTCCCAGTAGCGCAGCTCGTAATAGTAGCCCTTATTATCAGACATTACCTGGAGATGGAATGGCAGGGAATCCAGCTGCACATGCTGCCGCTCGGCAGGGGCGCCGCCGATCTCTTCTACGTTCAGGATATCTCCCTGGTACTGGAAGAACATCTCGTCCGCATGAAGGGTGGAAATGTAGCAGCGCATAGTGTCCATGATCTGCTTTCCGGATCTCTGGAGCAGATGGGGCACTGTCTCATGAGGCACTTTTGTATACCGGAAGATATAGGTCAGAAACAGAGGTCCTGCCAGACGGTTCCAGCGGCTGTCCGTCCTTCCGCTGTGGATGCTGGTGGCAAGGGCTTCCTTCTCGTTGGTGAAAATTCCGATACAATAGCTGAACGCAGTCAGGAAGATCACATTTTCCGACACCCCGTTCTCGCGGCAGAAGGCCATTACCTTTTTCTTGGTAAGCCTCGAAAAACGGTTTCTCAGGACCGCGTTATAGCCCTTCGGCAGGTCGTAGCAGTCCTTTCTGGTGAGGATGCTCTTGCGGATGTGGAAATCCTTCAGAAGTTCCTGGAAATACTGTTCATTTTTCTGCTTCAGCCCTCTTGCATCCCTGTCCTTTTCGTCCAGGATGTATTCATAAAAAGTATATTTTTCCTTTTCTACCAGTTTTCCTGCGTAAAGGTTGTTGATATCCTCAAACAGGATATTCATGGTCATGCCGTCTCCCATGATATGGGCGATATCCAGGAACAGATAATTTCCTTCCGGAGTCTCGTAGATCCCCACATGGTAAAGAGGCTCGTTTTCCGTATACATATAGGGCTTCAGAAGATTCTTTCTCTTTTCTTCCCACTCTTCTTTTGTAAGCTTTTCAATAGGCACATTGACTCTGCGGTCGTCGTAGCGGAAGTTTTTGAACATACCTTCATCCATCTGGATCACGCCTTTTAATTCCGGATGGACGTCAAACATATCTTCTACCGCTTTTTTCAGGCGGATCGGATCCACACTGTTATCCAGTTTAAAGAAGAACGGCAGGTTGGCCGTGGTGTTTCCACGCATGATATACGCGAAATACATCTGGAGGCTTGTCAGCGGATAGGTCTTTCTCACTGTGTAGTCCACCTGCGCCTGTCCCTGCTTCTCCTTATAGTATTCCTCCAGCTTCAGAACAGAGGAATGATCCATCAGGTCGTTTAAGGTCAGGGACATCTGCAGCTTGTCATAAAGGTCTGACAGGAGCATAACGCTTCCTAAAGAATCCAGCCCCGCTTCATAAAGATCCGTGTCAATGCCGAAGCGGCAGTGGCCCAAGACCCCGGAAACCATGTCGTAGATCTGCTGCTGGATCTCATTTTCCGGTTTTCTTACATTGGCTTCCTGTTCCGCTTCTTCTTTTTTCTGTGTAAAATACTGGCTGCGGATGATCTTTTTAGAGGATGTCTTCGCAAAAGGAGTCTCCCTCAGCTTAAACCGTGTGATCCTTTTATAAGTAGGCAGATCCTGGTTATGTTTCTTTATGATCTCAGAGATCGTTCCTTCAATATCTGTGATCCCCGCCGCGTCCGCATACTGGAAATTCGGATAGACTTCCGCCGCGATCACGTCGTCGTCCCCGTATACGAGGATATCGCCGATCAGACGGTCGTCTTCAAACATATTTTCCAGCTGTTCCGGAGCTACGTTCTCGCCGTTGCTTAAAATGATCAGGTTTTTCTTTCTTCCTGTCAGATAGAGGAAACCTTCCCCGTCCACATAGCCGATATCCCCTGTGCACAGCCAGCCGTCCTCTGTCATGACTTCCGCCGTCTTGTCCGGTTCCTTATAATATCCCATCATCACAGAAGGGCTCTTTACCTGGATCTCGCCGTCTACAATGCGCACCTGGCAGCCTTCGACGATCCTTCCTACAGAAGCAACTTTATCCGGCCTTCTCCAGTCCGGCGAAGATATCTTTGGGGAACATTCCGACATGCCGTAGCCCTGGGCGATAGCGACGCCGATACGGTTAAAATTCGCCGCCAGCTCCGGAGCGAGATAGCCGCCGCCGCTGATGATCTTATGCAGGCGTTTTCCCAGCACCTCGGAACGGATAGCGTTGATGGAACGTTTCGGATCCTGTCTGGAAAGGATGGCGATACGGTTATACAGCGCTTTCGCGATCATAGGCACCATACGGATCACGCTTGGCTGGAACAGCTGGATATGAGCCGCCAGCTTGGTCATATCTCTGTTCAGACACAGAGTGCTGCCGTAGCGCATTACAATAAAAATATCTCCATTTAAGCAAAATACGTGGTGGATCGGGAGAACATTGAGATAGGTTTCATTTTCCGGATTATCCGTATCCGTGGTACAGAATACATTGTCGATCAGGTTTCCGTTTGAGAGCATAACGCCCTTTCCACGACCTGTGGTTCCTGAGGTAAAAAGCACTAAGGCGCAGTCCTGGGGCGATACGTCAGGGATAACGCTGCGGCCTTCATATTCTTTTAAGATCTTATCAGAGCAGGGCACATGTTTGCCGTGCTGGAGAGAAATGTACTGGGTGATAGCCGGGCATTTATCCTTTGCCCCTTCTACAAGGGCATGGTGTTCCCAGTCGTAAAACAGGATATCCACGTCTGAGCGGTTCAGACAGTCGCTTAAAGTATCCACGTTCATCTGGATGTCTAAGGGGATCCCTACGTTTCCATTGCTCATAACGCCTAACAGCACTGCAAGATAGTGGTGGCTGCTGCTTCCAAGGAGCCCGACTCTCACTTTCCGTCCGGCCTTTTCATCCTGGTCCTTCACCCATGCTGCGATAGCCATGCACTGGGCTGCAAATTCTTCATATGTAACATCATAAACTACTTCGTTTTCTTCATAGCGCAGAAACACCTTTTTTCCATATTCTTTCCCGGCGTTCCGCACCAGATCATAGATGGTTTTTGTATTTTCACGTGTGATCATATTCTTTTATTCCGCCTCCTGACAGATTATACGGTAACACTATACCACAGTGTTTTTTGATAATCAAGAATTGTTTGATATTCAAACTAATTTTTAACAAAAAATGACGGGAAATTTAACACTGCCGGGACGCCGCCTGGCAGGAAAACTGTTAGAAATAATCTATAATATAGGTAAGAAGCGCTTTCAGCTGGGGCGTGATCCATTTGTTTTTATGGTAAAACAGCTGGCTGTACATATAGACTTTCGGCATATCTGTCTCCACGATAAACAGCTGCCCGTTCCTGACCTTTTCTTCCGCGCAGAACAGCGGCAGAAAGGAAAGCCCGATCCCTTTTTCTACAAGGCGGATGATCGTCTCAGGATTTCCAAATTCAATAACCGGCTGGATAGCCAGATCCTGCTCCGCTAAAAGCCGGTCCAGTTCCCTGCGGTATCCTTCTCCATGCTCGGTTAGTACAAAGTCTCTTTCCGCGATCTCTCCCAGCGGGATCTTTTTTCCTTTCTCCCCCTGGATCGGCTCTGCGGAAAGGAAAACGATCTCTTCCTGCCGCAAAAGCTCTCTCTTCAGATTAGGGATCGTGGTCTTCTCGTTCAGATCAAAGAAAAGGTCGATCTGGTTGTTCTTGATCCTTTCGATCAGCACATCCCTTTTTTCCGCTGTGCAGACCATGATCCGTATGCCGGGGCAGAGGCGGTGAAAGCCAGACAGAAGATCCGGCAGCACAGCCGTAGCGATGGATTCAATGCTCCCTATCCTCAAAAGCCCGCCCATTTCCGATCTTGCGCCGTCTCCAGGCGACCTGACCGCCGTCATAGCCTGATTCCCCAGTTTTTCTATCTCGTTGGCATAAAATAAGAACTCCTGCCCTTTCTCCGTGATCCGGATCGTCTTTCCTGTACGTTCAAACAGTCTTACTCCCAGCTCCTGTTCCAGCTGCTGGATCTGGAATGAAACATTAGACTGGGAATAGCCCAGCCTGTCTGCGGCGCGGGAAAAACTCTTCTGTTCGGCCACGCACAAAAACGTATTGATGTTGCGAAATTCCATGGTCCCCTCCTTGTCCGGATATCTATCAATATTTTTGATGGATATATTAAATCCATCAATTGGACTGATGTCTCTTGTGATGATAAACTATTTTCCAGAAAGAGTCAAGAAGGGAGCTGCATACAAAATGACCAGCAATGAAAAAAGAAATGATATGGAAAACTTCAGGGAGAACGTCCTGAATTTTATAAATGATTTTATGGAGTATAATGAGACGATCCCAAAGGGAAAGATCGCGAATCCAATGCCAAAGGAAAAACTGGAAAAGATCGACCATATGGATATCCCGCAGAAAGAGCGGAAGCTTGAAGATGTGGTCCGGGAGATGTGCGAAGACATCCTTCCTTATGGGAACCATTCTTCTCATCCCCGCTTTTTCGGCTTTGTGCCGGGAACTACTTCCCCCCCTGTCATGGCTGGGAGATATCATAACCACCGCCTACAACCGCCATGCCGGAAGCGTGGCAAACCAGCCGGGGATCTGGCGCATGGAGCAGGATCTGATCCGCTGGCTGAACGACCAGACAGGATTTCCTGAGACTGCAGGAGGCATTTTCGTATCCGGCGGTTCCATGGCCAACCTGACGGCCCTGATCGCGGCAAGGGATAACCGTCTTTCCGAGGAGGAGTTAAGCAGCGGCGTGGCCTATGTTTCCGACCAGACTCACAGTTCTGTGGACAAAGCTCTTAAGATCATCGGGATCAGCCACCAGAGGATCCGCCTGATCCCTACAGACTGCCGGTTCCGTATGGATACTGCCGCCCTCAGATCCGCTATAAAGAAGGATCTGGAAAACGGCCTGAAGCCGTTTCTGGTGATCGCGACCGCAGGGACTACCAATACAGGCAGCGTAGACCCCTTCCTTCCGATCCGGAAGATCTGCGACCAATACCATATGTGGATGCACGTAGACGGCTCCTTCGGCGCATCTGTGCTGCTTTCTGAAAAATATAAACATCAGCTGAGCGGGATCGAAACTACCGACAGCTTAAGCTGGGACGCCCACAAATGGCTGTTCCAGACCTACAGCTGCGCCGTCGTCCTGGTCCGGGATCAGAAGACCCTTTTAAACAGCTTCAGCGTTCATCCGGAATATCTGAAGGATTTTGAAAAAGACGACACCCTGATCAATCCATGGGATCTGGGGATCGAGCTTACCCGGCCTGCCCGCTGCATAAAACTGTGGCTGACTCTGCAGGTCATGGGAACAGAGAAGGTAAGCGACGACATCACCCATGGCATCGAAGGAGCGAAATATGCGGAAAGCATCATAAGAAAAGACCCGGCTATCGAGATCATTTCCCCCGCTCAGTTCGCGGTGATCAATTTCCGCTACAGCCCGGCCGGGCTTTCTGAGGCAGAGAAAAATGAGCTGAACAGCCGGATCTCTGAAAAGATCCTGGAAGACGGCTATGCCGGCGTCTTCACTACCGAGCTGAACGGGAAAAAGGTCCTCCGCATGTGCATCCTCAATCCCGCCACTACAAACGACGATATCCGGGAAACCCTGCAGCTTCTGGATCATTATTATGCAGAACTTATGGAAGCTCCAGAGAGAAAAAGCCATATTGCATGACGTCAGTCTCTCTCAGCTATGACCTGGCATTCCTTTTTACAGGTTTTTCACGAACAGCGCCCTTATGGCGTTTAACACGGCAATGATCATGACGCCTACGTCGGCGAAGATCGCCAGCCACATATTAGCGATCCCCAGCGCTCCCAGCGCCAGACAGATAAATTTTACTCCAATGGCGAAGACGATATTTTCATAAACGATCCTCAGGCATTTTCTGGAGATCTTGATAGCCTTGGCGATCTTTAAGGGATCGTCGTCCATGAGGACTACGTCGGCAGCCTCGATCGCCGCGTCGGATCCCATTGCGCCCATGGCAATGCCGATATCTGCTCTGGAAAGGACAGGGGCGTCGTTAATGCCGTCCCCTACAAAGGCCAGTTTCCAGTTCTTAGGTTTCTGTTCCAGGATCTCTTCCACCTTAGCTACCTTATCCCCTGGAAGCAGTTCGCTGTGTACCTCTGAAACTCCCAGCTCTGCAGCTACCTGATCCGCCGTTCTCTTTTCATCTCCTGTCAGCATGATCGTTTTTTCTATTCCGGCGGATCTTAAGGCTGCGATCGCTTCTTTGGAATGAGGTTTTATAATGTCGGAGATCAGGATATGGCCGGCATAAGCTCCGTCAATGGCCATATGGATGATCGTGCCTGCCTGATGGCAGTTGATATATGGAATATGGAGCTTTTCCATCAGCCTGGAATTGCCTGCGGCCACTTCTTTCCCGTCCACTTTGGCGATCACGCCGTTTCCGCTGATCTCCTGGATATCCGTTACTCTGGCGCGGTCCAGTTCCTTCCCATAGGCTCGCTGGATACTCTTGCTGATGGGGTGGGAAGAAGCGCTCTCTGCCAAAGCCGCGTATTCCAGAAGCTTTTCATCCTCCAGTTCATTATGGTGAATCCCGCTCACTTCAAATACTCCCTGGGTAAGGGTTCCCGTCTTATCAAATACTACATATTTTGTCTGAGAGAGAGTTTCCAGATAATTGGATCCTTTTACAAGGACGCCTTCCTTGCTGGCCCCGCCGATCCCGGCAAAAAAGCTTAAAGGAATGCTGATCACCAGGGCGCATGGACAGCTGATGACCAAGAAGGTCAGGGCCCGGTAGATCCAGTCGTGCCATTCCGGCGCCAGTCCCATGAACGCCACCCGTACCAGAGGCGGCAAAAGGGCTAAAGCCAGGGCTCCATAACAGACTGCCGGCGTGTAGATCCGCGCAAATTTGGAGATAAAGTCCTCGGAACGGGATTTTCTGGAGCTGGCGTTTTCTACAAGATCCAGGATCTTTGATACAGTAGATTCACCAAATTCCTTTGTAGTGCGGATTTTTAAAACCCCTGTCATATTAATACAGCCGCTGATAACCTCGTCTCCGGCCTTTGCATCTCTTGGAAGGCTTTCGCCAGTAAGGGCCACCGTGTTCAGGCTGGAACTTCCTTCCACCACAATGCCGTCGATCGGCACCTTTTCTCCCGGCTGGACTACGATCACGCTTCCGATCTCCACTTCGTCCGGATCCACCTGCTCCAATTTTCCATCCATTTCCACGTTGGCGTAATCCGGGCGGATATCCATCAGCTCGCTGATATTCCTGCGGCTCTTTCCCACAGCATAACTCTGGAACAGCTCGCCGATCTGGTAAAACAGCATAACTGCGATAGCCTCCGTATAGTCGCCGTCCTCATATAATCCCAAAGCGATCGCCCCTACGGTCGCTACAGCCATCAGGAAACTTTCGTCAAATACCTGGCGGTTTTTGATGCCCTTTCCCGCTTTGATCAGGATATCATAACCCACTACAAAATAAGGGATCATATACAGGATAAATCTCGCCGGACCGGAAACCTCCGTAAATCCCAGTCCGACCATCAGGATCGCCGCTATGATGATCCTGGCCAGCATCTTTTTCTGCTTCTTATTCATAATCTTTTCCTCCTCTTCCGCCTCGGTAGAAAAATCATTGTTTTTTTTGATTAAACAATTGTTTAATTTTTTAATTGTTTTGCATTTTTTTGTAACAGTTCAGCCGTGTATCTTCTTGTCTGCACAGAATGTGCTGACAAGAAGCTTAGGATGTCATCCCTATGCCAGGATATATGTCAAATCGCTTTTACAAGCAAGCTTGTAACGCTCTTTATCATATATCCTGGCGCACGGCTGTCTGCTACATTGTTTTGGGGCACCGGCATTGCTGGATCCGGCCCGCTGCCGGACCGCGCTTTACCGGTGCCTTCTTTTTACAGAAAGACTTCGCAGTCGCTCTCTACTTTTTTGCAGTTTCTCCGTACCTCTTCCATAACGGCTTTCGGCTCGTGTCCTTCCTCAAATTCAACGATCATCTTCAGCGTCATAAAATTCACCGTAGCTGCTTTGACCCCCGCAGTCTTCTTCGCGGCCTCTTCCATCTTATTGGCGCAGTTCGCACAGTCCACATCGATCTTATACGTTTTTTTCATACTTTCTTCTCCTTTTCTTATTAAACAATTAAATAATCATTTAATCTTTCTTTATCTTTACTATACTCCTTTCCTCTTCATAAGTCAACAGGAATTTTATGTTTCTTTCAGGGAGTTTTTATGTTAGAATGTGTCTGAAGGGAGGGTCATTATGTCACAGATCCATTTGCCCCATGACCATGGGCAGCACACAGAAAATTTATTTGACCATATGCCTGCTATAGAAGATTTTTCCGTTGTTTCTGATATTTTCAAGCTTTTAAGCGACAGCAGCCGCATCCGGATCTTCTGGCTCCTGTGCCACTGCGAGGAATGCGTGCTCAATCTCTCCGCCATCATGGGCATGAGCAGCCCGGCGGTATCCCACCATCTGAAGCAGTTAAAGGCCGGCGGCCTGATCGTCAGCAGCCGCAAAGGAAAAGAAGTCTATTATAAAGCTGCGGATACGGTTCAGGCGGAGCTTCTGCACCACGTGATCGAGAAGATGGTGGCGATCTCCTGTCCCACCCAGGAAACGCCGCGTTGACATTTTTCACAAAACTATAAATCTGCGGTAAATAAAGGATCTCCGCCCTGGCCGGAAAGCGATTCGGCAGGATCCGTACTGTTTTGCGAGCATAGCGCAGGCCAAAGCTCTTCTGTCTGAGTCCGAAGGACGAGTTTAAGAGCTTTGGCCTGTAATAAGCGGCGCAGCAAAAGCTGTACGGATCGCCGTGTTTCCCAGCCAGGGCGGAGATCCTTTTTATACTGTCACTGTATTTCCTTCATCCCGACTCCTCTCAGCCTGGACAGCGCCCTGGCCATGGAAGCCTGATAAAGTTTAAATTCCCGGAGGCTCTGCTTCTGGCGGAGCTGTTCCTTTGCCCGCTCCAAAGCGAGCTTTGCCCTTTTTGCGTCGATCTGTTCCGGGTGTTCCGCAAAGGATGTGACCATCAGGGCGCGGTTATTTGCCACACGCAGGATCCCTCTTCCTACGACGCCGCGGATCCACCGTTCGTCTCCAGGCGCCTGGAAACGGATGCTTCCTTCCACTGTCGCCAGGATCAGCGGCGCGTGGTGAGCCAATATCCCCACTTCTCCGTCCTGTGCCGGGACGATCAGCTGCTCGCAGGGACCTTCATAAAAAATATGGTCGCTGGCTATGATCTTTAACTCAAACCTTGGCATGAGCATCACCTTCCATTGCTTTCGCTTTTTCCTTCACATCGTCGATGGTTCCCACATTAAAGAACGCCGCTTCCGGATAGGAATCCATTTCTCCGTCGATGATCGCCTTAAATCCGCGGATCGTCTCTTTAACTGGAACGTATTTGCCTGGCACGCCGGTAAAGTTTTCCGCCACGTGGAAAGGCTGGGACAGGAAGCGCTGGATCTTTCTGGCCCGGTTTACTGTCAGCTTGTCTTCCTCGGAAAGCTCTTCCATACCCAGGATCGAGATGATATCCTGAAGCTCTTTATATTTCTGCAGGATCTCCTGAACTTTATTGGCTACCTGATAATGTTCTTCTCCTACTACATCCGGTTCCAGGATACGGGAAGAGGATTCCAGCGGATCCACCGCCGGATAGATACCCTGTTCTACGATCTTTCGGGAAAGAACTGTAGTTGCGTCCAGATGGGCGAATGTGGTTGCCGGAGCCGGGTCGGTCAGGTCGTCGGCAGGCACGTAGACCGCCTGCACGGACGTTACGGATCCGTTTTTCGTAGAGGCGATCCTCTCCTGAAGCTCGCCCATCTCCGTCGCCAGGGTCGGCTGATAGCCTACGGCGGAAGGCATACGCCCTAAAAGAGCGGATACCTCGGAACCTGCCTGTACAAAACGGAATATATTATCAATAAACAGGAGCACGTTCTGATGCTCCACATCACGGAAATACTCGGCCATAGTCAGCCCTGTTTCCGCCACGCGCATACGGGCTCCCGGCGGCTCGTTCATCTGTCCGAACACTAACGCGGTCTTACTTAATACTCCCGATTCTTTCATCTCTGTCCAGAGGTCGTTTCCTTCCCTGGAACGCTCTCCGACGCCGGTAAAGATGGAGTAGCCGCCGTGTTCTGTAGCCACGTTGGTGATCAGCTCCTGGATAAGGACCGTCTTTCCTACGCCGGCTCCTCCGAACAGGCCGATCTTTCCGCCCTTTGCGTAAGGAGCCAGAAGGTCGATGACCTTAATGCCGGTTTCCAGCATTTCCGCTACCGGGCTCTGGTCCTCAAAAGAAGGCGGATCCCTGTGGATGATCCATTTTTCTTCATTGTCCAGGCTCTCGCCTCCGTCAATGGTTTCTCCCAGCACATTGAAGAGACGGCCCAGGGTCTTCTCGCCTACCGGAACCTGGATGCCGGATCCGGTAGCTTCTACTTCCATATCTCTGCAGAGGCCGTCGCTGGATGCCAGCATGATACAGCGCACTACGTTTCCGCCTGTATGCTGGGCGACCTCCATCACGCAGCGTTTTCCCTGGTTGTCGACTACCAGGGCGTCTTTTATATGTGGAAGAGTCTCACCATCTTTAAATGCCACATCTACTACAGGCCCCATGACCTGCACGATTTTTCCTTTACTCATGGCTTCCTCCTTATGTCCGTTTTTTCTTCTGGGCCTTCGCTCCGCCGATCACTTCTGTGATCTCCTGGGTGATGGCCGCCTGTCTGGCCCGGTTGTATTCTCCTGACAGCTGGCTGATCAGCTCCGCCGCGTTGTCGCTGGCTGACTGCATGGCCATCATCCTGGCGTTCTGTTCGCAGCAAAACGCCTCTACAAGGGCTCCGAAAATATATCCTGTGATATACTCCGGTACCGCCATATCCATGACCGCCTGGGGAGACGGAAGCATCTCAAAATCCTCCATCGGGATATCCGAAGGCAGCTGATTGGCGCTGAATCTTTCTTTTCTCAGCGGCAAAAGGCGCTCCATCCTCACTTCCATGCTCATACTGTTGATCATATACGTGTAAAGGATCCACACTTCGTCCAGCTGTCTTCTCTCATACTCGTCCATCAATGTGGACGAGATCAGCCTCGCCCTGTGCTGGGTGGGGTTCTGTACCGTATAATGGAACTGCTCTTCTACCGGCATGCCTTTGGAGACAAAATAGTGGTGTCCCACTTCTCCTACGGTATACAGGCGGTGGTTCGGATTCTCCTCCATCCACTTCTGGGCTTCTTTTATAATATTGTGATTATACGCGCCAGCCATGCCCTTATCTCCGGTGACAACGATCAGCCCGCGGGTCCTGTCTTCGTCCTTTACTTCCTCTCTGGAATCCAGATAAGGATGTTCCATTTCCGGCATATGCCGCAGCATCCTTCGGATGATATTCTGTATCGTGTAAAAATAAGGCTCTGTCTCTTCCAGCATTTTTTTGCTCTTTTTCAGCTTGGTGGAGGAGATCAGATACATGGCATTGGTGATCTTCTGCGTATCCTGGACGCTTCTCATGCGGTTCAGGATTTCTCTTGCGTTTGCCATACATTCTCCTTATAGGCGTTTGCCTCGTCTACGATCTTCTGGATCAGTTCGTCCGACAGGCTCTTCGTCTTTTCCAGCTCTTCTTCGATCTCCGGATGCTGATCTTTAAACCATGCCAGCATGCTCATCTGGAAGGTCTTGATCTTATTTACATCTACGGAAAGCATTACCCGGTGGGTCGCCGTACAGAGGGTGATCACCTGCTCGGCAAGGCTTAACGGATGCTCCAGAGGCTGCTTTAACAGTTCCATCAGCCGCTTTCCATAGGCCAGCTGTTCCTTTGTCTCGTCGTCCAGATCAGAACTGAACTGAGTGAAGACTTCCATCTCCCGGTACTGAGCCAGGTCGATACGGATGCTTCCGCTTGCCTTCTTCATGGCTTTCGTCTGAGCCGCGCCGCCTACACGGGATACGGAAAGACCTACGTTTACCGCCGGACGCTGGCCGGCGAAGAACAGGTCGCTCTCCAAAAAGATCTGTCCGTCTGTGATAGAAATAACGTTCGTCGGGATATAGGCGGAAACGTCTCCCGCCTGCGTCTCAATGATCGGCAGGGCTGTGATCGAACCTCCTCCCAGGGCGTCGGAAAGGCGGCTGGAACGCTCCAGCAGACGGGAATGAAGGTAAAATACGTCGCCAGGATATGCTTCACGTCCTGGAGAACGCTCCAGCAGCAGGGAAAGCGCCCGGTAAGCCACCGCGTGTTTGGACAGATCGTCGTAAACGATCAGCACGTCCTTTCCCTGGTGCATAAAATATTCTGCCATAGCCGTACCTGCATAAGGCGCAATGTACTGAAGCGGGGCAGAGTCACTTGCGGTCGAGGATAAAACGATGGTGTATTCCATGGCCCCGTTTTTCTTCAGGGAATTGACCAGCTTGGCCACTGTAGAGGCTTTCTGGCCGATAGCCACGTAGATACAGATCACGTCTTTTCCTTTTTGATTTAAGATCGTATCAATAGCGATGGACGTCTTTCCGGTCTGCCTGTCTCCGATGATCAGCTCTCGCTGGCCTCTTCCGATAGGGAACATGGAATCGATAGAAAGGATTCCCGTCTCCAGAGGCACGCTGACAGACCGCCTGTCCACAATACCCGGCGCGTCTTCTTCTACCGGCCGGTAGTCGTCTTCTTTAATAGCTCCCAGTCCGTCGATCGGCTCTCCCAGAGCGTTCACGACCCTTCCAAGGAAGCTCTCGCCCACAGGAACGCCCGCTCTCTTATGGGTGCGGACTACTTTTGTCCCCTGGGACACTCCCGTATCCTTTCCAAAAAGGATACAGCCGATTTCATTTTTACGGATGTCCTGGACCATGCCCTTGACACCGTTGTCAAATATCACGATCTCTCCATACATGGCGTGATCAATTCCGTAAATAATGGCGATCCCGTCGCCCACGGAGATGACGGAGCCTGTTTCTCTTGCTTTTCCTACCTGCTCGTCGTAATCTTCGATCTCGCTTTTGATTATGGAGATGATCTCCTGAGAACTGATTGCGCTCATATCAACACTCCTATCCTACCACAGCTTCGGTCAGCCGTTTCAGCTGCCCTTTCAGGCTGTAGTCGTATTCCACATCCTTCGCCTTCAGGACAAAGCCTCCTAAAAGCTGGGGAGATTCTTTCATCGTAAGCTGTACGTCTTCCGCTTCAAAGGTATGGCAGAGAAATTCTTTGATACCCTCCATCTGAGCCTCATCCGGCGGCGTCACATAATCCAGCTCCGCTTTCAGGATCTTTTCCGACTGCATCCTCAGATCTCTGCACACCTGAACGATATCTGCCAGCTGCCCGATGCATTCCCCGTCGCACGCTTTTTTTAAAAAACGGATCATCACGTCGGAAAAGGCAGGTTTCTGAAAGATCTTTTCTATGATCCTGTGTTTTTTGTCTCTGGAAACTGCAGGGCTGGTCAGACATATCATAAGCTCCGGCGTTTCGAAGATTTTTTCTGCTTCCTCCGCCATTTTTTCAGGAATGGACAGCTGATATAATACAGTCCCATAAAGCCTGGCCTGATCTGTCATTATTTTCCTTCACCTGCTTTCTTCAAGAAGGAATCGTATACGGATCTGTCCCTTTCCGGGCCGCTCTGCTCGGCTAACAGCTTTGCCGCAGCGGTCATGGCAAGACCTGCCACTGAAGAGGACAGGGAGTCCATCGCTTCTTTTCTTTCCATGGCGATCGTCTTTTCCGCCTCTTTTAATTTCCGGTCCGCATCTTCCTTTGCCTGGGCCAGGATCTGGTCATATTCCTTTTTCGCCTTTGCCCTGGCGTCTTCCATGATAACGGCCGCGTTCGCCTTTGCTTCTTTCATGGAC
This sequence comes from Candidatus Lachnoclostridium stercoravium, assembly GCA_019118365.1. Lineage (GTDB taxonomy): Bacteria > Bacillota > Clostridia > Lachnospirales > Lachnospiraceae > Lachnoclostridium_A > Lachnoclostridium_A stercoravium. The sequence goes on along the minus strand of DWZA01000076.1, from coordinate 5,112 downwards.
GCTTCATACTGCTGCTTCATCTGGACCGCGTCCTTTTTCGCTGCAGCAGCTCCGTCCAGATCATTTTCGATCGTGTTCTTCCGGTCTTCGATGATCTTTCGAACCGGGCCGATGAGAAAATGGCGCATAAATGCATAAAGCACCAGGATATTGATCAGCGTAAAGACGATATTCCAAAAATCGATCCTTAACATAAGCCAAATGCCTTTCTACTTGATTAACCGAGGAACAGAATGATCAGAAGAGCGATAACAAATCCGTAAATAGCGGTTGCCTCAGCCAGAGCGCAGCCTAAAAGAAGTGCTTTTGTGATCTTTCCGTCAGCTTCCGGCTGTCTTGCGATGGATTCTACTGCCTTGCAGGTAGCCAGACCGATACCAATTCCTGCTCCGATTCCTGTTACTGCTGCGATTGCAGCGCCGATTGCGACTAATCCTGACATAACTTTTATCTCCTTTTCTTTCTACCTTACTCTATTGCTTCTTTTATATATAATGATGTGAGGAATACAAACACATAGGCCTGTATGATCCCATCAAATATATCGAAATAAAAACTGAAGGGCAGCGGCACCAGCACCGGAAGCAGATACTTGATCAGCGCCATAACTACCACCGCGCCAAGGATGTTTCCAAACAACCGCATACACAAGGACAGCGGTCGGATGAAAAGCTCCAGGATATTGATAGGCGTAACGATCGGCACCGGCTCCGCAAAGCTCTTCAGCCATTTCTTCACGCCTTTTTTTCTCACGCCTGCGATCTCCACCAGGATAATGCTCATCACAGCCAGGGTAACGGTCACGTTCATATCCTTTGTCGGCGGCTTAAATCCGAAGAGACCGACCATATTGGAGAAGCCGATATAGATGATCACCGTGATCAGATACGGGATATACGCCCGCCCGTCCTTTCCCAGAAGATCTTCAAAGAAATCGTAAAGGAAGGATATGCCGCTTTCCAGAGCCGCCTGTTTGCCCCGGATCTTGCGGAACTTCAGCCCCTGGACCAGGATCAGGGAAACGATCATGATCACTGCCATGACGATCCAGGTGACCGCCACAGATTCCAGCACATCGATCCCGCCGAATATAGGAATGGTAAACGCCACATTGCAGTTCATCTCTTCCATCAAGGAATCAACCAAGCCTTCCATTGCTCACCGACCTCGCTTTCTCTATTGTTTTTTTGATATATCATGTCTAAAATTATCACACTTTATTGTGTGTAGAAATTGTTTTTTATTATAATATTGTTTTTTTACAAAAACAATCACACTTTTCACGGTTTTGTACCATATTTTTTTGTTTTTTTCTACATTTTTTACAAATTATTTTCATGCGAAATAGATCCGTAAAAATCCATTTCCGATCTTTTTAACAAAAAATTTACAGGCAAAACACGGAAGGGAGGTTTTCTCATACCCCCCCCCTTCCGTTTACCTATTATAGACCTTCATTTCAAAAATAGCTGTGAAAATTCCGTGAATTTTTGCAGCAGTTCCGGACGGCGGGAAAACAGGAGCAAAACAGGCGCTAAGCTTGCTTATACGCAAAGCGCCCTGCGGTATGCTTTTGCACCTGTTTTCCCATCGAATGGACATCTACATCATAGCAGAAAGTATCTTCTGGTTTAACCGGTCGTAAGATTTCCAGCTGTCCGCTGTGATCCCCATCCCCGTATATACGAAGAAACGGATCAGTTTGTCCATGATCTGTTTTCCGGTAAAGCCTGTGAGTTCTTTGATCTTTTCGTCCGTGATGGAAACGATCTCATGAGCGGCCCGGTTGCGGATCGCCTTTTCCACGTCCCGCAGTTCATCCGCCAGCTTCTTCATCTGCGCATCCTGAGAATATTCCGCGATCAGAAGCCGGATATGATCCGAATAGACAGGGCCGCTGCGCAAACCTTCCGCATAATTGCCGTCCAGGACCTGACCTACTTTTGTTCCATTTAGCTTGCTTCTGTCCCAAATGCTGATCCCGTCTTTTTTTCTCGTATAATCTCTAACGTCGATCCGACACTGCTTTTTCAGGGCGATCTCAAAAAGATCAACGATGATAGGAGTGATCCCCCGGATAAAATCTGTATATTCCCCGCGTTTCAGCTTGATGCTTAAATTCAGGGCGTATTCAAAATATTTCCTGCTGTTTCCCGCTTTTACCGGCAGGCAGTCGAAGCCCGTTTCCCTGATCCATTGATCCACTGCCGGAAAATCAAGAAGGATCCTGGCAGCCGCCATCTTCAGCAGGCCCAGATATTTTTCCGTGTCCTCCGGCTTCATCGTCTCCGCCACTGCCGCTGCCGCCTGATAATCATAGACGGCGATATGTTTTTTGATGATCTCCTCATTTTTGATCTTAGAAAGCGTCGGACAATGGACTTCCTGGCAGCGGTTTTTAAAGTTCGGATCGTTGTCTTCGTCCAGTTCCCACAAAAGTTCTATATCATATCCGATATGCGTATGTTCGTTCATCTTCTCTTCCGGCGTCGCCACCTGAACCGTCACGGCCGGAAATTCTCCCAGCGTCTGTAAAACCAGCAGCCCGCTCTTCATAGCCGGCGTCCCGGAGGAAATATTGATCAGAAGCCGGTCTGTCTCATCCATTCCCGCCATGATCTGCTCTATGATCTCCCGAAAATCCTGATAAAAAAAGTCAAATTCGTGAACCTTTTGAAGTTCCGGCCTCTCGATCTGGATGATCTTCACGTCCTTTCTCCCCTGCAGTTCAAAAAGCTTTCCCAATGCATATCGGTACCGGTCGTCAGCCTCCTGATTCTTCAGCATCTCCTGGGACATGTACAGGAATATCTTCGTCGGCTTATATACTCTGCAAATGTGGAGCATCGCTCCGTCATGACAGTTATTCATGGAAATGGGATCCGTTCCGCCTATTGGGGAAAACAATATGGTATCGTTCATGTTCCGGCTCCTTATCTTGTTAAGATAGTAAGGGGCAAAATGCCTTTGCCCCAACATCATCATATATCACCTGCTCTGTACTTTTCTTAAAAATTGCCTCTTTTACCCGTCCCCTGACGGGGATTTTCGTATAGAATATCCGGAAAACATGTCTGCAGCACGTTTTACCGGATTCATATGAACAAGGTGATTTTAAGTGGTAGACTGACAAAATCGCCGTCCCCTGGCGGGGAATACACTCTGGCGGCAACCTATATCAGTATGATCTCTTCCTGTTCATTCTCTAAGGGTTTTCCTATATTCGTTATCTGCCCCTTCCCGATGATCTTATATACCCGGACGCTGTCCTCGGCATTCCCAAAGGGCGCAAGCTCTTTCAGCAGTTTTTTATACTTCTTTTTTGTGATCACCGCTTCAAAGGCGGATTTTTGAATGCGGAAGCCATAGCCCTGGGGCAGCTTCGCAAGCTTCACCCGTTTCTTATTTTCTATAATGTCGTAAATGATAAGGACAAATACCTTATCGCTCTCCGCGCTGTCCGGAATGTCAAAAAATAATTTTCTCTTTCTGTCTCCATACTATCTTATCACGATCGGCCTATATAAAGAATCATCTTCCGCGGTGATCGCCTTCACCAACGCTTCTGTCTGAAGAACGATCCCCTGGCGGAACGTCACCGGGTAATCCACATAATTCAGGTATTTCGTCTTGGTCTGAAGCTTGTTATTCAATTTATTAAGAAATATCTTCAGTCCATTTCTCGTCAGGAAACAGCCTGGCTCGTCTCTGTTGATAATAAAATCTTCTTTCTGGATCTCATGGCCGTTGATCAGGCTCATCACTGTAGAATCAACGATCACTGCCCGCCACTCCTCCATCAGGTCGCTGGCTAACGTCGGGTGCTTCTCCTTATCCCTGTGAAGAAATCCGAAATACGGATTCAAACCTTTAATCTCCAGAACAGCGTAAATCTCGTTCATCAGGATCGAATAGCCAAGGCTGATCATTGAGTTAAATTCATCCAGCGGCGGCCTTCTCGATCTCCCCTGAAACCGGAACTCTTCCTCCACCACTTCTGCCAGACCTTCAAAATACGCCTTGGCTCCCTGTCCTTCGAATCCCATCAATTCTGAAGGGGTCACACAGCTGTCCGTCTTATGGAGACAAATCCCCATCATTCTTATCTGTCTGGAAACATCGCTCCCGGTACTTTTTTCATACCGTCTTAAAACCACGATCTGATTTTTCATCTTCGCGCTGATCAGCCGTTTCGAAAGGCGAAAAGCAAAATCCCTGTCGTACAGGAAGCTCTGCTTTCTCTGAAGCGCGGCATCCACATGGCCTGTAGAATGAAGATGGCCGAAATATCGCCCGCCCTTTGAAAAAACGCTACAGGAATACCTCGTTCCAGACACGTTCGAATACACTGGGTCGTCAGCTGCGCCTGGCCTAGAATAGTAATGCTGTCCACCGTCTCGATCGGAACAGAGCGCAAAAGGCCGTCGGAATATTTAACGGCTAAACGATTGCCATCTATCCCGATCAATGTGCCGTCTTCGTTCACATACAACAGGCTCATTGCCATCCCCCCCTAGTTTAAACATCAGTCCCCTGGCGGGGTTTCTATTTCAAATTTACAACGAATGCCGGACAATATGCGCTTTCTCGGTTTCCGTCCCTTTTCAAGGATTACCTGATTTCGATTATATCAAATAATTCAATCGCAAACAATTAGAAATTTGGTGACTATAGCCTGTTTCAAATCCAAATCCGCCTGTGATTTCAGTGTCAAGCACTGATTTCCGTCCCCTTCCGGGGCTTTCCTATTTCAAATGAGTACCGAACAGTAACTTATGAGGTCTGAGCATCGGTTTTTCCCGTCCCCTGTCGGGGTTCCCTCATACCAAATGTTAAAGCAAAAACGCCAAGAAATACCGCATCCCCTTTCGGGGCCCTCTTATTTCAAATCAGAAGTAATCCCAGGAACAAACGGTTGTCACGTTTCTGTCCCCTTCCGGGGTTCTCTTATTTTAAATCAAAATCTACGACGTTTACAGCGTCGAAGAACGTTTCCGTCCCCTTCCGGAGTTCTCTTATTTTTAATTGAAAACTGGGAAGAGGGAAAGCGCAAACCGGCAGATTAGTTTCCGTCCCCTTTCGGGGTTCTCTTATTTCAAATGTAATGGATAA
>DWZA01000075.1 GCA_019118365.1 Candidatus Lachnoclostridium stercoravium | reverse complement strand
ATCAGGGAAGGCATGGCCATTGGATGCAAGGTAACTCTGCGCGGCGAAAAGATGTATGAGTTTGCTGACCGTCTTATCAACCTGGCGCTTCCGCGTGTACGTGACTTCAGGGGCGTTAATCCAAACGCATTTGACGGCAGAGGCAACTACGCTCTTGGTATCAAAGAGCAGCTGATCTTCCCGGAAATTGAATATGATAAGGTTGACAAAGTAAGAGGTATGGACATCATCTTCGTTACAACAGCCAAGACAGATGAAGAAGCACGTGAACTTTTGACATTATTCAATATGCCATTTTCAAAATAATTAGGAGGATTTATCAATGGCTAAGACTTCAATGAAAGTAAAGCAGCAGCGCAATCCGAAATTCTCCACTAGAGAATATAACCGTTGCAGAATTTGTGGCCGTCCACATGCATATTTGAGAAAATACGGCATCTGCCGTATCTGCTTCCGTGAACTGGCATACAAAGGTCAGATCCCAGGCGTAAAGAAAGCAAGCTGGTGACCGAAAGCAGCTTAGTGAGCGCGAGCCGTCAGGCGAAGGGCGAACTTAGCGCGAGGTCGTTCACGAGCCTTAACAAGTCCGAGCCGTCAGGCGAAGGACGAGTTTAGTCGAGTGAACATACCCGTAAAGCAGCTTAGTGAGCGCAAGCCGCGAGGCGAAGGGCGAACTTAGCGCGAGGTCGTTCACGAGCCTTAACGACGCATTGAACACCTGGCGAGGTCTTTTCGAGCCTGGTGTGAAAGCGGATACTCCGAGCGAAGCGAGGATGTATCTTCCCGTATATAGGGCTAAGTGAATATACCCGTTTATCGTCCCCGGATGGGGAGCACAAGTATAGAACCAAGACAAGAAAAGGAGGCAATCTCGAAATGACAATGAGCGATCCAATTGCAGATATGCTTACGAGAATCCGTAATGCAAACACTGCAAAACATGATACAGTAGACGTACCTTCTTCCAAGATGAAATTAGCGATTGCAGATATTTTAGTAAAAGAAGGATATATCAAAAAGTATGATCTTGTAGATGACGGCGGTTTCCAGACCATCCGTATCGCTTTGAAATATGGCAAAGACAAAAACGAAAAGATCATCTCCGGAATCAAGAGGATTTCCAAGCCAGGCTTACGTGTATACGCAAACAGCCAGGATATGCCAAAGGTACTTGGCGGCTTAGGAATCGCTATCGTTTCCACAAACCAGGGCGTTATCACTGACAAAGAAGCAAGAAAACTCGGCGTAGGCGGAGAAGTTCTCGCATTCGTTTGGTGACCGAAAGCAGCTTAGTGAACACGAGCCGTAAGGCGAAGTGTGAACTTAGCGCGAGGTCGTTCACGAGCCTTAACAAGTCCGAGCCATCAGGCGAAGGACGAGTTTAGTCGAGTGAACATACCCGTAAAGCAGCTTAGTGAGCACGAGCCGTAAGGCGAAGTGTGAACTTAGCGCGAGGTCGTTCACGAGCCTTAACAACGCATTGAACACCTGGCGAGGCCTTTTCGAGCCTGGTGTGAAAGCGGATACTCCGAGGAAAGCGAGGAGTATCGTACCCGTCGAGTGAACATACCCGTATATAATTCTAGCGTTTAGCGGCTCCGGCCTCTAAGCGCCATCCCATTGCATGTTAATCAACATGAATATAGAAACACTGAAAACAGAAGGGACGCAGACGTCCTTTCCGAAAATCTAAGTAGGAGGTAGAAGACATGTCACGTATTGGAAGAATGCCAGTAGCGATCCCGGCAGGCGTAACTGTTACGATCGAAGAAGGCAATAAGGTGACTGTAAAAGGGCCGAAGGGAACTCTGGAAAGAGTATTACCGGCAGAGATGACGATCAAAGAAGAAGATGGTCATATCGTAGTAACAAGACCAAATGATTTAAAGAAGATGAAATCTTTACATGGTCTTACAAGAACATTGATCAACAACATGATCCACGGTGTAACCGAGGGTTATGAAAAAGTTCTGGAGATCAACGGCGTTGGTTACAGAGCGCAGAAACAGGGAAAGAAGCTGACACTTCACCTTGGTTATTCTCATCCGGTCGATATGGAAGATCCGGAAGGAATCGAGACTGTACTTGACGGACAGAACAAGATCACGGTTAAAGGTATCAGTAAAGAGAAAGTCGGCCAGTATGCTGCTGAGATCAGAGACAAGAGAAGACCTGAGCCATATAAGGGCAAAGGTATCAAGTATGCTGATGAAGTTATCAGACGTAAAGTTGGTAAGACTGGTAAGAAATAATTAAGGAGAGTGTAAAGATGGTTAGTAAACAGTCAAGAAGCGAAGTTCGCGTTAAAAAACACGCTAGATTACGTAATCGTTTTGCTGGTACTGCAGAAAGACCTCGTTTAGCAGTCTTCAGAAGTAATAATCATATGTATGCTCAGATTATTGACGATACAGTTGGTCATACTTTAGTCGCTGCTTCAACAGTGGAAAAGGCAGTAAAAGAAGAATTACAGTATACAGATAACGTAGAAGCCGCAGCATATATCGGCACATTGATCGCTAAGAGAGCTCTGGAAAAGGGCATCAGCACTGTTGTTTTTGACAGAGGCGGATTTGTATATCACGGCAAAGTTAAAGCGCTGGCAGACGCTGCCAGAGAAGCTGGACTGGTATTCTAATAGAGAGGAGAAGACAGCATGAAACGTACAATTATCGACGCAAGTCAGTTAGAATTAAATGACAGAGTCGTTGCCATTAAGCGCGTATCTAAGACTGTTAAAGGTGGACGTACCATGAGATTCTCCGCTTTAGTAGTTGTAGGCGATGGCAATGGCCATGTAGGCGCAGGCCTGGGCAAAGCAGGTGAAGTTCCGGAAGCGATCCGCAAGGGACGTGAAGCTGCAACCAAGAGCCTGGTAGAGATCCCGTTAGATGATAATAACAGCGTACCGCACGATTTCATCGGAAAATTCGGAAGCGCTACTGTATTATTAAAGAGAGCTCCAGAAGGTACTGGTATCATCGCAGGCGGTCCGGCACGTAGCGTACTGGAACTTGCAGGCGTTAAGAATATCCGTACAAAATCCCTTGGCTCCAACAATAAGACAAATGTCGTTCTGGCTACCCTTCAGGGCTTATGCGCTATGAAGACTCCAGAAGAAGTTGCAAGACTTCGCGGCAAATCTGTTGAAGAGATTTTAGGCTAAGGAGGAGAACAAAATGGCAGATAAGTTAAAAATCACATTAGTTAAATCTCCAATCGGTGCTATTCCGAAACAGAGGGCAACTGTAGAAGCTTTAGGCTTAAAGAAGCTTTACAAGACAGTTGAAATGCCTGACAACGATGCTGTAAGAGGCATGATCCAGAAAGTAAGGCATTTAGTAAAGGTAGAAGAAATCTAATCATCCATCAGCAAGGAGGTGCAATCAATGGATTTATCCAATTTAAGGCCTGCTGAAGGCTCTAAGCACAGCGATAACTTCAGAAGAGGACGCGGCCATGGCTCAGGCAACGGCAAGACAGCTGGTAAGGGACATAAAGGACAGAAAGCACGTTCCGGCGCACCAAGACCAGGTTTTGAAGGCGGCCAGATGCCATTATACAGACGTATCCCGAAGAGAGGATTTACAAATAGAAATACAAAAGAGATCGTTAGCATCAACGTAAGCGCTCTCGAAAGATTTGACAACGACGCAGTAGTTACTGTCGAGACTTTGATCGAAGCCGGCGTTATCAAGAATCCGCGCGACGGCGTTAAGATTCTTGGAGACGGAGAGTTAACCAAAAAACTGAACGTAAAAGTTAACGCTTTTAGTGAAGGAGCTAAGGCTAAGATTGAAGCATTAGGCGGAACCTGCGAGGTGATCTAATATGTTAAAAACCATCCAGAATGCGTTTAAAATTCCGGATCTTAGAAAAAAGCTTATTTACATTTTTATGATGCTCGTCGTCATCCGGTTTGGCTCACAGCTGCCAATACCGGGTGTCGACCCGTCATTTATCAGAAACTTTTTCGAGCAGCACGAGGGCGATGCATTTAACTTCTTCAACGCGATGACAGGCGGTTCCTTCACCAATATGTCTATTTTCGCGCTGAGCATTACTCCGTATATTACTTCTTCCATCATCATCCAGCTCCTTACGATCGCGATCCCCAAACTTGAGGAAATGCAGAAAGAAGGAGAGGACGGAAGAAAGAAGATCATCGAGTATACCCGTTATCTCACCGTTGCTCTTGCTCTGATCCAGTCAACAGCAATGTCTATTGGATTCGGAAGTTCAGGCCTTCTGATCAATTTCAATGAGCAGACAGGTCTTGGAAAAGCCGGCCTGATCATCGTGGCCGTGTCTACTATGACCGCAGGAAGCGCGCTTCTGATGTGGATCGGCGAACGGATCACGCAGAACGGCGTTGGAAACGGTATTTCCATCGTCCTGCTGTTTAATATTATTTCCAGCCTTCCGGAAGATGTGAATATGCTGTATACCGTATTTATCAGCGGCCGTATCGTGGCCTTCCAGGTAACATACGCATTGATCATCATTGCAGTAGTCGTTGCGGTTGTCGTATTCGTTATCGTACTTCAGGATGCAGAACGAAGGATCCCTGTACAGTATTCAAAGAAAATGCAGGGCCGCAGGATGGTGGGAGGACAGTCCACCCACATCCCGTTAAAAGTAAATACAGCAGGTGTTATTCCGGTTATCTTCGCGTCATCCATCATGTCATTTCCTGTTATTATCGCTCAGTTTTTACAGGTGGATTACAGCAGTATCGGCGGAAAGATCATCATGATGCTGAACTCTTCCGCATGGTTTAATCCCAGCCAGCCATTGTATTCGATCGGTTTAGTCATATATATTGCGCTTATCATCGTATTCGCGTATTTCTATACGTCTATTACTTTCAATCCGCTGGAAGTGGCAAATAACATGAAAAAGCAGGGTGGTTTCATACCGGGGATCCGTCCAGGAAAACCAACATCTGATTATTTAAATAACCTTTTAAATTATCTGGTATTTATTGGAGCAGTAGGTCTGACGATCGTATGTATCATCCCGATCATGGTTTCCGGATTGTTCAACGTGGGAAATCTTTCCTTCGGCGGAACGTCTCTGATCATTATCGTATCAGTTACTCTGGAAACTCTGAAAGCGATCGAATCTCAGATGCTGGTTCGTAATTATAAAGGCTTTTTAAATGATTAATTACTGGAAGAAACACGCAGGGCGTGTTTCTTTTGGTCTTTAATGATAAAAACAGAAGGGGGTATTCTCACCATGAAGATCATTATGTTAGGAGCTCCAGGCGCAGGCAAGGGAACTCAGGCAAAGAAGATCGCTGAGAAATATCAGATTCCTCACATCTCCACAGGAGATATCTTCAGAGCCAACATCAAAGGCGGAACAGAACTGGGTATGAAGGCAAAGGCTTTCATGGATCAGGGACAGCTGGTTCCGGACGAGATCACCATCGGCATGCTGATGGACAGGATCAAAGAGGACGACTGCAAAAACGGATATGTACTGGACGGCTTCCCAAGGACGATTCCACAGGCAGAGAGCCTGACAAAGGCCCTTGCGGACCTGGGAGACAAGATCGATTACGCGATCAACGTAGACGTGCCGGACGAAGCGATCGTAACCAGAATGTCAGGAAGAAGAGCCTGCTTAAAGTGCGGCGCGACCTATCATATCAAATACAACGCGCCGAAGACCGAAGGCATCTGCGATACCTGCGGAGAAAAACTTGTCCTGCGCGACGACGATAAGCCGGAAACCGTGCAGAAACGTCTTACTGTTTACCATGAGCAGACGCAGCCGCTGATCGATTACTATAAGAACGAAGGCTGCCTTGCAGAAGTAGATGGTACAAAGGATCTGGACGTTGTTTTCCAGGACATTGTGGCAATCTTAGGAGAATAGGAATGGCGGTATCAATTAAATCCGAAAGGGAAATTGAACTGATGAGGGAGGCGGGGAAAATCCTCGCCGCCACTCATGAGGAATTAAAAGAAGTATTAAAGCCGGGTATATCGACCTGGGAGATCGATAAGATATGCGAAAGGATCATCAGAGGCTACGGCTGTATTCCGTCCTTTAAGAATTATCAGGGCTTTCCCGCATCCGTATGCGTTTCCATCAACGACGAAGTGGTGCACGGGATACCTAAGAAGGGCAGGCTCCTTAAAGAGGGCGATATCGTAAGCCTGGATACAGGAGTGATCTATAAGGGCTATCAGTCGGACGCGGCCAGGACCTACGGTATCGGAGCGATCAGCCCGGAAGCGGAAAAACTGATCAAAGTAACAGAACAATCCTTCTTTGAAGGGATTAAATATGCAAAAGCTGGAAATCATTTAAATGACATTTCCTCTGCAATTCAGGCTTATGCGGAAAAATTCGGCTTCGGAGTCGTCCGCGACCTTGTGGGACATGGGATCGGCACAGAGATGCACGAAGACCCGGAGATCCCCAACTTTTCCCAGAAAAGGAAAGGGATAAAGCTTCAGGCCGGCATGACGCTGGCGATCGAGCCTATGATCAACGCGGGCCGCTACGACGTGGTCTGCCTGGACGACGACTGGACCGTAGTCACAGAAGACGGTTCCCTTTCCGCCCATTATGAGAACACGGTTTTGATCACTGACGGCGAACCGGAGATCCTTTCTCTGGCGAAATAGAGGTGCGGCATGAAAGAAAACTTTCACTGGAAAGAAGCGGAGAGAGAAAAGATCCTTGGCTGTCTGGCCAGGAGCCTGGCCGGCCGCGATAAGGGAGAGCTTTTCGTCATATTAGGCGGGGAGGGAGAATACCTTTATCTGGCAGACGGCAGATACCGCACCGCGGCAAAGCCGAAAAGGAAAAAGAAAAAGCATGCGCAGCTTATTTTCGTAAAACAAGATGAGATCTTCGAAAAGCTGCGGGAAGGCCGTCCGGTATACGACGCCGAGATCAAAACATTTATCAGATGTTTCAAAAGAGAAAATCAAGTTATAGGTTCCCGGCATGAGGACCGGTGAAATTGTTAGGAGGAAAATGCATGTCAAAGGCTGACGTTATTGAAATTGAAGGAACTGTTGTTGAAAAGCTTCCAAACGCCATGTTCCAGGTTGAACTGGAAAACGGCCATCAGGTGCTGGCGCATATCAGCGGAAAACTCCGCATGAATTATATCCGTATCCTTCCCGGCGATAAAGTGACCATCGAAATGTCTCCTTACGATCTGTCCAAAGGAAGAATTATCTGGAGAGATAAGTAAAAAAACGCTTGCATAATAAGGAAATAAGTGTTATAATGCTGAAGCGACTTTGTTGAATGGTGGGTGAACTTTGCCCAAAAGCAAGTTCAGCTGGATGATATGCCTGATCGCATGCGGAGGCAGACGTATGACACTCACGGCTGCGTTTGAAGCCTGCAGGATCAGGAATCAAAGAAAGGAGAATTGCTGTGAAGGTTAGATCATCAGTAAAACCGATTTGCGAAAAATGCAAAATCATTAAGCGTAAAGGCAGTATCAGAGTAATCTGCGAAAACCCGAAGCACAAACAGAGACAAGGTTAAGATTTACTAATTATTAATGGAGGTGTACTACACAAATGGCTCGTATTTCAGGTGTTGATTTACCAAGAGAAAAACGTGTTGAGATCGGCTTGACCTACATCTATGGCATTGGCCGTTCAAGCTCAAACAGAATTCTTGCAGAAGCGGGCGTAAATCCTGATACACGCGTTAAGGATTTGACCGACGATGAAGTAAAGAGGATTTCTGCAGTGATCGCTGACACTCAGGTAGTAGAAGGTGACCTGCGCAGAGAGATCGCGATGAACATCAAGAGACTTCAGGAGATCGGATGCTACCGCGGAATCCGTCACAGAAGAAGCCTTCCTGTTCGCGGACAGAAGACAAAGACCAACGCAAGAACTCGTAAGGGTCCGAGAAAGACTGTAGCAAACAAGAAGAAATAATCATTAGAAACAAGAGGTAAAGAATCACGTTGCATGTTTTAAAAACAGGAAACAGCGATTCGAGTAATTCAGAGAAAGTAGGTTAGTTTAAAATGGCTAAAAAAGTGTCCACTGGCAAAAAAGTGACAAAAAAGCGTGTAAAGAAAAACGTTGAACGCGGACAGGCGCACATCCAGTCATCTTTTAATAACACGATCGTTACATTAACAGATGTACAGGGAAATGCTTTATCATGGGCAAGTGCAGGCGGTCTGGGATTTAGAGGTTCAAGGAAATCTACTCCATATGCAGCTCAGATGGCGGCAGAAACTGCAACTAAGGCAGCTCTCATTCATGGATTAAAATCCGTAGACGTTATGGTTAAGGGCCCAGGCTCAGGCCGTGAGGCAGCTATCCGTGCACTTCAGGCATGCGGCTTAGAGGTAACAAGTATCAGAGACGTGACACCGGTTCCACACAACGGTTGCCGTCCACCAAAACGTAGAAGAGTCTAATTAGGAGGAAATAAAATGGCAGTTGATAGAGTTCCTGTTCTTAAAAGATGCAGATCCCTTGGACTTGATCCGATCTATTTAGGAATCGACAAGAAATCAAACAGAGAATTAAAAAGAGCAAACAGAAAAATCAGTGAATACGGCCTTCAGTTAAGAGAAAAGCAGAAAGCAAAATTCATTTACGGAGTGCTTGAGAAACCATTCCGTAACTATTACGCAAAAGCATCCAGAATGGAAGGTATGGTTGGTACAAACCTTATGATCCTTCTGGAGAGAAGACTTGACAACGTACTGTTCCGCATGGGATTCGGACGTACAAGAAAAGAGACAAGACAGATCGTTGACCACCGTCACGTTTTAGTAAACGGTAAATGTGTAAACATTCCTTCTTATCTGGTTAAAGCAGGCGATGTGATCGAGATCAAAGAGAAGTTCAAATCTTCCCAGAGATACAAAGACATCCTGGAAGTTACAGCAGGAAGAATGGTTCCGGCATGGTTAGAAGTTGACCAGGAGAACCTTCGCGGCACTGTAAAGGAAATGCCGACAAGAGACGAGATTGATGTTCCTGTAAACGAAGTGCTTATCGTCGAGTTGTACTCCAAATAATAGGATCTTCTGAGGAAGGGGCTTAAAGCGGCGAGCCTTAGGCGCCTTCCTTGTAGAGTTTTTTCCAGAGTACAAAATAACCCTCGATCATAATTCCCAGAAGGAGGGGCTTATTAGTGTTCGATTTTGAAAAACCAAACATTGAGATTGCGGAAATCTCAGAAGACAAGAGATACGGCAGGTTTGTAGTAGAGCCTCTGGAAAGAGGTTATGGTACTACGCTGGGAAATTCCCTGAGAAGGATCATGCTTTCCTCTCTGCCTGGCGCTGCAGTCAGCCAAGTGAAAATCGATGGCGTTTTGCATGAGTTCAGTTCCATCCCTGGCGTAAAGGAAGATGTAACTGAAATTATTATGAACATCAAAAATTTAGCTATTAAAAACAACAGTGACAGCAACGAGCCGAAGATCGCGTATATCGAGTTCGAAGGCGAGGGCGTGATCACTGGCGCTGATATCCAGGCGGATGCGGACATTGAGATCCTGAATCCGGATCAGGTTATCGCCACATTAAGCGGCGGCGCTGACAGCAAGTTCTATATGGAACTTACGATCACAAAAGGCCGCGGATACGTAAGCGCGGAGAAAAACAAGAGCGAGGATCTCCCGATCGGCGTGATCGCCGTAGACTCTATCTATACGCCGGTAGAGAGGGTAAACCTTTCTGTTGAAAATACCCGTGTCGGCCAGATCACCGACTACGACAAGCTTACATTAGACGTATATACCAACGGCACCCTGGATCCAGACGAGGCTGTAAGCCTTGCTGCAAAGGTGCTGAGCGAGCATCTGAACCTGTTCATCGATCTTTCTGAAAATGCCAAGACTGCAGAAGTTATGGTAGAGAAGGAAGACAATGAGAAGGAAAAAGTGCTGGAGATGAATATTGACGAACTGGAGCTTTCCGTTCGTTCTTATAACTGTCTCAAACGCGCCGGGATCAACACAGTGGAAGAACTGTGCAACAGGACTCCGGAAGATATGATGAAAGTCCGCAACCTGGGCCGCAAGTCCCTGGAAGAGGTACTGGCAAAATTAAAAGAGCTCGGATTACAGCTGAACCCAAGCGAGGAGCAGTAGCGACGAGCTTTATGGTTTAGATATTATTACGCACCCGTCAGTAAGACCGATGAGCGTGACGGCGTGTTTCACAAATGGAGGGAACAAACATGGCAGGATATAGAAAGCTGGGAAGGACTTCCAGCCAGAGAAAAGCATTGATCAGAAGCCAGGTAACAGCTCTGTTATACAATGGCAAGATCATCACAACAGAAGCAAGAGCAAAAGAGATCCGTAAGGTTGCAGAAGGCCTTATCGCTTTAGCAGTAAAGGAGAAAGACAATTTCGATACTGTTAAGGTAACAGCTAAAGTAGCCCGCAAGGATGCCGACGGCAAGAGAGTAAAAGAAGTTGTAGACGGCAAGAAAGTTACTGTTTACGATGAAGTAGAGAAGGAGATCAAGAAAGACAGACCTTCCAGACTCCATGCCAGAAGACAGATGTTAAAGGTTCTGTACGACGTAACAGAAGTTCCGAAGGAAGCAGCAGGAAGAAAGAAAAATACAAAGAAAGTAAATCTTCCAGGAAAGTTATTTGATGAGATCGCTCCGAAGTACGTTAACCGCAACGGCGGTTACACAAGGATCGTTAAGATCGGACAGCGTAAGGGCGACGCAGCTATGGAAGTGCTGCTTGAATTAGTATAAGATTTATGAGAAGCTCCGACCGCAGCCAGATGGTTTTCATCTCGGTTTCGGCCGGAGCTTTTTACTGTAAAAGCTCTGTCAAGCGACATGTCGTTTGCGTGATAAGCCTGGAAAACGTATAGGAATAACCTCCTAAAATCGAAAGAATAATGTAAGTTGACGGGTATACAGCTCTGCCGCTATAATGAAAGCATACAAAAGAGGAAAAGGAATGTAAGACTTCAGGATAGCGAGGAGGGACAGGAAATGAAAAACGGTTATAAGAAGATCATGGCGGCGCTGCTTGCTTCAGCGATGGCCGTCACTACGTGTATTCCCGCTTTCGCTGCTTCTCATAAGATTTCGTCTGTGAACATCAAGATCAAGGCGGAAGACCTGGAGATCGGGGAAGAGATGCCGGAACTGGATTATGGGGATTCATCATCCGACTATAACGAAGGCGTTTATGTATACAGCACATCCAGCAGATACCGGATCGTTGATGTGGACTGGATCACATCGGAGAGCAGGATCCTGCGGGTAGGCGATCAGCCAAGACTTGAAGTGTGGCTTACTCCAGACGACGATGATTATTATTTTCGGGGGACCTATAATTCCAGCAATATCACTATCAGCGGCGGAAGCCTGATCGATGCGGAAAAGGACGACGGCGATCTGATCCTTACGATCAAGCTGGATCCGGTGGAAGGAACCTATGACGAACCGGACGACGCTTACTGGGAGCCTAATATGCTGGGAAGGGCAAAATGGGAGCCGGGAGAGAGTGAAAGCGACTATTATGACGTATATCTCTACCGGGAAGGTACGATCGTTACAAAGGTGGAGGAGCTGCGGGCCACGTCCTATGACTTTTATCCGTATATGACAAAAGAAGGGGATTATTCCTTCAAAGTGCGGGCAGTACCAGACAGGTCTGCCGATAAAAGATATGGAAAAAGCAGCGAATGGGCAGAGTCCGAAGAGCAGTACATTTCCCCGGACCGGGTTTCTGACGGGAGCGGACAGGGAAGCGGCAATACAGGCAGTTCGTCTTCCGGCTACAACGGACAGGTAGGCTGGATCAAGGACGGCACAGGATGGTATTTCCGGTATCCGGACGGTACATACGAGAAAGACGGCTGGATGAAATGGAACGACAGGTGGTATTATTTCGATTCCAGCGGATATATGCTGAAGGGCTGGCAGACATCCAAGGGCATCTGGTATTACCTGAACCCGTCTCAGAATGAACAGGGACCGGAGGGCGCCATGCTTACCGGCTGGGTGAACGACGGCGGGAAAGTGTACTATATGAATCCGGATCCAAACGGCCCGGAAGGGGCTCTTGTAACTGGCTGGGTGACTGGCGGGGATGGAAAGAAATATTATATGGATCCCAGCGGAGCAAGGGTCAGCGGCTGGTATAAGATCGGCGACGGATACTATTATTTTTACCCGGAGGACGGTTCCATGGCAGTCAATACCACTATTGACAGCTTTGTGCTGGGACCTGACGGAGTGTGGAAAAAGAATTGACGATATACAGAAATGATATACAGGCGCGGCTGGATTGCAAATAGCAGTCCGGCCGCGCTGCTTCCATATATGGAGACGCCGCCGTAAGCTGCATGTATCAGTTCAGCCGTACTTCTTCCCTCCAGCACAGATTGTGCTGGAGGGAAGCCTGGGATGTCATCCCTATGCCAGGATATATGTCAGATCGCTTTTACAAGCAAGCTTGTAACGCTCTTTATCATATATCCTGGCGCACGGCTGAACTGTTGCCGCATGTTCATTTCGCAGGAATATACTTGACTGTTACAGCAAATTCATCTAAAATTGAGAAGCATATATAGAACGGTTATCATTAGCATATAACAAAGAAGGAAAACTGCTTATGGGAATAATAAAAGCTGCCAGGCTGATCTTTGATTATGTAAAACATGATGAAGACGACAAAGGGGAAGAAGTAAACCGCGCCATTGACAATGTTTCCCTGGATATTAAGGAAGGGGATTTTGTGGCCATCCTTGGGCACAATGGTTCTGGTAAATCTACCTTTGCCAAGCACGTAAACGGGATCCTCATGCCTACGGAAGGCACGGTGTGGATCTCCGGCATGGACACCAGCGACGAGAGCCATATCTGGGATATCAGAAAGACTGCGGGCATGGTGTTCCAGAATCCGGACAATCAGATCATTGGCAATATTGTAGAAGAGGACGTGGGCTTTGGCCCGGAAAATATGGGCGTGCCTACGGACGAGATATGGAGGCGGGTAGATGAAAGCCTGGAAGCGGTAGGCATGACGGCATATCGCCTGAAGTCTCCAAACAAGCTTTCCGGCGGCCAGAAACAGAGAGTGGCGATCGCCGGGGTCATGGCTATGAAGCCGCGGTGTATCATTCTGGATGAGCCTACGGCTATGCTGGATCCCAACGGCAGAAAAGAAGTGATCCGCACGATCCGGGAGCTGAACAGAAAGGAAAAGATCACAGTCCTTCTGATCACTCATTATATGGAAGAGGTTGTCCATGCAGACCGTGTGATCGTCATGGATAACGGCAGGATCGTTATGGACGGCACTCCCAGGGAGATATTTTCCAGAGTAAGGGAGCTGAAGCAGTACCGTCTGGATGTGCCGCAGGTAACGGAGCTGGCGGACGAGCTGGCGGAGGCGGGCGTGCCTTTAAGCCGGGGGATCTTAAGCAGAAAAGAACTTTTGGAACAGCTGGTGCCGTATCTGAAGGAGCAGCTGGGGCTTGATGATAAGCCGGCAGAAGCGGCGGAAAATAAAGAGGCGTGACCATGGGGATTAAAGTTGTAAATCTGACGCATATATATGGAAAGGGCACGGCATTTCAGCAGTATGCCCTGAAAAATGTGAATCTGGAGATCGAGGACGGCCAGTTTATCGGCCTGATCGGACATACCGGTTCGGGAAAATCCACGCTGATCCAGCATTTAAACGGGCTTTTAAAGGCGGACAGCGGCGAGATCTACTATAATGGCGAAAATATTTACCAGGACGGTTATGATATGAAGGCGCTGCGGGGCAAGGTGGGCCTTGTCTTCCAGTATCCGGAGCATCAGCTCTTCGAGGTAGATGTGTTTACGGACGTCTGCTTTGGCCCGAAGAACCAGAAGCTTCCCCAGGAAGAGGTGGAAGAGCGGGCAAGAGAAGCCCTGACTATGGTCGGACTGGACGAATCTTATTATAAGCAGTCGCCCTTTGAGCTTTCCGGCGGAGAAAAGAGACGGGTGGCGATCGCAGGGGTGCTCGCCATGAAGCCGGAGGTGCTGATCCTGGACGAGCCTACGGCAGGCCTTGATCCAAAGGGAAGGGACGAGATCCTGGACCAGATCGCAAAGCTCCATGAACAGAAGAAGATGACGATCATCCTGGTTTCCCACAGCATGGAGGACATGGCGAAATACGCGGATCGGATCGTTGTCATGAACCATGGGGAAAAGGTATTTGACGATACGCCAAGAAAAGTATTCCATCATTATAAGGAACTGGAGAAGATGGGCCTGGCGGCCCCGCAGATCACCTATATTGTCCACGCGCTGAAGGACGCGGGGATCCCGATCGCGGACGATCTGATCACGGTCCAGGAGGCCAGAGACGCGATCCTTAAGCTTCTTGGAAAGGAGCCGGGGACATATAAAGACGGAAAAAGATTGGAGAAGCCATGCTGAGAGAAATTACGATTGGACAATATTATCCGGTAGATTCCGTTCTGCACCGGATGGATCCCAGGACAAAGCTGTTCGGGACGATGATATTTATCATTTCCCTGTTTGCTGCGGAAAATCTCTGGGCATATATTCTGGCCACAGTTTTTCTGGCCGCTGTCATCCGCCTTTCCAGGGTCCCGTTCTCCTTTATGGTCCGGGGGCTGAAGGCAGTATTTATCTTGCTTCTGATCAGCGTTAGCTTTAATCTGTTTTTGACCAGCGGCGAGACGGTCTGGCAGATGGGATTTTTAAAGATCACAAAAGAAGGCATCCGGATGGCGGTATTTATGGCGATCCGCCTGATCTATCTGGTGATCGGTTCTTCGGTCATGACCCTTACGACCACGCCCAACGAGCTGACGGACGGCCTGGAAAAGGGGCTGGGATTTTTAAAGATCGTTAAAGTCCCTGTCCATGAGATCGCCATGATGATGTCCATCGCCCTCAGGTTTATACCGATCCTGGTGGAAGAGACGGATAAGATCATGAAAGCTCAGATGGCAAGGGGCGCGGATTTTGAAAGCGGAAACCTGATCCAGAGAGCGAAGAGCATGGTCCCTCTTCTGGTGCCGCTGTTTATTTCGGCTTTCCGCCGCGCTACGGATCTGGCCATGGCTATGGAAGCCAGATGCTACCGGGGCGGCGAAGGCAGGACAAAAATGAAGCCGCTGAAATACAAAGCGAGAGACAGATGGGGATACGCGGCTCTGTTTATTTATCTGGCAGCGGTAGTTGGAACGAGATGGCTGCCGTGGATCCCGTTTTAGAACGGCGGGAGAGAAAAGGAAGAATTTTATATGAAACGAGTAAAGCTGGTAGTTGCCTATGACGGCACAAATTACTGCGGCTGGCAGCTTCAGCCCAACGGCGTGACAATTGAAGAAGTATTAAACAAAGCTCTTTCAGACCTTCTGAAAGAGCCTGTTGCTGTTACGGGGGCCAGCCGAACGGATTCCGGCGTGCATGCCATGGGAAATGTGGCCGTATTTGACACGGAAAACCGCATGCCGGCGGATAAGATCTGTTTCGCTCTGAACCAGAGGCTGCCGGAGGACGTCCGCGTTCAAAGCTCTGAGGAAGTGCCTCTGGACTGGCATCCCAGGAAACAGAACTGTATAAAAACTTATGAGTACAGGATATTAAACAGAAAGATCGATATGCCGGTGCTGCGGCTGTATTCCCATTTTTGTTATTTTGATCTGGATCTGGAAAAAATGCAGCAGGCGGCCGGGTATCTGATCGGAGAACACGATTTTAAAAGCTTCTGCACAGTGAAAAGCCAGGCGGAGGAAACGGTAAGGACTATTTACAGCCTGACGCTTCATAAGGACGAGAACGATATGATCATCATGAGGATCAGCGGAAGCGGATTCCTTTACAATATG
This sequence comes from Candidatus Lachnoclostridium stercoravium, assembly GCA_019118365.1. GTDB lineage: Bacteria > Bacillota > Clostridia > Lachnospirales > Lachnospiraceae > Lachnoclostridium_A > Lachnoclostridium_A stercoravium. The sequence goes on along the minus strand of DWZA01000075.1, from coordinate 2,172 downwards.
GTCCGGATCATTGCCGGAACACTGATGAAGGTGGGCATGGGTGTGTATCCGCCGGAACATGTGGAAGAGATCCTGGACGGCAAAGACCGCCAGCTGGCAGGCCAGACGGCGCCGGCAAAGGGTCTGACCCTGGTAAGCCTGGAATATGAAAAAGAGCTTCCGGAATGGGGCGGCGGAGAAAATAAATACTGGAGCTACCGCGTCTATCAGGCGGCGATCAAAGAGTCCGGTACAGCCGCTATCCTCCTGTACCGCTGTCAGAAAGAAGAGGCGGAGGGAGTCTTAAGGCGGACTATCCATCAGGCTTACCGGAATGGGGCGAGAAGGATCTACGTGGCGGATCTGTCCGGGCAGGGCCTGGCGGAGGAGAAGAAGACCTACGGATATTACACGCTGCAGCGGCTGGCAGGCAGGGAAGAATTTATTTCTGATCTGGCGGAAGAAAAGCAGAGATGTATTGCGGATATGCTGAAATCGCCTTTTGGATCAGAAGGCATTGGATATTTCCTGGCACTGGATAAGCCGGAGAGGGAAACGAAAGGGTAGCAGACAGCTCTGGCTGCGCCGTTCCCGCTTTGTCCGTGCGAATGAAAAAAGGCTGCGAAAATCGAAAAAAACCAGGAAAAATCAGTAAAAAACGGGTTGACACACCCGGAGGTATATTATATAATGTATAACTGTGACGTTAGAGGAAAATGCTTGGACCAAAGCCCCGGAACTGGCATTTTACGATAAAAAGTTATCCTAATTAATTTGTTTTTATTCAAACAGGAGGTCAACCAATGAAGAGTTTTATGGCTAGTCCAGCGACGATTGATAGAAAATGGTATGTAGTTGATGCCACAGGATGCACATTAGGACGTTTAGCTTCTGAAGTGGCTAAGGTTTTAAGAGGAAAGAACAAACCGATCTTTACTCCTCATATGGACTGCGGCGACTACGTTATTATTGTAAATGCTGATAAAGTGAAAGTAACCGGCAAGAAGATGGATCAGAAGATCTACTACAGACATTCTGATTATGTTGGCGGTATGAAAGAAACTACTTTAAAAGAGATGATGGCTAAGAAGCCGGAGAAGGTAGTTGAGTTAGCAGTTAAGGGTATGCTTCCAAAAGGACCTTTAGGAAGAAGCATGATGGATAAGCTTCACGTATACGCTGGCCCGGATCACAAGCACGAGGCACAGAAGCCGGAAGTTTTAACATTTTAATCAGGTCTTGAAAGGAGGAAACAGTAATGGCTAACGCAAAATTCTATGGAACAGGAAGAAGAAAAAAATCTATCGCTAGAGTATATTTAGTACCGGGAACAGGCAAGATCACGATCAATAAGAGAGATATCGACGAGTATCTTGGACTTGAGACATTAAAGCTCATCGTTCGTCAGCCGCTTGTTGCTACAGAGACAACTGACAAATTCGACGTACTGGTAAACGTTCGCGGCGGCGGTTTCTCCGGACAGGCAGGCGCTATCAGACACGGCATTTCCAGAGCTCTGCTTCAGGTTGACGGAGAATACAGACCGATCCTTAAGAAAGCTGGATTCTTAACAAGAGATCCAAGAATGAAAGAAAGAAAGAAATACGGTCTCAAGGCAGCTCGTCGCGCACCTCAGTTCAGCAAGAGATAATCTGCTGTTCAAACCGTATCAAAATGGTTCAAAAACCCCGGAAAATCAAGGTTTTCCGGGGTTTTACTGTATCTAAACGGGCTGATATAGTTTGACCTAATTTAACAAAATGAGAGCCGTTTTCACCCAATTTTTAGTGGTCCGCAAGTGGTTAACCGGCCCAAAAGAGGGCAAAAAGAGGGTCAAGTGGTGCCCAAAGTGGTTAACCGAGAGCCGATTTTTGGGGGTGTTTTGGGGTCGCTTTTCAGCCCTTTGTCCCCTCGTTTTCGTCTGTGGCAGTTTGACATAGTTTGACCTAATTTGAATAATTGAATATGAATTTGATACAGCACTCAGTATAAAATGACTGGGTGCTTTTTTCATTTCAGGAACTCGTATTCCGGCCATAGAAAGAGCCGTCACTTCACTTTTTGATCTGACCCCAAAAAGTTAGACAAACTTGGCGGTTACGCAACTAATGAGGATTGAATCCTGTATTGTACAGGACTCAGTCCTTTTAGTTTGCTCTTAATACGTTTATTATTATAGTAATCGATATATTT
>DWZA01000074.1 GCA_019118365.1 Candidatus Lachnoclostridium stercoravium | reverse complement strand
TTAAATTTTGTATATGGTGCATACATGGTAACAAAAATGTATTCCGGATCGGCGCTCTCATGGCGTCCGTTTTTGATATAATCAAGCAGCGGATACTTCACTTCGTCGGTCAGGGGGAGGGACAGAGGATTCCCTGTTTTCTGCTGTTGATAATGGATCGTTCCCGTTTCCCAGTTAATATCAGAAAATTTCAGCCTGATCATGTCTCCGGCCCTCATACCCAGGTAAGCCAGGAGACAGATCATGCTGTAGGCACATTTGCCGGAAGGTGTTTCCGTGTCAATGCAGGAGAGAATCTGCCCGATTTCTTCTTTTGAATAATAAGATAAAAGTTTATTCCGGGGATCTTTTCGGATCATCGGAAAGATCTGCCTTCCAGAGTAAGGCGTATAGCTGCGCGAAAACATCCAGTCATAGATTTCACGGAGCACTGTTTTGATACACCGGATCGTTGCTGGCGCAAAAGAGGTAAGGCTGTTGATATATTCATGGGCGGCCTGAAAAGGGATATCCGTTGTTTTCAGGATTCCCTTTTGTTCCAGATATCCGAAATACTTCGCAAATATCCACAGCTTTCGTTCCTTAGAGTTCTGGCTTAAAGAAGTAGTATTAATCACGTCACGGTATTCCAGAAAAAGCTCTCTGTAAATGAGAGGAATCTCCGTTGTAGAACCTTTCTGATGTGTTTTGAGATGGTTCCCGGATTCCTCGAATTCGATCAGGATCATAAGGGGACGGCGCAGTACCGACTGCATCCGTGCCGTAAGATTGTAATAGTCAAAGCCAAAACAATCCTGTACAAAAACAGCGGCCACTGGGACTGTGATTTCAGGGATCCCATTCTTGCGGCAGTAATTCTCGAAATGCCCCAGTATCCAACGGGTGTTGTCGAGAACCGTGGCGCTGTAACCATCTGCTTTTAACTTTTCGTATAAAGCCGAGGTTATCTCTGGTAAATCTTTTGTTTTCATCATGAAAACCTCCTTGAGTTTATTACAACCACTCATACCATAAGTGGTTGTCTCTTGAAGGTATCATGATTTTATGCTAAGTTAAAGAAAGAAAAAAGCCCTTGTTTCCGATAAAACAAGAACTTCCTTTGCATAACTATTAACTTCACATAACACCGCGACTATATCGTGATGGGTAGTGAAATTCACATTGATATGTTCGATGATCGTGTCGAAATTGTATCGCCCGGCGGGATGTTTGAAGGCGCGCCAATTCAGGATTGCGACATCAACCGCATCCGCTCTGTACGCCGGAATCCCGTAATTGCCGATTTGTTTCACCGCATGAAATATATGGAACGGCGCGGCAGCGGCTTGCGCAAAATCGTACATGAGACAGAAAAATTGCCGGGTTATACAGAAATGTGCAGACCAGAATTTTATTCTACGGCAACTGATTTTCGGGTCATTTTGAAAAACGTAAACTACGTCATGGATGGTGCAACAGGCCATGATACAGGCCATGATGCAGGCCATGATAAATCTGTGGCCTCCAAGCGTATCCAGCTGTTGAAATATTGTAATGTAGAAAGAAGCCGGGACGAGATGCAGGCATTTCTCGGCGTATCCAGCAGGGCACATTTCAAAAAGACCTATTTAAGACCTTTATTGGAATCCGGTCAGCTGCAAATGACACTGCCGGATAAGCCGCAGAGCCGCAACCAGAAATATGTGACCGTGCAAGGAGACTCCGCAGAATGATGCAGCACATCTGAGCCACAGACAGCGCCGTCACAGGAGAAAGCCTAAGATAAGCCTTTACGGCAAGCGCTTGCCCTTGCTTTTCCCCCCTAAACGTGATATCCTGAACAGGAAAGAAATGAGGTGGGCGCAAGGTGACGTGTCAGGAAGCGGAAGGGATGGTCATTCCCTATATCGAACATACTTTGGATGACGAGGATATGGAGCGGTTTCTGCGCCATGTAGACAGCTGCGAGCAGTGCATGGAAGAGCTGGAGATCTATTTTACGGTTTATTACGGTTTAAAGCAGCTGGACAATGAAACCGGAACCTACAATATCAAAGAGGCCCTAAGGCAGACGCTGGAGGCTTCCAGAGAGCATCTGGAGCAGGTGCACCTGCTGACGGTTTTAAGATACGCCGCCAATACTCTCAGCGCGCTGAGCATTTTGATCATATTGATCTTGCAGCTGCGTTTGTGGTGGCAGAACGGATTTTAAGGGAGCACTAGTTAGGAGAGAATCATGGAAAAATTAGTTTTGATCGACGGACACAGTATCTTAAACAGGGCGTTCTACGGAGTGCCGGATCTGACAAATTCTGAAGGAATCCATACCAATGCAGTGTATGGATTTTTAAATATCATGTTTAAGATCCTGGATGAAGAAAAGGCGGACCATCTGGCCGTGGCCTTTGATTTAAAAGAGCCTACGTTCCGCCATAAGATGTACGCGGAATATAAGGGGACGAGAAAGCCCATGCCGGAAGAGCTGAGGGAACAGGTACCGCTGATAAAGGAAGTCCTGGAAGCTATGGACGTTCCGATCCTGACTTTGGCAGGCTATGAAGCAGACGATATCCTGGGCACTGTGGCAAAGCGGATGCAGAAGGACGGCGTGGATGTTTCTATCGTTTCCGGCGACCGGGATCTTTTGCAGCTGGCGGATGAAAAGATCAAGATCCGTATGCCAAGGACCAGCCGGGGAACTACGGAAGTAAAGGATTACTATCCGGAGGATGTAAAGCGGGAATACCAGGTGACGCCTCAGGAGTTTATCGACGTGAAAGCGCTGATGGGAGATTCTTCGGACAACATACCGGGGGTTCCGGGCATCGGAGAAAAGACGGCGGTCAGCATCATCGCCGGATATGGCAGCATTGAAAATGCTTACGCCCATGTGGACGAGATCCGTCCGCCCAGAGCGCAGAAGGCGCTGGCGGCCAATTACCCTATGGCTCAGATGAGCAAGACGCTGGCGACGATCTGCATCGACTGCCCCATAGAATTTTCCTATGAGAAAGCGGCAGTTGAAGATCTGTATACTCCGAAAGCCTATGAATATATGAAGCGGCTGGAGTTCAAATCCATTCTGGCCAGATTCTCTGATGAAGCCAGAGGCGCGGTTTCTGCGGAGGATTCGTTTCAGAAGGTGACTTCTGTAAAAAAAGCGGAAACGATCTTAAAGAAGGCGAAAAAGGCTCCGCTCTTAGGGCTGCAGCTTCTTTTCGCAAAGGAAGAAAAAAAGGAGGAAGAGGGGCAGCTGTCCCTTTTCGCAGGAGAAGACGGAAGCCTGGCGGTAGGGAAGAAGGCTGCCGGCAGGGAGAAAAGGGCCATAGCCCTGTCTCTTTGCATGGGAGAGGAAGAAATCTTCTGTATTGCAGCAGGAGACGAGATTTCTCCGGAATGGCTGGAAGCTGCGGCCCGCAGCCTTTTTAAGGAAAATAAAAGCGTATGGGTCATGGATCTGAAGAGCCTTCTTCCAGATCTTAAGATCACGGACGAAAGCCCGGCAAGGGATGCGGGAGTGGCCGCTTATCTTTTGAACCCATTAAAAGATTCTTATGGCTACGACGACCTGGCAAGGGATTATCTTTCTATGACAGTGCCTTCGGAAGCAGACGTCCTCGGAAAGACGCCCTGCGGCCAGGCTCTGGCAGAAGGAGATGAAAAAGGGCTTATACCGGCCTGCTATATGGCATATGTGCCATGGAAGGCGGCGGATGTGCTGATGGGAAAGCTGAAAGAGACAGGCATGGAACAGCTTTTCCTGACGATCGAGATGCCGCTGATCTACAGCCTTTTCCATATGGAAGAAGAGGGCGTTAAGGTAGAGCGGCAGCAGCTGAAGGAGTACGGAGACAGGCTGAAAGAGGGGATCCGGAAACTGGAGCAGGAGATCTACGAGGAAACGGGAGAGACGTTTAATATCAATTCTCCAAAGCAGCTGGGAGAGATCCTTTTTGGAAAGATGCAGCTAAAAGGCGGAAAGAAGACGAAGACAGGCTATTCCACAGCGGCGGATATCCTGGAAAAGCTGGCTCCGGATTATCCGGTGGTGCAGAAGATCCTGGATTACCGGCAGCTGACCAAATTAAATTCCACCTATGCGGAAGGGCTGGCCGCCTACATCGGGGCGGACGGCAGGATCCATGGAAAGTTCAATCAGACGATCACCGCTACCGGACGGATCAGCAGCACAGAACCGAACCTGCAGAACATCCCGGTGCGGATGGAGCTTGGAAGAGAGATACGGAAAGTATTTGTGCCAAAGGAAGGCTGCGTATTTGTGGACGCGGACTATTCCCAGATCGAGCTGAGGATCCTGGCCCATATGTCCGGCGACGAGCGGCTGATCGAAGCCTACAGAGAGGCGCAGGACATCCACGCCATCACGGCTTCCCAGGTGTTCCACATCCCGCTGGAAGAGGTGACGCCTCTCCAGAGGCGCAACGCCAAGGCTGTGAACTTCGGCATCGTCTATGGGATCAGCGCCTTCGGCCTCAGCGAAGATCTGAGCATTTCCAGAAAGGAAGCTCTGGAATATATAAATAAATATTTTGAAACCTATCCAGGAGTGAAAAAGTTCCTGGACGACGCCGTAGAGACAGGAAAGGAAAAAGGCTACGTTACCACGCTCTTTGGCAGGAGAAGGCCGATCCCGGAGCTGAAATCCGGCAATTTCATGCAGAGATCCTTCGGCGAGCGGGTAGCCATGAATTCCCCGATCCAGGGGACTGCGGCGGATATTATGAAGATCGCGATGATCGCTGTAGATAAAGAACTGAGAAAGCAGGGCCTGAGATCCCGTATCGTTTTGCAGGTCCACGACGAGCTCCTGGTAGAGACGGCGGAGGACGAAGCAGAGCAGGTAAAGGCGATCCTGGAAGACAAGATGAAGCATGCGGCGGACCTTAAGGTTTCCCTGGAGGTAGAGGCAAAGACAGGAAGATCCTGGTTTGACGCGAAGTAGGTGGGCAGGATGGAAAGAGAGACGATAAAAAAGGATAAGACTGTGATCGGGATCACAGGGGGCGTAGGCTCCGGCAAAAGCAGGATCCTGGAGATCCTGAAAAACGACTATGGCGCGGACATCATCCTGGCGGACGATACGGCAAAGGAGCTGATGGAACCAGGAAAGCCGGGACTTGCAAAGGTAGTGGAGGATCTGGGAGACAGCTTCATCCGCGGGGACGGAAGCGTCGACCGGGCGGCCCTGGCAGAGCTGATCTTCCGGGACCATAAGGCCAGAAAGACCGTAAACGATATCATTCACCCCATGGCCTGGGCGACGATCGAGGAGAAGATCCAAAGGTCGTCCAGCCTGCTGGTGATCATGGAGACAGCGATCGTAGAAGAAAAAATGCATGACATTTGCCAGGAAATATGGTATGTTTATACATCAAGAGAGAACCGCATCCAGCGGCTGATGGAAAACCGGGGTTATACGAGGCAGAAGTGCGAGGCGATCATGGACAGCCAGTGGAGCGACAGCCAGTTCCGGTCCGTCTGCCAGCGCCAGATCGATAACAACGGTTCCATTGAAGAGACGAGAAACCAGATACGGGAGATAATAAAAGAACTATGAGATTTGTAAGCATTGCCAGCGGAAGCAGCGGAAATTGTATTTATGCGGGAACAGATACCACCCATATCCTGATCGATGCAGGCATCAGCAATAAGCGGATCGAGCAGGGATTAGGCGAGATCGGAGTGACGGGAAAGGAGCTGTCCGCTATCGTGATCACCCACGAGCATTCCGACCACGTAAAGGGCCTTGGAATATTGGCCAGGAAATACGGCATTCCTATTTACGGGACAAAGGAAACTCTGGATGAGATCGCCGGGATGAAAAGCCTTGGAAAATATCCGAAGGAGCTGTTCCAGCCGGTGCAGGCGGATGTGGATTTTACTGTCGGCGATATGAACATACTGCCGTTTCACATCGACCACGACGCAGTCAATCCGGTAGGCTACCGGATCCACAATGGAAAGAAATCTGTAGCAGTGGCCACGGATATGGGTCATTTCGACCAGTATATCATCGAGCATCTCCAGAATCTGGATGCGATCCTGCTGGAATCGAACCATGATGTGAACATGCTGGAGACAGGGCCGTATCCATATTATCTGAAGAGAAGGATCCTGGGGGATCACGGCCATCTGTCCAATGAAAACGCAGGACGCCTGCTGAATTTTATTGTCCATGACAATATGAAGCACATTGTCCTGGGCCATCTGAGCAAGGAAAATAATTATGCGGAGCTGGCTTACGAGACGGTCAAACTGGAGATCACCCAGGGAGACAATCCTTACAGCGGTTCGGATTTCCCCATTACTGTGGCAAAAAGAGACGAGATATCAGAAATCATTACTTTGTAAGACGGAGGAAGAATATGAAGAAGGCAATCATTACAGTAGTAGGCAAGGATACAGTGGGTATTATCGCAAAAGTATGTACATACCTGGCGGACAACCAGATCAACATCCTGGACATTTCCCAGACTATCGTACAGGGATATTTCAATATGATGATGATCGTAGACATCACCAGGGCGGAAAAGGATTTCGGCACTATGGCGGACGAGCTGGAAGAAGCCGGTTTAAAGATCGGCGTTTCCATCAAATGCCAGAAGGAAGAGATATTCACCAGCATGCACAGGATATGATATTTGAGAAATGAGGTACAGCTATGTTAAATATGTTTGAAGTGACCGAAACCAACAATATGATCGAGCACGAGAAGCTGGACGTGCGTACCATTACGCTGGGGATCAGCCTGCTGGATTGCTGTGATTCGGACCTGGACAGGGTAAATAAAAAGATATACGACAAGATCACGTCTGTGGCAAAGGACCTGGTATCTACAGGACAGGAGATCGAGAGAGAATTTGGTATCCCGATCGTAAATAAGAGGATCTCTGTGACTCCGATCGCTCTTGTGGGCGGCGCCGCCTGTAAGAGTCCGGAAGATTTCGTCACGATCGCAAAGACCCTGGATAAGGCTGCGAAAGAAGTGGGCGTAAACTTTATCGGCGGATATTCTGCTCTGGTAAGCAAAGGGATGACTACTGCGGACGAGAACCTGATCCGTTCGATCCCAAAGGCTCTGGCGGCTACGGAGCGGGTCTGCAGCTCCATTAACGTAGGTTCTACCAAGACAGGCCTGAATATGGACGCAGTGGAGCTGATGGGCCATATGGTACGGGAAACGGCGAAAGAGACAAAGGATCAGGATTCTTTAGGCTGCGCAAAGCTGGTGGTATTCTGCAACGCGCCGGACGACAATCCGTTTATGGCAGGAGCGTTCCACGGCGTGACAGAGGCGGATGCAGTGATCAACGTGGGCGTCAGCGGCCCTGGCGTTGTAAAAGTAGCCCTGGAAAAAGCGAGAGGACAGAATTTTGAGGTTCTCTGTGAAACGATAAAGAAGACCGCGTTTAAGATCACCCGCGTAGGTCAGCTGGTGGCTCAGGAAGCTTCCAAAAGGCTTGGGGTGCCGTTCGGCATCATCGACCTGTCCTTAGCGCCTACGCCGGCAGTGGGCGACAGCGTTGCGGAGATCCTGGAAGAGATCGGCTTAGAGCGGGTAGGAGCGCCGGGAACTACGGCGGCCCTGGCGATGTTAAACGATCAGGTAAAGAAGGGAGGAGTTATGGCCTCTTCTTATGTGGGCGGATTAAGCGGCGCCTTTATCCCGGTCAGCGAGGATCAGGGCATGATCGATGCCGTTACTATGGGCGCCCTTACGATCGAAAAGCTGGAAGCCATGACCTGCGTCTGCTCCGTAGGCCTTGATATGATCGCGATCCCAGGAGATACTCCTGCTTCGACCATCTCAGGAATTATCGCTGACGAGGCCGCCATCGGCATGATCAACCAGAAGACCACAGCCGTCCGCGTGATCCCCGTGATCGGAAAGACCGTAGGAGACACTGTAGAATTTGGCGGACTTTTAGGATACGCCCCGGTAATGCCGGTCAACAAATTCTCCTGCGAGAAATTCGTTACAAGAGGAGGCAGGATCCCGGCCCCGATCCACAGCTTCAAAAATTAAATGAAACAGTTCAGAACAGCGGGAGAACAAAGATAAAAACAGGCGTTAAGCTTGCTTAAAAGCATGTTTTTACCTTTGTTCTCACATTGGATGAATATCCAATGCTTCTTGAACAGCGTTCAGCCGGTCAAGAAGAAAGCTGTTCTGCCCATCCTCTGAAAGGAGTTTTATGAAGATATATCTGATCCGCCATGCCCGCCAGGCGAGCAGGCTCTGCAATGTGAACGTCAGCCTGGATCCTCTTGGCCTCTGGCAGTCGTCCCTCCTTGGAAAGAGGCTGTCCGGCGCCGGGATCCAGATCGTATATTCCAGCGATCTGATCCGCGCGGCAGAGACGGCGAAGGAGGCGAACGTCTGGTGGAAGGCGGCTTACGAGGTACGTCCGGAGCTTAGAGAGATCTCTTTCGGGGATATGGAAGGGCTTTCGGATGAAGAGATCGAAAAACGATATGGAAAGCTGAAGGAAGAACAGAGGCGTATGGAAAAAGATATCCCGTATCCGGGAGGCGAATGCGCCGGAGACGTTATAAAAAGAGTTCTTCCTTTTTTTGACGAGTTAAAACACAGCGGTTATGAGACTGTGGCTGTGGTCACGCACGGCGGGGTGATCCGCAGCATGACGGCATGGGTCCTGGGAATGGATCCGGCGAAATACCGCCTTTTAGGAAAAGATCTTGAAAACTGCAGCATCACGGAACTGGCTTATGATAGGAAGTACGACCGTTTCCGCCTGGAGCGGTTCAACGATCACGCCCATTTGGAACCGTTCCCGGAGCTGCTGAGAGAAAACTGGAAATAACGTGGCGGTTCAGAACGGCGTTCTGGATCATTGCCAGGAGGAGATGAAACAGGTGAACGAACAGGAGAGAACACGCCTGAAAGATGTTCTGGATGATTTTCTAGACGGAAGGCTTTATGGAGCGACCATCAGCAATCCTTTGTCAAAGGGCGGGATAGAAAAAGTGAAGATCCGCCCTGTGATGCTGCGCGGCAGCCTGGTCTTTCAGGCAGAGGAGTTTAAGGGAAACCAGACCTTTCACAAAAATCTGGAAAAAGAAGATGCAAAAGAATACGTTTCCAGGTGCATGGACGGAAGCTTCAAGCAGCTGGAGTTAAAATCCCAGACAGGGGAGGCGCGCCTTCTGGTAAATAAAAAAGGAGCGTTCAACCTGAAGGTAAAAAAAGAAGAGCTGCAGGATAAAAGCGGGGAAGCGATCCCTGTCCTGTCCCATAACAGAAAAAAGAAATATGTGCTGGAAGAGGGAAGGCCGGTGCCGTTTCTGATCGACCTGGGAGTGATGACCGAGGAAGGGAAGATCGTCCGGGCCAGATACGATAAGTTCCGGCAGATCAACCGTTTCCTGGAGTTTATCGAAGACATTCTCCCCAACCTGGATAAGGGACGGGAAAATGTGATCATTGACTTTGGCTGCGGCAAGTCCTACCTGACCTTTGCCATGTATTATTATCTGAAAGAATTAAAGGGCTACCCGATCCGGGTGATCGGCCTGGATCTGAAAAAAGATGTGATCGACCGCTGCAATGTGCTGAGCAGGGCCTATGGGTTCGACTGCCTCCAGTTTTATACAGGAGATATCGCTTCTTTTGAGGGCGTGGATCATGTAGATATGGTAGTTACCCTGCACGCCTGCGATACGGCCACGGACTACGCTCTGGCCAAAGCCGTGCGGTGGGGAGCGAAAGTCATCCTTTCTGTGCCCTGCTGCCAGCACGAGCTGAACCGTCAGATCCGCAGCGAGCTTCTGGAGCCGGTGCTCCAGTACGGGCTGATCAAAGAACGGATGGCGGCGCTCTTTACCGACGGGATCCGGGCTCAGCTTCTGGAAGGAGCGGGATACCGCACCCAGATCCTGGAATTTATCGATATGGAACACACTCCGAAAAATATCCTGATCCGCGCGGTAAAGCAGGGAGAAAAGAAAGATAATAAAAAGGAACTGGAAGACATGCTCCAGTTCCTTCATGGAGATCCGCTTTTAAAGAAACTTTTAGCGGAAGATCCTACAGGATCGTGATCTGCCGGGTAAATTCATTTTCAGCAGGAACCCGGTATTTGGCGGAGCGGACCGCCTGATAGATATGAGAAGCATAAAAATCCTGCTGAAGGAAAGAAAAGATTTCCGGGCCGACAGCTCTTTCGCTGTCGGCTGTTTTTGTTATCAAAGGAACAGACGTATTTCGTTTGATATAAGACAGCAGGGGAAGGGCGTTTTTGCGAAATCCCAGGATCCTTGCATAGGGCGCGTAGCCGTTTTCCCGCATAGCCTGGCACATATCCTTTGTTACGCCTAAGACCAGGTGGAGAAGGGCGCGGCTGATCCGCGTGTAGGTATAATTTTTCGTCTTCAGCTGCGCGATCCGCCCTTCCCAGGAAGAGGCGGAGTACAGGTGTTTTCCCAGGCGGGCGGCAAGCTCCGGAGAGAAGCCTTCGTAATCCGCAAAGGAACGTCCGCTGTGGGAAAGAGAAAGGATAGCGGTATTCAAAAGGAGAGAAAGATCATCCGTATATAAAGGAAGGGGCGCGTCGTAAAAGCTGCGAAGCTCTTTGGGAATATGAGAACTTAAAGCTTCCCACAGATCGCCGGACTTTTCCATATCCCATTCCTGGATGGCCTTTCGGATCGCAGAGGCGGAGCTGAAACAGGAAGGAGAGTCAGGATCCGGGGAACCTGCAATAAGGCCTGGATCGTGATAGCCGCCCCGCCTCAGGACAGTCAGAGGTTTTAACTGGCTTTGCTGCTTTAAAAGCGCCCTGCAGTATTCGATCCCCAGGATATTATTGGGGGAGGAAAATACGCCGCAAGAGGAGGAAATTTCAGACGTTCCGGAAAAAGCGGACAGCGCCCTCTCCCTTGCGAGAGGGTAGGAAAGCCCCTGGCTGAGGAAGGAGCGCAGCAGAGCCTGGAATCCTTCCGGCTCTTCGTTTAATATTGACGCTGCGGAAAGAAGAGGCGCAGTATCGCCTGCCTCGCTGCCAAAAATAAGAAAGCCGTCCGCTCCCAGCCCGCTTAAGAGCGCGACGCCGGCAAAAGCAAAATCCTCCGCGCTTCCGGCGGCGAATACAGAAGGGATTTCCAGGACAAGGTCGGCTCCGGCCAAAAGAGCCATCTGCGTCCGCTGGTATTTATCAAAAACAGCAGGAGCGCCCCGCTGGACAAAGTCCCCGCTGAGAGCGGCCACAACATAGTCCGCACCTGAAAGTTCCCGCGCTTTTTCCATATGATATCTGTGCCCCTGATGGAGGGGATTATATTCGGCGATGATAGCTGCGATCTTCATAAATAATAAAACTCCTTTAGGCTGTGTCATTTTGGGCACTACCATATTATGATGTTGGGGTCAAAAGGTCTTTTGCGACCTTTTGACCCTGGTATCATATTATCGTATATCCTGCAGATAGGCAACCTGGACTATTAAGTTTCCTGCGGATTATACAAAATCTTAATGTTACAGAAGTGCAAAAATATGGTATACTTAAGAGAATCGGATTTTAAATCTGAAAATTTTCGAAAAAACCGGAGGTAAGATTTATGAAATTAGTATATGCGATCGTCAGAAAAGACAATGAAGACGAAGTGGTTGACGCTCTGACAGAGGAGAGATACTCTGTTACAAAATTGTCAACAACAGGCGGTTTTTTAAGAAAAGGGAATACGACGCTGCTGATCGGTACGGAAGACGAGCGGGTGGACAAGGCGATCGAGATCATCAAAAGAGAGTGCGGCGAGAGCCAGAAGATCACGGTAAACATGCCATATATGTCCGGAAATGCCATTTCTCACTATACGACCATGCCTGTAGCCGTAGAAGTAGGAGGCGCTACGATCTTTGTTGTGGACGTAGAACGCTACGAAAAGATATGATTTTATTTTAACGAGCTGTATTGAAAGAAGTGCAAAGAAATTGACGGAACCTGCTTGTTCCAGAAATTTCCCTGTTATATAATATTATCGAGTTAATTGTACGAAAAGAAAGGGGAATAATATCATGGCATTTATTGATGTTATTAAAGAAAGAGCGAAGGCCGATAAGAAAACGATCGTGCTTCCGGAGTCTATGGACAGGAGGACATTCGAAGCTGCCGCACAGATCCTGAAGGAGGATCTTGCTGATCTTATCATTATCGGTACTCCGGAGGAAGTAGCAAAAAACAGCGAGGGGCTGGATATTTCCGGGGCGACGGTCATCAACCCGTTTACCTATGAGAAAACGCAGGATTATATCGATCTTTTTGTAGAACTGAGAAAGTCCAAAGGGATGACTCCTGAAAAGGCAAAGGAGACGATCCTCAGCGATTATGCTTACTACGGCTGCCTGATGATCAAGAACGGCGACGCAGACGGACTTGTTTCCGGCGCATGCCATTCCACAGCGAATACATTAAGACCATGCTTACAGATCATTAAGACAAAACCAGGCACCAAGCTGGTATCCGCATTTTTCCTGATGGAAGTTCCAAATTGCGAGTTTGGCGAGAATGGAACCTTTATCTTTGCAGACAGCGGTCTGAACCAGAACCCGAATCCGGAAGAGCTGGCGGCCATCGCGGCTTCTTCTGCAGACAGCTTCCGCATGCTGGTAGGCGCGGAGCCGAAAGTAGCTATGCTGTCCCATTCTACAAAGGGAAGCGCAAAGCATGACGACGTAACAAAAGTAGTAGAAGCTACAAGGATCGCAAAAGAAGAGTATCCGGATCTGGCTCTGGACGGAGAGCTTCAGCTGGATGCAGCGATCGTACCTGAGATCGGCGCTTCCAAGGCTCCAGGCAGCGCTGTAGCCGGCCATGCGAACGTACTCATCTTCCCGGATCTGGATGCCGGCAACATTGGATACAAGCTGGTTCAGAGACTGGGCAAGGCAGAGGCATACGGCCCGCTGTGCCAGGGTATCGCAAGACCGGTCAACGACCTGTCCAGAGGCTGCTCCGCAGAGGACATCGTAGGCGTAGTAGCGATCACAGCGGTACAGTGCCAGAATATGTAACAAGTAATACAGGATCCGAAGGCGCGGAGCGATCCGGCGTCTTTGGGCCGGGAGAAATGAGCGGCAGCCATAAGCCGCTGCAGAATGAAGAAAAAGGAGAAGAAGAGAACTATGAAGATTTTAGTCCTGAACTGCGGAAGTTCATCACTTAAATACCAGCTGATCGATATGGACAACGAGGAAGTGCTGGCAAAAGGCCTTTGCGAGAGGATCGGGATCGACGGCTCCAAGCTGACTCACAAGGCAGAAGGAAAGGACCCTTATGTTGTAGAGACTCCGCTTCCAGATCATGAAGCGGCGATCAAGCTCGTTATGAATACATTGGTAGATCCGGAGCACGGCGTGATCGAGAGCGTTGACGAGATCGCAGCAGTAGGCCACCGTGTAGTTCACGGCGGACAGGCTTACAGCAGCGCGACTCTGGTAACCCCTACTGTTAAGAAAGTCATCCGCGACTGCTTCGAATTAAGCCCGCTGCACAACCCGGCAAACCTGATGGGTATCGAGGCCTGCGAAGCTGCTATGCCGGGCGTTCCCAACGTAGCTGTATTCGATACTGCGTTTGGCCAGAGCATGGACGAGAAGGCGTTTATCTACGCCATCCCATATGACTACTATGAGAAATACGGCATCAGAAGATACGGCTTCCACGGCATCAGCCACAGCTATGTATCCAAAGAGGCAGTCAGGTTTGCAGGTCTGGATTACAAGACGGCAAAGGTTATCGTTTGCCACCTTGGAAACGGAGCCAGCGTTTCCGCTTCCATCAACGGCAAGTGTATCGATACTTCCATGGGACTGACACCATTACAGGGTTCTATCATGGGAACCAGAAGCGGAAGCATCGACCCGACGATCATCCAGTATATCTGCCATAAAGAAGGAAGAAACGTAGACTATGTTATGGATATCTTAAATAAGCAGTCCGGTATCCTTGGTATTTCCGGCGTTTCCAGCGACTTCCGCGATGTACAGGCAGCTCAGCATGAAGGAAACCACAGAGCAGACGTTGCGATCCAGTCCTTCGTATACCGTATCGCAAAATACATCGGTTCCTATATTACAGCAATGAACGGCGTTGATATCATCGCCTTCACCGCAGGCGTAGGAGAAAACGACGGCGAGATCCGCAAGGCAGTCTGCGATTACCTGGGCTATCTGGGAATCACGATCGACGACGAGGCGAACGCCATGAGAGGCAAGGAGAGGATCATCTCCACACCGGATTCCAAGGTCATCGTTGCAGCTGTTCCGACTAACGAAGAGCTGGCGATCGCAAGACAGACACTGGCGCTTGTAACATCAAGGTAACAGTTCAGCCGTGCGCCAGGATATATGATAAAGAGCGTTACAAGCTTGCTTGTAAAAGCGATTTGACATATATCCTGGCATAGGGATGACATCCCAAGCTTCTTGTCAGCACATTCTGTGCTGGCAAGAAGATACAGGCTGAACTGTTACCATCAAGATAAATTGATCAGAAAAAAAGATTGACAAATTCAAGGCATCTATGTATAATGTCAGAAGTGCGTATTAGGAGACGAGTATGCAGATCAACTTATCAGAGCTGTTTAGCTACGAAGGAAAAGAGAAAACTTATACACAAGATATTGAGATGGACGAATTTCAGGCGCCAAATGGTGTATATGAGATCGTCGAAAAGAAACCTGTCGTTTTAAAGATCCGGCATGAAAAGGACAGGAAGCTGGAGATGGAAGGAACGATCCGATTGTCCCTTATGATCCCCTGCGACCGCTGCCTGCAGCTTGTGAAGAACGACTTTTCACTCGATGTCAAAGCTTCTCTGGATATGGATCAGTCCGATGAAGAGCGGGCTGAGGCTTTGGATGAGCAGCCCTATGTAAGTGGTAATTATCTGGATGTAGACCAGCTGGTTCGCAATGAGCTTTTGCTGAATTTGCCTATGAAAGTCCTGTGTAATGAAAATTGCAAGGGGATTTGCAATAGATGTGGGGCTAATCTCAATTACGAGAGCTGCAGCTGTGAAGACAGCGGGCTGGACCCAAGGATGTCAGTTATCCAGGATATTTTTAAACAGTTTAAGGAGGTGTGACCATGTCTATTTGTCCAAAGAATAAATCTTCCAAAGCAAG
>DWZA01000073.1 GCA_019118365.1 Candidatus Lachnoclostridium stercoravium | reverse complement strand
GCGGTTTGAAAGCCAGACAGGAGAGCAGGCAGTAAAGATTAAGCACCAGCTGAGCAGCACAGAAAACTGCCGGGAATACATCCTGATGGGATGGGAAAGCATACCTTATGAGATTAGTGCAGTCCATTTTAACGAGATGATTGCTCCCTTGGTAGGCCAGACGATAGACGCCTGCCACAGGATCTTAAAAAGCGCAGATCTGTCAGTAAAAGATTTGTCAGCAGTGTTTATGGTAGGAGGAACAAGCCGGGTGCCGCTGGTCAGGGAGATGGTGCAGAGGTTTGCCGGAGATGTGCCGGTGTACAGCTCTGTAGATCTGGAACTGGCGGTGGCCATGGGAGCGGTCATGGGAGGCGGAAGCAGAGAAGAAGAGGACGAAGGGGAAAAGTGGCTCCAGCTGGGGAACAAATATTATAATAGCGACAGTGTGGAAGGAAATCCGGAAATAGCAATCGAGTATTACAAAAAAGCGGCAGAACTGGGAAATATCACCGCCCAGAAAATATTGGGGCATTATTATGAGACTTATTTCAACCTACCTGGGCATACTTCAGAGTCGTTAAAGTGGTATAGAAAAGCTGCGGAGCAAGGAGATGCAGAAGTACAGTATATGCTAGGATTCGCTTATTATCATGGAGATAGAGTAACCCGAAATTATAGGGTAGCGGCAAAGTGGTTTAGAAAAGCGGCAGAGCAAGGAGATGCTGCTGCCCAGGATAAGTTAGGCTTCTGCTATTATTATGGACTCGGAGTACCCCAAGATTATGAAGAAGCAGTAAAGTGGTACCGAAAGGCAGCGGAACAAGGAAACATGATTGCTCAGAATAAGTTAGGAGTCTGCTATGAAACCGGACATGGAGTGCTTCAAGATTATGAAGAAGCGGCAAAATGGTATGAAAAGGCCGGTAACGAAGAAAAAAAGATTTCTGTTTTAAAAAAGGTTCGTCGGTAATTTAAGTGTGGGAGGAATACAAATGATCGCAGGAATCGATATAGGGACAAGCTATTCCAGCATATGTGTGCTGGACGGAAACGGCAAAATACAGCCGGTGGAAACAGCTACCGGCGTAAGCATGTACGGCAGCAAGTATTCTCTGCCGTCTGCAGTATTTGCGGAAGATGACGGAACTGTTCTTGTAGGCCAGGCGGCGATGAACAGCCGCCCCAATAAGCCAGGGCAGTTCTGCATGGAATTTAAAAGAAACCTGGGCCAGGATGTCCCGATATTCCTGGGGAATTACAGCTTCCTGCCGGAAGACTTATATAGGGAAATATTCATACATATGAAAAACTGTGTGAAAAAGGCTTATGGAGAGGATATCGCCCAGGCCTATGTGACCTGCCCAGCTTCCTTTGGAAGAAAAAAACGGGAAAAAGTGATGGCGGCGGCAAAGGCAGCGGGGCTTTTCCAGGTAAACCTGGTGGACGAGCCTACGGCGGCAGCCAGAAGTTATTTAAGCCAGGGGATGTTAAAAGACGGTCAGAAGATCCTGCTTTACGATTTTGGTGGAGGAACCTTTGATGTATCGCTGCTGTCCTATGAAAAAGGCGATTTCCGTCTGCTGGCAGAACCGGGAGGGATCGAACAGTGCGGAGGAATCGATATGGACCGCTGTATCTTCCAGGATATCCTTTCTCATATAGATAAAGAAGCGATGGAACAGCTGCAGAAAAATCCAATGAATAAAATGCGGTTTGAAAGCCAGACAGGAGAGCAGGCAGTAAAGATTAAGCACCAGCTGAGCAGCACAGAAAACTGCCGGGAATACATCCTGATGGGATGGGAAAGCATACCCTATGAGATTAGTGCAGTCCATTTTAACGAGATGATCGCTCCTTTGGTAGGCCAGACGATAGACGCCTGCCGCAGGATCTTAAAAAGCGCAGATCTGTCAGTAAAAGATTTGTCAGCAGTGTTTATGGTAGGAGGAACAAGCCGGGTGCCGTTGGTCAGGGAGATGGTGCAGAGGTTTGCCGGAGATGTGCCGGTGTACAGCTCTGTAGATCTGGAACTGGCAGTAGCTATGGGAGCAGTCATGGGAGGCGGAAGCAGAGAAGAAGAGGATGAAGGAGAAAGGAACGAAGGAGAACAGTGGTTCCAGCTGGGGAACAAATATTATAATGGCGACGGTGTTGAGGAAGATGATGAGAAGGCTGTGAGGTGTTATGAGAAGGCGGCAGAGCTAGGAAATGCTGCGGCACAATTTAAGCTAGGAACATATTATGAAGTCGGCCTAGTAGTGCGCCAAGACTATGAGGAAGCAGTGAAATGGTATAAGAAGGCAGCGGAACAGGGAGAGGCGGTTGCCCAGATATATTTGGGAGACTGTTATGAAGATGGCCGCGGAGTGCCTCAAAATTCTGAAGAAGCAGTAAAATGGTATAGGAAGGCAGCGGAACAGGGAGAGGCGGCTGCCCAGAATAATTTAGGATTCTGTTATGAAAATGGCCGTGGAGTGCCCCAAAATTATAGGGAAGCAGTGAAATGGTATAAGAAGGCAGCGGAACAGGGAGAGGCGGTTGCCCAGATATATTTGGGAGACTGCTATGAAAATGGCCGCGGAGCGCCCCAAAATTATAAGGAAGCAGTAAAATGGTATAGGGAGGCAGCGAAACAGGGAAACGCAATTGCCCAGAAGGCTTTGGGAGAGTGCTATTACTATGGTCAAGGAGTGCATCAAGATTATAAGGAAGCGGTAAAGTGGTATAGAAAAGCAGCGGAACAGGGAGAGGCAGCTGCCCAGAATAATTTAGGACTCTGTTATGAAAATGGCTGCGGAGTGCCTCAAAATTATAAGGAAGCAGTAAAATGGTATAGAAAGGCGGCAGAACAGGGATATGCTATAGCCCAGAATAATTTAGGAAATTGCTATTATGATGGTCAAGGGGTGCTTCAAGATTGCAGGGAAGCAGTAAAATGGTATAGAAGGGCAGCGGAACGAGGGAACACTGCCGCCCAGACTAGTTTAGGATTCTGCTATAAAAATGGGCGTGGAGTGCCAAGAGATTATGAAGAAGCGGCAAGATGGTACGAAATGGCTGGGGAGGCAGAAAAAAGGGCGCTCGTTTTAAAAAAGATCCGTCGGTAATTTAAAGAGCAGAGACATTGATATGGACCGTTGCATTTACGGATTTGCTGATGCAGATACAGAGAAATCCAGTAAATAAAATGCGTTTTGAAACTCAGTTGGGGGAACTGACGGTAAAGCTCAAACATCAGTTAAGCAGTCCTGTGACGTGTCAGAAATTTATCCCGGCAGGCTGGGAAAGCAGACCGATTTGACGAGATGATCGTGCCTCTGATCGGTCAGACGATAGACGCCTGCCGAAGGATATTAAAAAGTGCGGAGCTGTCGGCAAAAGATTTATCAGCGGTGCCAATGGTAGGAGGTACAAGCCGAGCACCGTTGGTCAAAGAGATAGTGCAGAGATTTTCTGAAGATTTGCCAGTGTACAACTTTGGAACTGGCAGTAGTCATGGGAGGCGAAAGCAGAGAAGAGGATGTAGCAGTTTAGTCGTGTATCTTCTTGCCAGCACAGAATGTGCTGGAGGGAAGCCTGGGATATTATCCCTATGCCAGGATATATGATAAAGAGCGTTACAAGCTTGCTTGTGATGCTCTTTATCATATATCCTGGCGTACGGCTGAACTTGTTATATCACATTGTCCGGCCGCTTTTTTTTCTTGTTTTTCCTGGGGGATTGTAATATAATTAAAAGCTGTATACACGAAGAAACGAACAAAAGGAAAGCATAACCTATGAACCACATAAAGATCGTGCTCCAATACGACGGAAGCCGTTATGACGGCTGGCAGAAGCAGGGCAACACCGGCCAGACCATACAGGGAAAGCTGGAAGATGTGCTGGAAAAGCTGGCTGGCGTTCCGGTGGAAGTGCGGGGAGCTGGAAGAACGGATGCAGGCGTCCATGCCCTGGGGCAGACGGCTGATTTTTATATACCGGATCCGATCTCACCGCCGGAAGTAAAGTCTTACTTAAACCGTTATCTGCCGGAGGATATCAGGATCCTGAAGGCGGAACAGGCAGGGGAGAGGTTTCACAGCAGGCTGAACGCAGTCTCCAAGACATACCGGTACGTGATCGAGACAGGAGAAAAGAAGGATGTATTTCAGCGAAAATACGTCTATGGCCTGGGAAAAAGACCTGATGTAGAAGCGATGAAACAGGGCGCGTCCTTCCTTACGGGAGAACGGGATTTTAAAAGCTTCTGCGCCAATAAAAAAATGAAGAAATCAACGGTGAGGACCGTTTATTCCATTGACATCAGGGAGGAGGGAAGCCGTATCATCCTTACTTTCCGTGGCAATGGTTTTTTATACCATATGGTGAGGATCATGACGGGAACTCTGATCGAGGTCGGCCTGGGAAAAAGGCCGCCGGAGGATATTAAGAGGATACTGGCCGCCGCAAACAGGGAGGAAGCTGGTTTTACCGCTCCCGCAGAGGGACTTTTCCTGGTAAAGGTGGACTATTGATCCCTTTCTGGCGGTTATGAATATTAAAGGAATGAGAGTGACGAAACTGTGACAGACTTTTTAGTAAGGAAATTTATAAAAAACTATCAAAATGTGCAGGACGCCCAGGTGCGGACCCAGTACGGCATCCTTGCCAGCATCGTGGGGATCTGCTGCAATATCCTGCTTTTCTGCGTGAAGCTGGCCATCGGCCTGTTTTCCCATAGTATTTCCGTTATGGCGGATGCGTTTAACAACCTGTCAGACGCCGCTTCCTCTATTATCGGATTCGTGGGAGTCAAGATGGCGGAAAAGCCGGCGGACGAGGAACATCCATTCGGCCATGGAAGGATCGAATATATATCCGCGTTTATCGTAGCTTTCCTGGTCATCCAGGTGGGCTTTTCCCTGTTTAAGACGTCTATAGGCAAGATCCGCGAGCCGGAGCCCATGAGCTTCCACGGGATCACAATAGTGATCCTGCTGATCTCTATCGGCGTAAAGCTGTGGATGGGGCTTTTTAACAGCAGTCTGGGCAGAAGGATCGATTCCAAGGTGATGATGGCCACGGCAGCGGATTCTCTGGGAGATGTGACGACCACGGCGGCGACCATCGTTTCCCTCCTGGTATTTGGGATATGGGGAGCGAACCTGGACGGGATCATCGGCCTGATCGTGTCCGTAGTAGTCATGTTTGCCGGTTATAATATTGCAAAAGATACGCTTGCGCCTCTGATCGGGGAGGCGATCGATCCGGAAGTCTACAAAAAGATCAGCCGGTTTGTAGAGAGCTATGACGGGATCATCGGCAGCCACGATCTGATCGTCCACAATTACGGTCCGTCCAGGAGCATGGCTTCTATCCATGCCGAAGTGCCAAGCGACGTGGACATAGAGGCGTCCCATGAAGTGATCGACAGGATCGAGCGGGACGCGATGAAGAAGATGAATCTGTTCCTTGTGATCCATATGGATCCCATCGAGGTAAATAACGAGCAGGTGAACTATTACAGAAACATGGTGGAGGAGATCATTGGAAATCTGGACTCCCGTCTGAGCCTTCATGATTTCCGCGTTGTCATGGGAAAGAGGAATAGGAACCTGATCTTCGATCTGGTGGTGCCGAGAGAATATGAACCGTCTGCGAAAGACAGTCTGAAGCAGAAGATCCGGGAGATGGTAAAAGAACGTGATAATACCTGCCACTGTATTATTACGATTGAAAACAGCTATTGTGCAGAAGAATGACAAAATTGAAAAAAATGTCCATTCTCTGCAATAAAAGCGCTGTTTTACGCATTATTTTATTGAAAGGGTAGAACGAATGTTGTTTATGGCTATGATGAGCCTGGGCGGGGAAAAGCCGTCTCCAGACAAGGCCGGCGGCCGGCAGGATACGGACGAGGCGCTGCTGGAGCGGGTCGGCAAAGGAGACGAGGACGCTTTTCGCCAGTTGTACCAGAATACTGACAGAACCATATACAGTTATATATTGTCTATCGTTAAGAACGTCCAGGATGCAGAAGAGATCATGCAGGAAACCTATCTGAAGGTATGGACTTCCGCAGCCGCTTACCGCCCCCAGGGCAAGCCGCTGGCCTGGATGTTTACGATCGCCAAAAATATCTGTTACATGAAGTTCAGAGAAAAAAAGCATGAGGCAGATGTGGGGCTTGACGACCTTACAGGGGAAGAGACGGGAGAATTCTGCCCTCAGCTGGAAAACGCCGCAGACAAGCTGGCTTTACAGGCAGCTTTGGAAATATTAAAAGAAGACGAAAGGCAGATCGTGCTGCTCCATGCCTCTGCTGGTATGAAGCACAGGGAGATTGCGGCCAATCTTAAGATGCCCCTGGCTACGGTTCTGTCAAAATACAACCGCGCCATGAAAAAAATGGAGAAATTTCTTGGAAAGGAGGAATAAGGTTGAAACGCAGTACAATTGAATATCATTTAAAGTCTGCTGTGGACGGTCTTGTGCCTGACGTGCTGGATCGGATCGACCTTAAGACTCCTCAGGATCCGGCTCCTTTATGGCAGGATGAAAATGAAAGAGGAAAGGTCGTTTCCTTCGGAAAGCGTTTCCGGGCATGGGGAGCTGCCGCAGCCGCCTGCCTGTGTATCGTCCTGGCGGGAAACGGCGGATATAATCTGTATCTGAACCAGGTGACAGATTCTGTGATCGGCATCGATGTAAATCCCAGCGTGGAGCTGTCCATCAACCGGAAGAACCAGGTTCTTGAGGTCACGCCTTTAAATGAGGATGCCAGGATCATCATGGAAGAGATGGATCTGGAAGGCGTTGATTTAAACGTCGCTGTCAATGCGGTGATCGGCGCCTTTGTTACTCATGGATATCTGGACGATCTTGATAATGCGATCCTTGTTACGGTAACCAATGACAGCGTCAGCAAGGCGAACGTCCTGCGCCAGGAAGTTGTAGAGGATATCGAGGAATCCTTAAAGGAGAATGAAGTCCAGGCCGTAGTCTATGACCAGCAGGTAGTGGAAAACGACGAGGTGAAGGAACTGTCAGAGGAATATGGGATCTCCTATGGAAAGGCATATTTCCTGCAGGAGCTGATCAATCAGAACAGCAGCCTGTCTATGGATGATATGGAGGAACTGGCGGGCCTGACTATGGAAGAGATAGCGGCCAGGATCACAGAAAGCTCCTACGCCTTAGGAGAGAGGACGGAGATCCAGGAGACGCCGGCGCCGGAAACCTCAGAGACACCGGAGACTTCTTCTGAAGAGGAATCGTCCTCCGAAGAATCTTCGCCGGAAGAGACGACCACAGAGGCGCAGACAACCACCGAAGCGCCCGCCACAGAGCCGGAGACAGCAGTGGAAGAAGAGGCGGAGAACCGCCTGAAGATCGATTTTGTAGATTACAACAACGGAATATTGAGCGTTTATTTTACTACCAGCGTAAAATGGAAGGACGAGACAGTAAGCATACGCGGAGAAAATGACGAAAGCTATGCGGCGATGATCGAAGAGACGTATTCCGATTCCTGCGAGATCCGCGTAAGCGGACTGGAAGGCGGAAAGACCTACCGTTTTTCCATCGGAGGCGTCCGCCAGAGACAGGACGGAAAGCCGATGAGCGTGTCAGGAACCTTTGAGGTGCCTGTGATCTCTGAAGAGGCAACGGAAGAAGAAACGGAGACAGCAGCCGAGACAACCGAGCCGGAGACAGAAACAGAAGCTTCTGCTGAGGAGACAGAGGAAAGCTCTTCAGCGGCAGATACGTCCCAGGAAGAGACAGAACCTGCCACAGAGCCAGAAACAGAAACTTCCGCGCCGGAAGAGTCCTCGTCTCAGGAACCAGAGTCAACTCAGGAGGAATCCACAGCAGCCGAAACTGAGAACACAGAACCGGAAACAGAAACCTCTGCGCCGGATATCCCGGAAAGTACAAAAGATCAGGCAGAGGAACAGGATGGAGCAGGGTATTCTGCTCATATAGAAGAAGCAGAAGAGACGGCGCAGGATGCCGCGCCGGAAGAAACGCAGGAGCAGTAAAAGATAAAGTAACAGTTCAGCCGTGCGCCAGGATATATGATAAAGAGCGTTACAAGCTTGCTTGTAAAAGCGATTTGACATATATCCTGGCATAGGGATAACATCCCAGGCTTCCCTCCAGCACATTCTGTGCTGGAGGGAAGATACACGGCTGAACTGTTACAAGATAAGACAGACATACGCTGGAAAATACGTGAATTTCAGTGGTATAATCGCAGGAGATGCGCTATAATAGAACCGTTGCGATCATTATATTGAGGAGTGAGGTAGATCATTATGAAATTTGTATATCCTGCAATTTTTAAACCAAAGAGCGACGGGGGTTACCTTGTGACATTTCCGGCTCTGGACAAGTGCCAGGCAGAGGGAAGCACCCTGGAAGAGGCGATCGAACGGGCAAAGGAAGCGGAAGCTACGTGGATCTCCGTGGAGATGGAAGACAGCACTGAGCTGCCGATCCCGGACGCTATTGACGAGTCCGCTCTGGAAGAGGGATGCTTTGTACGTTCCATTTCCGCTATTGTCAAGTTCGTCGAGGATTACGACTCATAAGAAAACTTATGTAACAGTTCAGCCGTGCGCCAGGATATATGATAAAGGGCGTTACAAGCTTGCTTGTAAAAGCGATCTGACATATATCCTGGCAAGAGGATACACGGCTGAATTGTTACCGAATAGATAAGAGAAGAATAGATAAGAGAATATAAAAAAAGCTTGACGGAAAAGAATAGTTCGTGTATAATATAGTTCGTTGTCACGATGGGCTATCGCCAAATGGTAAGGCAACGGACTCTGACTCCGTCATTGTGAAGGTTCGAATCCTTCTAGCCCAGCGAAAAAAGCCGATAGACCTTTATGTTTTAAGAGGGTGTATCGGCTTTTATACGTTTTATGCGCTGAACTGTTACGAACAGCACATTTTGATAAAAAACGTGATATGATCTTCAGGTTGTTCGACGGATTGTTCGAAAGGACGTGTGACGGGATCATAAAAAGGCAGCAATACATCAGGGATAGAGCTTGGCATTTATGGATATAGACATTGTTTTACAGAATCAGACCGGGCGGCTGTGGATCATAGCCGCTTTTCTATTGGCAGCAGTTTTTCTGACGGGTCTGGGAAGACACAGGAAAAAGAGGTACGCCAGATCAGAATACCGCAGAGAAACAGGTAATAAAAGAAAAAAGGTAGAACAGGACGCAGGAAAAAACGGCGAGTATGAAACCTCCATTGCCCTGGAGAAGATCAGGGGCAGGAGGTGTTTTGTTTTTAACGCCTATATTCCAAGGGCAGACGGCAGAGGCAGCGTAGAAATCGACATTATCATGATCCATGAAAGAGGGATCGTAGTTATAGAAAATAAAAACTACTCCGGAGAGATCAGCGGGAGAGCGGACCAGGCTTATTGGCAGCAGCGGCTGGCCGGGAAAAGGATCGGATTTTACAGTCCGGTATATCAGAATATCAGCCATGTGCGCCATGTCAGAAGCTTCCTGAAGAATCATATGGACGGAATGTCCTCGCCGCCAATCTTTTCTGCAGTGATCTTTAATGACAGGATCCAGAAACTCAAGATCAGGAGAAAGTGGAGATCAGAGGCGGTGATCTGCGTCAGTAAAAAGGCGCCTAAGAAGATATGGAAGAAACTGAAAAGGCAGGAACCAGTCTTCAGTGAGGCGGAAATGGAGGAACTGTATCGGCTTTTGAAAAGCCGTGCGGAGGTATTTCGTTGGGTGAAAAGAAGACACAGAAAAAAAGTAATAAAATATAAAAAAATGCTTGACTAAATACCAGGTTATGGGTATAATTTAACTCGCAGCTGTAAAGCTGCTGAATAAGAGATTGGGCTATCGCCAAATGGTAAGGCAACGGACTCTGACTCCGTCACTGTGAAGGTTCGAATCCTTCTAGCCCAGCGAAAAAGCCGATAGACCTTTATATTACAAGGGTTTATCGGTTTTTTATGTATTGAAAAAAACGGCGGCAGGATCATTTGATTGTTCGACAGGCTGTTCGAAAGAACAGAAGGAAATTACGTCCCGGATCAGTAAAATACAGTTTTGCTCTACAAGAGAAAGAGATCTCTGTTTCTGCGTAAGGATGCCCAGCTCCCATTGGATCGGCGGAGTCAGCTGAAAGATCGCCAGGTCTGATGATCGTGCGGCGTCCTCTTTCTGTATATGTAAAAATCAGTGAATAAATAATAAGGAGCAGATACCGATTTGACTCATCAGTACCTGCTCCTTAAAGCATTGTATCCATTGGACTTTACTCCTTTTTTATATTACAGTCCTTTCAACTGTCTGTGATAATATCCCCACTTATCATTTTCTCTATTCTGATCTTAACACTTTCTCGTCATATTAAAATCAGTTTCCTGAGGATTTGCTTATGTTCCCTTTGGACTATACCTCTCTTTCTTTAATTTTTTCTGTTCTTTATGTTGTCTTAATTATAATCGATAAAAAGGAAAAAGTCAATAAAATAATTTAAAAAAATCAAAAAAACTTTTAATATAGAAATTGTATAGAAAAATTCAAATAATTAATATAAATAAAACAATACTTACAGAATTTTATGTTATCTGGGATTCAGCTTCCCGATATTTTTAATAAGCACAGATATGGTCCCGTCGGGATTGGTGATAAACTCTACCTTATCCGGGTTGCGGTATTCTTCCATAGGGATCGTGATCTCAATGCCGGAGTCGGTAGTGATCCGCTGCTTTTCAAATTTTTTAATAGTCTTTTCGCTTTTCGGCGTCACCGTTTCTTTTTCCATGTGGTATTTTTCCATTTTTTTCTGGAAATCTTCCTGCATTTCCGGATTGTCCGCAAATACCTTTTCTTTGATCTCTTCCACCTGAAGGCTTCCTTTTTCTTCCAGCTCCCGGTATATGACGTCCTTGGCCTCCATCTTTTTCTCTGGCGCCGTATCTCCGTAATATTTGGCGTTGACCTGCTCTACGGCTTTTGTTACAATGTCAAGCCGGGATTTCTGGGAAAGGGGCGCATGGCATTCCAGGAACAGTTCGGAAAAATAGAACCGTTTTTCCCCGTTGACCTCATATTTCCTTTCAGTCAGGCAGATCTCGCCGCTGGAAAGATTTACCACAAAGCCTTCAGAGATCTTCTGGTTCTGGGTGGGGAGAAGACCGCGGTGAAGGATGAAAAGGTTGCTGTTGCCATTTTCCAGCTGGCGCGTGGCATGGGTATAGGAAGTGCGGTAATCCAGCTTTAAAAGGGCCAGATAGTCGATGCCCCTGCAGCTGAAGACCATGATAGCGGCGTCTCCAGGGGGAATGGCGATATTGGCATTCATGATCCGGAACAGGGACGAGGCCAGTTCCTTGGTCTTTTCGACAAAATTTTCCGGCGTGCAGTCACGGATCAGCTCCATGGCGGAAGAATCCTCTGAGAACTGGCATATTTTCACATCGTCGCTTTCCGTAAAGCGCTCGATATGGGCTTTGAGAAAATCGCAGAGATCCGAACCAAGGTCGATCGGATAGTCGGAAAGGACCGGCATGGCCATAGAAGAATCCAGGATATGGATGATGCCTGCTTTCATTATCATATCATCTTTTAACATAAGTATTATCCTCCATCTGCTTCGTAAGATCCTGCCAGGCAGGTTCCCTGGCCGCGGTATGTCCGGGAGAACGCGCCGGCAGCGCCGCCGGACAGATCGTCCCGTACAAGTATAAGTATAACGGAAAAGGAAAATCCGGGCAATGGAAATCTGTTTTGGGTGTTAGAAATACCACTCCCTCCCAATATAGGTAAAATCCGCATTAAATTTGAAAATTTTTAGGGTTTGAGGCGCTGAAAGTCTGGACATTTATTGAAAAAAGCTATATACTATAGTCTGGCAAAGTTTTTGAACAAAGGAAGGGATTACACCTTTATGTACACATTTGACAGCTGTGTGAGGTATAGTGAGACTGATGAAGACGGTAAATTATCTGTTACCGGGATTATCAAATACCTGCAGGACTGCTCTATATTCCAGTCAGAAGCTTTAGGGATCGGAGTAGAGTATCTGAAACAACACGACCGAGCATGGTGGCTGTCTTCCTGGCAAATCATCATCGACAGGTATCCACGATTGGGGGAGAAAATTATAATAGGAACCTGGCCATATGATTTTAAGGGGATCTATGGATACAGGAACTTTATGATTCAGGATACGTCAGGAAACTATTTGGTACGAGCCAATTCCATCTGGTTTTTCTTCGATACGGCCGCTGGCCGTCCTGTAAAGGTAACGGAAGATGATGTGAGGGGATATAAGAGCGCTATGACTGCGCGCCTGGAAATGAACTATGCCCCAAGGAGAATCGAAATACCGCAAACGTTTGTAGAAGGGACACCCGTCCATGTCTGCAAATACCATATAGATACGAATCACCATGTAAATAACTCTCAGTATGTAGAGATCGCAAGGGACTTTCTTCCCGACAGTTTTCCGATCGGGGAGCTGCGGATCGAGTATAAGAAGGCTGCAGTGCTGGGAGATGTGATGATGCCGAGAATCAGCAGGACGGAAGATGGATATGTCGTATCCCTGTGCGGGAAAGATGATGTATTTGCTGTCGTCTGGTTTGGCATGAGGAAAGGATAAGGAATGATTGAATTAGGAAAAGTACAGACGCTGAAAGTTTTAAGGATCAAAAGTTTTGGCGTTTATGTGGGAGAAGAAACAGACAGTGAGGAAAGCGTGCTGCTTCCCAAAAAACAGGTACCGGAAGGAACGAAAATAGGAGATGAATTAAGCGTATTTATTTACAAAGATTCAGAAGACCGTCTGATCGCTACGACAGGAGTCCCCAGGCTGCAGGTAGGGGAAGTCGGAGTCCTGGAAGTTAAGGATGTCGCCAAGATCGGAGCGTTCCTGGATATGGGACTGGAAAAGGATCTGCTCCTCCCCTTTAAAGAGCAGAACCACAAGGTAACTATGGGCGAAAAATGCCTGGTAGCCCTTTATGTGGATAAGAGCAAGAGACTTGCGGCTACGATGAGAGTGTACTCTTATATGAGCAACGAATCTCCGTACCACAAGGACGACTGGGTAAGCGGAACGATCTACGAGATCAACCAGAACCTGGGGGCGTTTGTTGCGGTTGACAACAAATATTACGGCCTGATCCCCAAGAGGGAGATCTACGGCGAGTATCATGAGGGCGACTGGGTGGAAGCCAGAGTCACAAAAGTCAGAGACGACGGCAAACTGGATCTGAGCCCAAGGGATAAAGCCTACGTACAGATCAACGACGACGCTGAAAAGGTAATGAAGGTATTGGACGACTTTGACGGAGTGCTTCCGTTTAATGATAAAGTTTCACCGGATGTTATTAAAAAAGAATTCAGCTTGAGTAAAAATGCTTTTAAGAGAGCTGTGGGACATTTGCTGAAGGAAGGCAAAATAAGAATTACGGATAATGCCATAGAGAGGCTATAGGAGGATTATTTTGGACTCGATTGATTATTATAACAAATACGCTGCTACAGTATTCGAAGACACTGCTGAACAGGATATGAGTGATATCATGGAAGAGTTTTTAAGCTGCATGGAGGAGGGAGATACGATCCTGGATCTGGGCTGCGGCTCCGGCCGGGACAGCCTGACCTTCTACGACATGGGCTATGACGTCACCCCTATGGATGGGTCGGAGGAGATGTGCAAGCTGGCTGAGATACATACCGATATGGATGTGCTCCATATGGATTTCTGGGATATGTCTTTTGAAGACGCCTTTGACGGGATCTGGGCCTGCGCTTCACTCATCCATATCCCGAAAAAGGAACTGCCGAAAATGCTGGATAAGATCTCTGCAGCGCTGAAAAAAGACGGAGTTGTGTACATGTCTTTCCACAAGGGAAATTTCGAAGGCTTTGCGGGCGAGCGCTATTTCAGCGACTATACAGAAAGAGAGATGGAGCGGATCATTAAAGAGTCTAACGGTTTAAAACTTATTAAAATGTGGGAAACTGAGGATAAGGGCTACAGCTCCAGCCATGAAAACGGTACATGGCTGAATGTTCTCGCAAGAAAGGCATGAGTTTTAGACGGATTTATGGCCAGGCGATAAGCCTGGCTTTTGTTTTCTAAAGTGTTGGGAAAATACGCCTTTGACGTTTTTTAGGAACTATGGACAGCTCCTGTCCGGCAGGCGGCGCGGACGGGACAGAAAGGAGAGGAGATGTCTGGAAAGAGCAAGATCATCAAAGACTATCTGCTGATAACAGCAGGGACGTTTCTTGTTGCATTTGCAATAAAGAATATTTACGATCCTATGGGTCTGGTAACCGGAGGGGTATCCGGTATCGCCATTATACTGAAGGAGATCCTGGACGTACCCCTGTGGGTGACCAATACAGTGATGAACATTCCGCTGTTTCTGTTTTCTGTGAAGATCCTGGGATGGACGTTTGTAAAGAGGACTGTTTATGCTACGGCGGTGCTTTCCGTCTTTTTGGGAGTGATCCCGTATCATCCGTTTGTGGAGCATGACTTCCTTTTGACTGCTGTTTTCGGCGGAGTGATCACCGGCCTGGGAACAGGGCTCCTCCTTTTGTGCCACGCTACTACAGGAGGAACGGATACGGTGGCTGTCCTTCTGCATAAAAGAGCGCTGCGCCACGTTTCTATCGCCGTACTGCTCCAGGTCCTGGACGGCATTATCGTAGCGGCTGGTATTCCTGTTTTCGGCATTGTCTGCGCGGCGTACGCGGTCATCGCAGTGTTCTGTCTGGGAAAGGTCTCCGACGGGATCGTTGCCGGCGTTCATTATTCCAAGATCGCCTATGTAATATCAGACAGGAAGGACGAGATCGCGAAAGTGATCATGGACAGGCTGGGAAGAGGCGTTACGGATATCCGGGCTACGGGAATGTATACAGGGGCCAGAAAGGATATCCTTTTCTGCGTGGTCTCACCGAAGGAGATCGTTGAAGTGAAGGAGATCGCCGCAGCCATTGATCCCAGGGCGTTTATCATTATCACAGACGCGAAAGAGGTGCGGGGCGAAGGATTTGCGGAGCATGAGCAGGATTAGAGGCGGCGCCGGCCCTGAGCGCGGGCGTTATGGCGGCTTGTCAAAAGTTCACAGAAAATAACGGGTAATTGAATGATAGATTTACTATTTTGGTATGTTTGATTCAATAATATGCAAAATAGCTAAAAGAACATCACAGATTTTGTATAAATGGGATATGGAAGAAAAATTGCCAATCATGTTATGATAACTGTACAAAATTATAATGAACGGTTACAATAAAAAGTTATAGCTTGAAGCTGTAACAGAAAAATCCAGGAGGAGATTGGTAATGTCCAGAGTGTCCCTAAGAAATGTAACAAAGAAATGCCCGAATAACGATATGGTTGTAAAGAATTTCAGCCTGGATATCGAGGAAGGCGAATTTGTAGTCCTGACAGGGATGGCAGGCTGCGGAAAGACACTGGTTATAAGAATGATCGCCGGCCTGGAGGAATGCGATTCGGGAGATATCTGCATTGACGACGAGATCGTCAATGATATGGAGACAAAGGATCGGGGCGTGGCGATGGTCTTTCGGAATTATACTCTTTATCCGAATATGAACGTATATGACAATATGGCCTTTGCCCTGAAGATGGAACGCCTTCCGGCAAATGAGATAAGCAGGAGGATCAGAGAGACTGCGGAGTTTATGGAGATGGAATCGCTTCTGGAGCGGATGCCGTCCGAACTTACGGAGGAGCAGACGATCCAGGCTGTGATCGGACGGGCGGTAGCGAAGGAACCAAGAGTCCTTCTGATGGACGATACCCTTGGCAGGCTTACAGGAGAAAGCAAGAAATTTATTGAAGAAAAGATGGTAGCCTTAAACCGGAAGATGGGGATACCTTTTATCTACGCGACCCAGGGTCAGGAAGAAGCGATGGACATGGCTTCCCGTATCGTTATCATGAACGAAGGGGAGATCGTGCAGGCAGGAAGCCCGGCGGAGCTTTATGAGCATCCGGCCAAAACTTTCGTGGCGCTTTTCCTGGGAGATCCTCATATCAATATGGTCCAGGCGGAAGTGGTTTCCAGAAAGAACGGCTGTGAACTGAAGCTGGGAGAGAATACGATCAGTCTGACGAAAGAGCAGAAAACGGTTTTGGAACAGAGCGGATCTATGGGGAAAAATGTATTCCTTGGCATACGTCCGGAAGATATGGAGATCGCTGGAAAGAAGACTGGGGAAGGAAAGGGCCTGATCCGTCAGGCGATCGTGGAAAGCTATGAGGAAAAAGGAGGCCGGAGATATCTCTGCGCTTCTTTAGACGAGGCCAGATGGACAGTGCCTGCAGGAGAAAAAGAACTCCCGAAAGGGGAAGCTGTAGATTTAGCATTTAGCACAGAAAAGGCTCATATCTTTTGTGCAGAAACGGGAGAATTGATTCGCTGATAACCTACAGTTATGGCAAAAATTTAGCAAGCAGGAGGAATACCTGCTTGCTTTTTTCGTTGTTTTGCATTAATATAAAATCAGGGCAAATTTACAAAAAGGAGAGTGTAACAATGATTTCTAATCAGATACTCCAGACAACAATCGAAGGATTGAAGGGGATCACACGGGTTGATTTCTGTATCTGTGATACAGAAGCGAAAGTGCTCGCTTCCACATTTCCGGAGGCAGAGGAATACGAGAGTTCTATCCTTGCTTTTGTAGATTCTCCAGCGGACAGCCAGGTTATTCAGGGATATCAGTTTTTCAAGGTGTTTGACGAGCACCAGTTAGAATATATATTGCTGGCAAAGGGCACGAGCGACGATGTATACATGGTCGGAAAACTGGTCGTATTCCAGATCCAGAACCTTTTGGTGGCATATAAAGAACGGTTCGATAAGGACAACTTTATCAAGAACCTCCTTTTGGACAACCTCCTTCTGGTGGACATTTACAACAGGGCGAAAAAGCTCCATATCGAAGTCAATGTGAAGCGGGTCGTATTCCTTATCGAGACAAAACATGAGAAGGACAGCAACGCCTTAGAGACGGTCCGCAGCCTGTTTGCGACCAAGACAAAGGATTTCGTTACCGCTGTAGATGAGAAGAGCATCATCCTGGTAAAGGAAGTAAGACCGGGCGAGACATACGAGGACCTGGAAAAGACGGCCAATATGGTGCTGGATATGCTCAATACAGAGGCTCTTACAAAGGTTCATGTGGCTTTCGGAACCATCGTCAACGAGATCAAGGACGTATCCCGTTCTTACAAGGAAGCAAAGATGGCGCTGGATGTAGGCAAGATCTTCTACAGCAATAAGAACGTGGTGGCATACAGCAACCTTGGCATCGGCCGTCTGATCTACCAGCTTCCGCTTCCGCTCTGCCGGATGTTCATCAAGGAGATCTTCGACGGAAAGTCGCCGGACGAATTCGACGAGGAGACGCTGACCACGATCAACAAATTCTTCGAGAACAGCCTGAACGTATCCGAGACATCCAGACAGCTTTACATCCATAGAAATACCCTTGTATACCGTCTGGATAAGCTTCAGAAGAGCACAGGCCTGGATCTGAGAGTATTTGAGGACGCGATCACATTTAAGATCGCTCTGATGGTAGTGAAGTATATGAAATACATGGAGAGCCTTGACTATTAATTATGATAGAAATAAGCAATGTGAGCAAAACATATGAGACAGGGAATAAGGCCCTGCGCAATGTAAATATCACGATCAAAGACGGAGAATTCGTATTTATTGTAGGAAAAAGCGGCTCCGGCAAGTCCACGCTGCTTAAGATCCTGCTGAAGGAGACTGAGCCTACTTACGGCAGGGTTGTCGTCAATGATATGAACTTACAGAGGATGCCCAGACGTTACGTACCAAAGTACCGAAGACGGCTGGGCTTCGTCTTTCAGGATTTCCGCCTTTTAAAGGATCGCACGGTGTTTGAAAACGTGGCCTTCGCTCAGAGGGTCGTAGGGACGCCTGCAAGGAAGATCCGGGAGTCTGTTCCGGCCATGCTCCAGCTGGTGGGCCTTTCTTCCAAATATAAATTTTATCCCAGCCAGCTTTCCGGCGGGGAGCAGCAGCGGGTCGCCATCGCAAGGGCGCTGATCAACCGGCCGGAAGTGCTTCTGGCGGACGAGCCTACGGGAAATCTGGACAGCCAGAACGCGGGAGAGATCATGAAGCTTCTGGAAGAGATCAATGAGAAAGGCACGACGGTCATCGTGGTGACCCACAGCAGGGAAATCGTCGAAAGGATGAAAAAGCGCGTGATCACTATGGAAAAAGGCATGGTAGTGAGCGACGTGAAAGAGAGCGGGGATACGCATGATTAGTACGTTTTTATACTGCCTGAAGCAGGGCGTGATAAATATATGCAGAAATATTCTGTTTTCACTGGCGTCTGTTGCAACGATTTCTGCATGTATTT
This sequence comes from Candidatus Lachnoclostridium stercoravium, assembly GCA_019118365.1. GTDB lineage: Bacteria > Bacillota > Clostridia > Lachnospirales > Lachnospiraceae > Lachnoclostridium_A > Lachnoclostridium_A stercoravium. The sequence continues at coordinate 11,271 of DWZA01000073.1, read as the reverse complement.
TTTTATTTTGCCTGTTTTTCTCCCTGATCGCCAATATACAGAATATGACGTACTCTGCGGAGACAAAAGTGGGGATCACCATATTTTTCAACGAAGACTTAAGCGAAGAGGAGATCCTTGCCATCGGGGAGGAGATCAGCAGGCAGCCGAATATCCGGGAGATGAAGTATATTTCCGCAGACCAGGCGTGGGAGAGCTTCCAGAAGGAATACTTCGGCGATATGGAGGATCTGGCGGCAGGCTTTGCAGACGACAATCCTCTGGCGGGATCGGCTTCCTATGAGATCTTTCTTAACGATATCTCAAAGCAGGGGGATATGGTGACATACTTAAACGGCGTGACAGGAGTACGCAGGGTCGTGTATTCCAATACGGTGGTGGCGGGATTTTCCAGCCTGAACCGGATCGTAGGCGGCCTTTCCGCTTTGATCATCGGGATCCTGCTGGCAGTGGCCATATTCCTGATCAGCAATACGATCCACGTGGCGGCTGCGTTTCGAAAACAGGAGAATCAGATCATGCGCCTGATCGGGGCGACGAATTTTATGATACGGGCGCCCTTTGTTGTGGAAGGGCTGATCCTGGGGCTTTTGGGAGCGGCGATCCCGCTGGCGGGAATGTACGCTCTGTATATCCGAGCGGCCCAGTATTTTTCTGATAATTTTGCGTTTCTGGCAGGAGACAGCTCCGGGGTGTTCGAGATCCTGCCGGTGGAAACGGTTTTTCCGTCTATGGCGGCTGTTTCACTGGCATTGGGCGGCGGGATCGGCTTTTTCGTAAGCTTCTTTACGATCCGGAAGCATTTGAAAGTATAGGAGGCAGATATGGGAAAGAGAAAAGCTGCGGCGCTTGCGGCAACGGCGGTCTTTACGGCTTTGGTCCTGTTTCCGTCCTTTGGAGAGAACGCCCAGATAAAGGAAGAGCAGGAAAAAAAGTCTGCCCTTGAAGAAGAAAAGGAGAAGGTAGAAGCTGTCTTAAAGGATCTGGAAAGCTTAAAAAGCGACACAGCGGCTTATGTGCAGCGGCTGGACCAGGATCTTAACGCCTTAAACAGCGAACTGACCCAGCTGGAAGGACAGATCGCTGCAAAGGAAACAGATATCGAGGCTGCTCAGGCAGAGCTTACTCAGGCGGAAGCAGTGGAAGAGCAGCAGTACGAATCTATGAAGCTGCGGATCAAATATATGTATGAGGCAGGAGGGACCAGCTTTATGGACGTCCTGCTGGATGCGGGAAGCATTTCCGACTTCCTTAACCGTACAGAATATATTTCCGAGATCTCCAAATATGACAGGGAGAAACTGGACGAATATGTGATGGCCAAGGATACGGTGGAAAAAAAGAAAGCGGAGCTGGAATACGAGCATTCGGAGCTTGTGTCCATGGAGGAAGCCACCCAGGCAAAGCAGGCCTCAGTGGAAACGCTGATGAATGAGAAGACGGCGGAATTGGAATCCTATGAAGCCCAGATCGATTCTGCGGAGAACGAGATATCAGAATACGAAAAGGATATCAAGGCCCAGGAGGAGAAGATCCAGGCGATCGAGGCGGAGATCCGCCGCCAGGAGGAGGAAGCCAGGAAAAAAGCGGAAGCAGAGGGGAAAAAGTATAATACGGTAAGTATTGGAGATATTAGCTTTATATGGCCGTGCCCGTCCAGCAGCAGAATCACCTCCCCGTTTGGCGGAAGGGAGTCGCCGACAGCAGGGGCTTCCACAAACCATCAGGGGGTGGATATCGGCGCGTCGTCAGGATCGGATATCCTGGCCGCCGCAGCCGGGGAAGTGATCATTTCTACATACAGCTATTCAGCTGGCAATTACATTATGATCAATCACGGCGGCGGGGTATACACGGTGTATATGCACTGTTCCCAGCTTCTGGCTTCTGTCGGGCAGCAGGTGAAGCAGGGCGAAGTGATCGCAAAGGTAGGTTCTACAGGATATTCTACAGGACCGCACCTGCATTTTGGGATCCGTACCGGGGGGAAATATGTAAATCCGTTAAATTATGTAAGCCCGTAGCGGATGGATAGGAGAAATTGTGGAAAACAAGAACAGATTTTGGCAGGGCGTCCTGGTAGGAGCCCTCATAACCGTATTTGGCGGACTGATCGTGATCGGCGCCTCCAGCTTTATATTGATGATGGGCAGAGCGGCTCTCAATGTGGAGGAGCATGTCCAGACGGTGGAGGCGGGATCCGAAGCGGAAGAAGAGAAAAAGGCTCTGGATCTTGCAGAGATCTCCCAGAAGCTTATGCTTCTTAAGCAAAAGGTGGATCAGGATTTTTATTTTGAAGAAGATACAGACAGTATGGAAGAAGGAATCTATGCCGGCATGATGGCGGGCCTTGGAGATCCGTATTCCTGCTATTATACGGCGGAGCAGTATGAAGAGCTGATGGTGGACACCCAGGGCGTTTATTGCGGCATCGGCGCGATGATCAGCCAGAACCTGGAAACCAATGTGATGACCATCATCCGTGTCTTCGAAGGAAGCCCGGCGGCGGAAGGCGGCCTGCTGGCAGGTGATATGATCTCCAAGGTGGACGGGAGAGACGTGACCCAGGAAGAGCTTGATATTGTGGTGAATAATTATGTAAAAGGCGAAGAAAATACGGAAGTGACTCTGACAGTATTCCGGCCGTCGGTCAACGACTACCTTGACATTACCATGACCAGGAAAAGCGTGGAGGTGCCTACGGTGGAGCACCAGATGCTTACGGACGATATCGGCTATGTGCTGATCACTCAGTTTGAGATGGTGACAGCCCAGCAGTTTAAGGATGCGGTAAAGGATCTGGAAAGCCAGGGAATGAAAAAGCTGATGATCGACCTGCGGAGCAATCCGGGAGGCGTAGTAGACAGCGCAGTATCTATAGCGGCCTATATGCTGCCGGAAGGCGATATCCTGACCACGAGGTATAAAAACGGCCAGGAGGACGTTTACCGCACAAAGGATAAGAAGCTGAGGGTGGATTCTTCCCAGGAAGGCGGATTCCCCCAGTATCCGGTGCTGGACGAGGACGAACTGGACATCCCCATCGCGATCCTTGTCAATGAAAATTCCGCAAGCGCTTCGGAGATCCTGGCGGGAGCCATGAAGGATTATGGAAGGGCGACTTTAGTAGGGACCACTACGTTCGGAAAGGGTATCGTACAGAACCTGTACCCGTTAAAGGACGGTTCGGCGATCAAGATGACGGTAGCCAAGTACTTTACTCCCAGCGGGTACGACCTTCACGAAAAAGGTATCCAACCGGATGTGGAAGTAGAGCTTGACGCAGAACTGGCCGCAAGAGGATATTACACTCTGGAAGAGGATAACCAGGTCCAGAAGGCTATCGAGGTATTAAACGGAGAAAATTAAATAACTGTTCCGGACGTCCCTGAACTTCTGGAAGAGAATGTAAAACAGCAGACAGACACTGTAAGATTTTTGTAAAATCAGCGTTCTGCCTGCTGTTTTTTATGGTCATACTTTACATGGGCGAGTTTACGTGGATTTTACAAAGATTATACAAAACCGTGATTGTTAAGAAAATAGCCGTACGGTATACTGTGGCTGTAATCAGGAAGGAAACAGATTGTTTCTGAAAAGAAGACAAAGAAAAGAGGATAAGAATTATGAGAAGGAATTTAAAAAAGACAGCGGCAGTTTTAGGCGCGGCAGTATTAGCAATGGGTATGATGGCTGGCTGCGGTTCTTCCGCAGAGGAGACTACAGCAGCAGAGACTACAGCGGCAGCAGAAACAACAACAGCGGCTGCAGCAGATGCAGGATCTGAAGAAACTTCCGCAGAGGAGACAGCTGGAGAGGAAGAAGCAGCTCCGGCTGATTTGGAAGGTTCTATTACAATGGCAGGTTCCACTTCTATGGAGAAATTTGCAAATGCCCTGGCAGAGAGCTTCATGGAAGTATATCCAAACGTTACGGTACAGGCTGAGTTTACAGGATCTTCCGCTGGTATCGAGGCAGTTCTTGCAGGACAGTGCGATATCGGAAACTCCTCCAGAAATTTAACAGAGGATGAGATCGCAAAAGGCGCGGCTGAGAACATCGTAGCTATCGATGGTATCGCGATCGTAACAGACGCAGCAAACACAGTATCTGATCTTACCAAGGATCAGCTGATCGCTATCTACAGCGGCGAGACGACAAACTGGAGCGACCTTGGGGGAGCTGACCAGCCGATCGTTGTAGTAGGACGTGAGGCAGGTTCCGGTACAAGAGGAGCATTTGAAGAGATCCTTGGCCTTGAAGATGCATGCAAATATGCAAACGAGCTGGATTCCACAGGCGCTGTTATGGCGAAGGTAGCTTCCACACCAGGCTCCATCGGATATGTTTCTCTGGATGTTCTGGACGATACAGTAAAAGCTCTTACTCTGGAAGGAGTAGAGGCAAATGAAGAGAATATCAAGTCTGGCGATTACTTCTTAAGCCGTCCGTTCGTAATGGCTACAAAGGGAGCGATCGAAGAGCAGAGCGAACTGATCCAGGCCCTGTTTGACTACGTATATTCTGAGGAAGGCGACGCCCTGATCCAGGATGTAGGCCTTATTACAACAAACTAATCTGGCGCTTTTGAAAATCGAAATGGGGGTTGCCGTCCGGCTCCCCCTTTCTTTTTGAGAAGAGCACTTATGCACATGAAGGAGATTGTTATGCACGAAAAGAATTTTTCTATTATTGGAAGCAGAAAAAGTAAATCAATAGTGGAAAATGTGGCGGAGATCATTTTCATAGCCTGCGCCTGTCTTGCGGTCCTGGCAGTATTTTCGATCACCCTTTATATGATCGTCAGCGGAACGCCGGCTCTTTTTAAAGTAGGTATCCTGGATATCCTGTTCGGACCGGTCTGGAAGCCTACGGCGGAACCGCCGATGTTCGGTATCTTATATGTTATCCTGACTTCTATCGTAGGAACATTTATGGCGATCGTGATCGGCGTGCCCATCGGCCTGTTTACCGCCATTTTCCTTGCGGAAGTCGCTCCGAAAAACCTGGCAAATATCGTAAGGCCGGCGGTAGAACTGCTGGCGGGCATTCCGTCGGTCATCTACGGACTGCTGGGGATCCTCATTCTTAACCCTCTTATGTATAAACTGGAACTGTTCATTTTTAAAGGCTCTGAGACGCATCAGTTTACCGGCGGCGCAAACCTGATCTCGGCGGTCCTTGTACTGGCTCTGATGATCCTTCCTACGGTCATCAATATCAGCGAGTCCGCGATCCGCGCGGTGCCGAAGGACTATAAGAGTTCTTCCCTGGCCCTTGGAGCTACCCACATCCAGACGATCTTCAAGGTGATCGTGCCGGCGGCAAAGTCCGGTATCATGACGGCGATCGTACTGGGCTGCGGACGCGCTATCGGAGAAGCCATGGCCATCAGCCTTGTATCCGGAAGCTCGGTAAACCTTCCGCTTCCATTTAACTCCGTACGTTTCCTGACAACGGCTATCGTGGCGGAGATGTCCTATTCTCAGGGACTTCACAGAGAAGTACTGTTTACTATCGGACTTGTCCTGTTTGCATTCATCATGTTCATCAACGTCGTGCTGACCAGGATCTTCCAGAAAGGAGCCAAGGAGAATGACTAACAGCAACAGCATCTGCAATAAAAGGATCCGCATGTCCGACCAGATCTTAAAAGGTCTGATCTATGCGGCGGCAGGCATTGCCATCCTTATCCTGATCGGGATCATGGGCTATGTGTTCGTCAGAGGGATCCCTCAGATCAGCTGGGAATTTCTGACTACAGTTCCAAGCACCAGAAAGGGAACCTTCGGTATCATAGGAAATATCGTCAATACTATTTATATTATCGTGATCACTCTTCTGATCGCTACGCCGGTAGGCATCGGTTCTGCGATCTATCTGAACGAGTATGCGAAACCGGGAAAATTCGTAAGGGTCATTGAATTTACAACAGAGATCCTGTCCGGGATCCCGTCCATTATCTTCGGACTTTTTGGTATGGTATTCTTTGGCGTGACGCTCAAGCTGGGATACTCCATCCTGACAGGTTCTTTTACCCTTACTCTTATGATCCTGCCTCTGATCACGCGAAACACACAGGAAGCGCTGAAGACCGTACCGGACAGCTACCGTTCCGGCGCCCTGGGGATCGGAGCTACAAAGTGGTACATGATCCGCACCATCCTTCTCCCCAGCGCGATGCCAGGTATCCTGACCGGCGTCATCCTTGCCATCGGACGTATCGTAGGAGAGTCTGCAGCCCTGCTGTTTACTGCAGGAAGCGGGTTCCTCCTTCCGAAGAACCTTTTCTCAAAGCTGTTTGAATCCAGCGGAACGATGACGATCCAGCTGTACCTGTCCATGCAGAAGGCGCAGTATGATCAGGCGTTCGGGATCGCCGTAGTACTTCTGATCATCGTACTGGGGATCAATTTCCTGACAAAGTTCCTGACAAGTAAATTTGATGTAACAAAGTTAAAGTAGGAGGATCACATGGAAACATTGGAGACAAAAATCAAAACATCCAATCTGGACCTTTATTACGGCGCCAATCACGCCTTAAAGAATGTCAATCTGGATATTTATAAAAATAAGATCACAGCGTTTATCGGGCCTTCCGGATGCGGAAAGTCTACCTATTTGAAGACTTTAAACCGTATGAACGATCTTGTCCAGGGAGTTAAGATCACTGGAGAGATCCTGTTAGACGGCGAGGATATCTATGGGCCGGGCGTCGATACCACGCTTTTAAGGAAAAAGGTGGGCATGGTATTCCAGCAGCCGAACCCATTTCCAATGAGCATCTATGACAATATCGCTTACGGACCGAGGATCCACGGGATCAAGTCCAAATCAAGGCTGGACGAGATCGTGGAAAAGAGCTTAAGAGGCGCGGCTCTCTGGGACGAAGTGAACGACAGGCTGAAAAAGTCCGCTTTAGGCCTTTCCGGCGGACAGCAGCAGAGGCTTTGTATCGCAAGAGCTCTGGCAGTAGAGCCGGAGGTGCTTTTGATGGACGAACCTACATCTGCTCTTGATCCGATCTCCACACTGAAGATCGAAGAGCTGATGGACGGCTTAAAGAAGGATTATACAGTTGTTATCGTTACCCACAACATGCAGCAGGCGACCCGTATCGCGGACTATACGGCGTTTTTCCTCGTAGGAGAGGTCATTGAGTATGGTCTTACGACGGATCTGTTCTCCCATCCGAAGGAGAAAAAGACAGAAGAATATATTACTGGACGTTTTGGCTGATGGAGGTATAGAAGATATGACGACGAGATCCACATTTAGCAGGGAACTGGAAGAACTGAACAGCAGTCTGGAGAAAATGAGCATCGCGGCGGAAGAGGCGATCGAGCAGGCGTTAAAAGCGCTGATCAGCAACGACAGGGAGACTGCTCAGAGACTTGTAAAAGAGGATGAAGCCATCGACCAGATGGAGCGGGATATCGAGACAAGGTGTCTGAACCTGATGTTAAGGCAGCAGCCGGTAGCCGCGGATTTAAGGCATATTTCCACAGCTCTTAAGGTCGTAACAGATCTGGAGAGGATCGGCGACCATGCGGCGGATATCGCGGAGCTTACCCTTAGCATCAACGGAGAAGATTCCTGCGACGAGATCCAGCATCTCCCCACAATGGCGGAGAATGTAAAGACGATGCTGAGGGCAGCTATCACCGCGTTTATCAACAGGGATGTAGCCGCCGCCAGAGAGATCGAAAAGACGGACGACGTGATCGACGAGCTGTTTGTCAAGACGAGAAAGGAAGTTGTCCAGCTGATCGCCGGTGATATCAGTAAATCCGATAAAGCCATCGATTTTCTGATGGTTGCCAAATATCTGGAGAGGATCGGCGACCATGCGGTAAACGTGTGCGAATGGACAGAATTTTCCGTAAATGGTTCCGTAAACGACGTGCGCATTTTATAGTGCGGGAACAGCAGCAATATGGTATACTAGGAGCAGTTGGCTATTCCACGGGTTTAGCGGACGGGGTATCCTAGGAGAGGGGTTAAAGGAAAACAGACATGAGAACGCAATTTGAAAGACAGCTGGAAGAGCTGCATATTGAACTGATCAAAATGGGAGGGCTGTGCGAGGAGGCGATCCGCCTCTCCGCCAACGCCCTGATGAAGAAAGACAGGAATTTGGCGGAAAGGGTATTTTCCCTGGACGGAGAGATCGATCAGAAGGAACGGATCATTGAAAACATCGGTTATCGCCTGCTTTTGCAGCAGCAGCCTGTGGCGGGAGATCTGAGGACGGTTTCGGCCGCGCTGAAGATGATCTCGGATCTGGAGAGGATCGGGGACCAGGCGGCGGATATCGCGGAGCTTTCCCTGTATATTGAAGAGGGAGATTCCCAGAGCCTTCTGCATATTGGAGATATGGCGGAGGCGGCTGTCAAGATGGTGACAGACAGCGTAGAAGCATTTGTGAAAAACGACCTGGAACTGGCTAGGAAAGTGATCGACGACGACGACAAAGTGGACGGTTTATTTAATCATGTAAAAGATGAGCTGAGATCTATGATCGACGGCCATAACATAGAGACGCAGTCTGCCCTGGATCTTCTGATGGCGGCAAAGTACCTGGAAAAGATCGGCGACCATGCGGTGAACCTGGCGGAATGGGTCGTATATTCGATCACAGGGCAGAGAGAAAACAATGAACATCAGCCGGGCAGCAATACGGAAAGGTAAACGTCTGCCGGGCTAAGTAGCAGAAAGGATAGCGGAGATATTCATGGTATATATTGTAGAAGACGACGACAGCATTCGGGAGCTGATCACATATACGTTAAACAGCCAGGGAATGAGCGCAAGGAGCTTTGCCCGTCCTTCGGAATTTTACGAGGGATTAAAGCAGGAGATGCCAAGCCTCGTCCTGCTGGATATCATGCTGCCGGAAGAGGACGGACTGACTATATTGAAAAAATTAAAGGAGAACCGGGAGACGAGGCAGCTTCCGGTTATCATGCTTACGGCAAGAGGAACGGAATACGATACGGTGCTGGGGCTTGACAGCGGCGCGGACGACTACGTGACGAAGCCCTTCCGCATGATGGAACTGCTTTCCAGGATCCGCGCGCTTCTGCGGAGAGTCGGGGAGCATACGCAGGAGGAGCCAAAGGAAGAATATACCATCGGAAATCTGTACGTATGCCCGTCAAGGCACATCGTTACGGTCAACGGAGAAAGCATTTCTCTTACATTAAAGGAATTTGAACTTCTCTGCCTGCTCCTGGAACACAGGGAAATGGTGTTTTCCAGAGCGCAGCTCTTGGATAAGATATGGGGCTACTCTTTTGACGGAGAAAGCAGGACGGTAGACGTGCATATCCGGACGTTAAGGCAGAAGCTGGGAGACGCCGGAAGCCTGATCGAGACAGTAAGAGGAGTAGGGTACAAGATCGGGGGAGGAGAAAAGAAGTGACAAAGAAGATTTTCCAATCCATCCTCCTTGTTTCCGGAATTATGCTGGCAGCTTCCTTTTTATGGCTGTTTCTCGTACTTCCGGGATATTTTGAAAAACAGATACACGGCGAAATGCGGCACGAGGTGGATTATCTGGCGTTAGCAGTAGAAAACGGCGGCGAGGATATTTTTTCACGTCTGGCGGATGCAGAGGCAAGGTTTACGCTGATCGGCCCGGACGGGACCGTGCTTTTTGACAATATGGCGGATGAAGAGCAGATGGAAAACCACAATGACAGGGAAGAGGTCCTTCAGGCTCGTGAAGAAGGATACGGACAGTCTGTGCGGTATTCCGACACGCTCGCCATGAAGACTATCTATACGGCCAAGCTGCTTCCGGACGGCAGCGTGCTGCGGCTTGCCAATACCCAGCATACAGTGGCGGTCCTGATCGCGGGGCTGGCTTACCCGATCATCATCGCGGTACTGGTGCTCCTTGCCCTGGCGTTCTTTTTTGCGAGAAAGGCGGCGCAGAAGATCACGGAACCCATCAACCGACTGGATGTGGACCACCTGGAATCCGCCGTGGGCTCCAGCGATATCTACGACGAGATCGAACCGTTTCTTACAAAGATCGAAAGGCAGAGCCGGACTATCAGCCGGCAGCTGCAGGAAGCCCAGAGGCAGCAGCAGGAATTTACTATTATTACGGAAAGTATGAGCGAAGGCCTGATCGTGATCGATAAGCGGACAGAGATCCTTTCCTATAATTCCAGCGCTTTAAAGCTTCTTGGCGCGGAAAGCGTAAGGGCGAACCAGAGCGTACTGGAACTGAACCGCAGCGAAAAATTCCAGAAAGCGGTGGAGGCGGCTCTTTCCGGAGAAAGCAGGAGGGAGATCCTGGATGCTTTTGACAGCGGCGCGGGGAAGAACGGCGCAGCTGTCACCCAGGTATGCCAGCTTCTGGCAAGCCCTGTGGTGAGAGACGGAAAAGGAGCCGGCGCAGTGCTCATTTTGATGGATATCACGGAAAAGCATGAGAGCGAAAAGCTGAGACGGGAATTTTCCGCCAACGTATCCCACGAGCTGAAGACGCCCCTTACTTCTATTTCCGGATTTGCCGAGATCATCCGGGACGGCATGGTAAGGCCGGCGGATATCCCAAGGTTCGCAGGCAAGATATTTGACGAGTCCCAGAGGCTTATTACTCTGGTCAATGATGTGATCCGTATTTCCCAGCTGGATGAAAATACGATCCCGTATGAAAAAGTAGAGATCGATCTGTACCAGGCGGTGAAAGAGAATATGGATCTTCTGGCGTCCGCAGCGGAAAAGGCGAAGGTGACTATGAACCTGGAAGGCTGCCATGGAAAGATCACGGGCGTCAGGGAGATCTTAAATGAAGTGATCTTCAATATATGTGAAAATGCGATCAAGTATAATAAGACTGGCGGAAGCGTTACTGCAAAAGTGGAAGAAGACGACACAAAGATCGTGCTCAGCGTTTCCGACACCGGGATAGGGATCCCGGCTTCCAGTCATAAGAGGATATTTGAACGGTTCTACCGGGTCGATAAAAGCCACTCCAAGGAGATCGGAGGCACGGGACTGGGCCTGTCGATCGTAAAGCATGGAGCAGCGTGCCTGGGAGCGGAGATCGGCCTGACCAGCACCGTAGGCGTGGGGACGACAATGACCTTGACGTGGAAGAAGTAAGCGGTTACAATGACAGATATCTGGGCTTAAAAACCCTGATGAGAAATGATCGGGGAGGGAAAATATGGAACTTGCAGAATATTTTCCAGTCTGGGATCAGCTGGAGCCTGCCCAGAGAGAACGGCTGTCGCAGGCGGCGGTGAAGCGGTC
>DWZA01000004.1 GCA_019118365.1 Candidatus Lachnoclostridium stercoravium | reverse complement strand
GTCCACCAGGTCGATGGCCTTGTCCGGAAGGAACCTGTCCGTAATGTAACGATCGGAAAGAACGGCTGCGGAAACCAGGGCGGAGTCTGTGATCTTTACTCCGTGATAAACCTCGTACCGTTCCTTTAAGCCTCTCAGGATAGAGATCGTATCTTCTACAGTAGGCTGATCTACTGTCACCGGCTGGAAACGACGCTCCAGGGCGGCATCCTTTTCTACATATTTTCTATATTCATCCAAAGTAGTGGCGCCGATGCAGTGCAGCTCGCCTCTTGCCAGCATAGGCTTTAAGAGGTTACCTGCGTCCATGGAGCCTTCGGTCTTTCCTGCGCCTACGATCGTATGCAGTTCGTCGATGAAGAGGATGATCTGCCCTTCGCTCTTCTTGACTTCCTCCAGAACCGCTTTCAGCCTTTCCTCAAATTCGCCTCTGTACTTTGCGCCGGCGATCAGCGCGCCCATATCAAGGGCAAACAGTTTCCGGTCCTTCAGTCCCTCCGGAACGTCTCCGCGGACGATACGCTGGGCCAGGCCTTCTACGACCGCCGTCTTGCCTACGCCAGGTTCGCCGATCAGAACCGGGTTGTTCTTCGTCTTCCTGGAAAGGATACGGATCACGTTGCGGATCTCACTGTCCCTGCCGATCACAGGATCCAGCTTCTGCTCCCTGGCCTTTTCTACCAGATCATAGCCGTATTTCTCCAGCGTGTCATAGGTAGCCTCCGGGTTGTCGCTGACAACTCTCTGGTTGCCCCTTACTGTGGAAAGAGCCTGCAGGAACGTCTCTCTGTTAATACCGTATCTGCGGAAAAGATCCTTCATCGCCCGGTCAGGCTGCTTTAACATGGACAGGAAAAGATGCTCGACAGAAACGTATTCGTCTCCCATGGCCTTCGCCTCGTCCTCCGCATTGATCAGGACTTTATTCAGATCCGCGCTCACGTAGACCTGACCGCCTCCGCTTACCTTTGGAAGCTTCTCAACCTCTCTCTCCGCTTCATCTGTAAACATCTCTGCGGAGATGTTCATCTTCGATATCAGATTTTTGATCAGGCTGTCTTCGATGGTAAGAAGACTGTATAACAAATGCGCCTGTTCTATCTGCTGATTGCCATGCTCGTACGCCAGCTTCTCGCAGCGCTGCACAGCTTCAATAGATTTCTGTGTAAATTTATTGATATTCATACCCTCGCCTCCTTGTTTGGTGTGCATGAATTATTTTCTGTTCTATACGTACTATAACATAGCACATATTGTTAGCACTGTCAATAGTCGAGTGCTAATTTTTTATGAAAAAATTGTGAAGCCCGGATCTTCCTTGATTTTACGGGCTTCACAACATTATTTTGAGTTTCTGATTACTTTCCCATAGGTTCACACCTTGATCGCATTCGGGTATATCTTCTCCAGCCTGCTGTCCGGGAACCTCTCGTCCATAACTTCCTGCCACTCATAGGCCGCCGGAACTTCTCTGCTCCTCTGGTCGCTGCGGACAAGCGCCATGGCCGACACCGCCATATTAGCGCTCATAAAAAAGATAAGGCACCAGGTAAGGACCGTTCCCGCCCTGCGGGGCAGCTTTTCGATCTTTGACGAAACAAAGGGATAGCAGCCCTTCAGCCATACGACTACGGCGATACCCCAGAAAAAACAATACAGCAGATTGATCCTGCCGCCCAGGTTGAAAGGGATATTGCTGTAATCCCAGAACACAGTCCCGAAGACTAACTCTGACAAAACGCTGCACAGGTACTCGTAGGCCCCGCCCAGGGCGGTTCCCATAAGGAACAGGAAGCGGTCGCTTCTGTCCCTGTACCGGTAGAGCATAGCGGTCACTGCGGCGATGCCGATCCCCCAGACAATGCTGAACGGCCCCCATACCAGGCTGCTGCGGCTCATCCACACGCCGGCTTTCAGCCTGCAGAAAATAGTTTCCGTGATGTCCCCCAGAAAGGAACCGATGACAAACAGCCACATGATCTTGTAAAAGCAGCAGCCGGCTGCAAAGGCCTCTGACCGTTCCTTTTCTCTGACTGTACGGATCCTTGGATAAGCATGGTCGATCCTGCCCTCTACCAGCCTGTAGATCCGCCTTCCGATCCGCAGGCTGACCCCGGTGAACCAGCGGTCGATCCGCTCCCAGCGCCTTAAGCTTCCGCTTTTCCCGGATATGATGATCACTGTAGCCGCGATATCCACCGCGATCCCGATCACCAGCGCCCATATGACGATCCCCTGTATGCGGTCTGGAAACAGCCGAAACAGCCTGACCATAAGGCCATTTCCCCATCTCACCGTGATCAGGCCTAACGCGCCCCAGAGCATGGACATCGGAAGACAGATGTAACCGTCCAGGTTCCATTTTACATCTGAATAATCCCACCAGCGTTCATGCCACATCTGTTCGATCAGATGGCCGGCGATCCATTCCACTACCGTGCCCAGGATGGCAGCTCCGCAGAAGAGCCAGAAAAGCGGCAGTTCCCTGTAAAACAGGGTCAGCGCCACAAGCACGATACCATAGATCACGCAGAACGGCCCGTTGACAAGTCCTCTGTTTACAAAACGTTTACGCTTAAAAGCCGCCCGGACTGTCTCCAGGCACCATCCGCCGAACGATCCGGCAAAAAACAGCCATAAAATCTCGTATCCTGTATAGATCATCCTCTTTTGCATTCCTTTCTTTTCAGCAAGCGGCCTGGCGCTTCAGATCATTTCTCTTTTTGCATATGCCGCCGCGCCTCTACTGATCGCCGGCCCTCTCTTCTTCCGATACAAGAAGGCAGAAATGATTTCTGGAAGTCCGGATCAGACCGTCCTTTTGCATCCTTCCCAGCTCCGCCGACATCGCCGAACGGTCCACATTCAGATAATCCGCCAGCTGCTGGCGGTTATAGGGGATATCAAACTCCCTGCTCCTGTTCTGCACTGCCTGATAAGACAGATAAGCCAGAAGCCTTTCGCGGGTAGATTTAGACGAGGTATAAAAGATCCTTCTGGAAAGGTTCAGGTTTTTCTGGACAGAGATCGACAGCAGGTTACGGATCAGCCGCTGATGAAAGCCGCAGGAAGCCGAACAGACGCAAAGCAGTTTTTCCGCATTCAGAAACAGCACATCTGTGTCCTCGGCCGCAGCCACATCTACCATCAGCTTTTCATTGGGAATACAGGCGTAAGTTTCCGCAAATATCTGTCCCTTTTCTATCCTGTCAAGAATGCTGCGGTTTCCCCATATATCCACCTTTTCGATAAAGACGCTGCCGGAAAGCACCAGCCCCATGGAAGTTGTTGGATCTCCGGCATAAAAAATGATCTCGTCCTTGCGGTATCTTTTTTCCCTGGCTTTCAGACAGCTTAAGACCCGCTCCGTCTCCTCTTCTGTATTTCCCTGAAAAAGGGGTGTCTGAGACAAAAATTTAAAATCCATATTTTCTCCTTTGTTGTTTTAACAACGGTTCTGTTAGCAAAACTATATTATACTCTAAACACAAAGTCAAGTCTCACTATACTAAGCAGGAGGTTATAAGTAACTGTTCAGCCGTGCGCCAGAACCGTTACGATCACAAAATGGAAAATAAAATGTTTTGCTATCAGTGTCAGGAAACCGCTGGCTGCGCCGGCTGTACTCAGTCAGGCGTCTGTGGGAAAAGGCCGGACGTAGCCGCCATGCAGGATCTTCTGGTTTATGTTACGAAGGGGATTTCTGCTGTTGCCGTCAGACTTCGTTCGGAAGGGCAGCCTGTTCCTTTCAGGATCAATCATCTGGTCACATTAAATCTGTTTACCACGATCACGAACGCTAATTTCGACAAGGAAGCTATTATAAGCCGCATCCGGGAGACATTGGACGAGAAGGAGAAGCTTCTTTCTCTGCTGAAAGATCCTGCAGGCCTCCCTCCGGCAGCTCTGTGGAATGAAGAAGAGTCTCATTTTCCGGCCAAGGCTGCCGTGATCGGCGTTCTTTCCACGGAAAACGAGGATATCCGCAGTCTCCGGGAGCTGATCACCTATGGGCTGAAGGGCCTTTCCGCCTACTCCAAGCACGCAAACGCCCTGTTGGAAGAAGACGGAGAAATCGATGCTTTTCTTCAGAAAGCTCTCGCCGCCACTTTAGACGATTCTCTTACTGCAGACAATCTGGTGGCTCTCGTTATGGAAACTGGAAAATACGGCGTTGCAGGAATGGCTCTCCTTGACCGGGCCAACACAAAGGCATATGGGGATCCTGAGATCACAAAGGTGGATATCGGCGTAAGAAATAATCCTGGGATCCTGATCTCCGGCCATGACCTTAAGGATCTGGAAATGCTTCTGGAACAGACAAAGGGAACCGGCGTCGACGTATACACCCATTCAGAAATGCTTCCGGCTCACTATTATCCAAAATTTAAGCAGTATCCTCATTTTGCCGGAAATTATGGAAATGCCTGGTGGAAACAAAAAGAAGAATTTGAAAGCTTTAACGGACCGATCCTGATGACTACCAACTGCATTGTCCCGCCGAAGGACAGCTATAAAGACCGTCTGTATACCACAGGCGCCGCAGGCTATCCCGGATGTAAGCACATTGGCGGAGGGATCGGGGAAGAAAAGGATTTTTCAGAGATCATCAGCCATGCAAAACGCTGCGCCCCTCCTGTTGAGATCGAGCGCGGACAGATCATCGGCGGCTTCGCCCACGCCCAGGTACTGGCTCTGGCCGATCAGATCGTTGACGCAGTAAAAACCGGCGCGATAAAAAAATTTGTAGTTATGGCAGGCTGCGACGGCCGGGCCCGCTCCAGGGAATACTACCGGGACTTCGCCATGGCTCTCCCAAAGGACACGGTCATCCTCACCGCCGGCTGCGCAAAATACAAATACAACAAGCTGGATCTTGGCTGCATCGGCGGCATCCCAAGAGTGCTGGATGCCGGACAGTGCAACGATTCCTATTCTCTGGCCGTCATTGCCCTGAAGTTAAAAGAAGTGTTTGGTCTGGACGATATCAACCAGCTTCCGATCATCTACAATATCGCCTGGTATGAGCAGAAAGCGGTTATCGTCCTCCTGGCCCTGCTTTATCTGGGCGTGAAAAATATCCACCTTGGTCCTACTCTTCCGGCATTCTTATCCCCAAACGTAGCGAAACTGCTGGTGGAAAACTTCGGGATCTCCGGGATCGGAACGGTAGAAGACGATATCAGGCTCTTTTTTGGAGAAGAAAACAGATAGCCAGGAATATTAATCTTCCGGCGCGGCAGCCTCTGAAGCGCTTTCTTCTGTAATATTTTCTTCGGAAGCGCCTTCCTCTGCCCCGCTTTCGTCCCTTTCAGCGTCCCCGTTTTCAGACGGGGCGCTGTCGCTATACAGGATATTTCCATCCTCATCCGCAGGAACCGCATATACAAATGTTCTTGCGTCGTCAAATTCATAGCTGCAGGTGATCAGGCTGTAAAGAGACTCCACCTCCCCTTCCAGCTCCACGCGGTACGGGCATTTGGATGTCATCTCATCCACATATTCGTTAAACTCTTCATCTGTGGCAAAACGGGTCCTTCTGGCCTGAGGATCCGCATCCCCGTAATAAGCGGCGATCACCCGGAGGAAAATCTCTTCCTCCGGAGTATAGATCGTAAAATACGGATGATCTTCAAAATATTCCTGATCTTTATAATTGACCAGCGCCTTAAACATAGAGCCATTTTTCATGTGATGGCCATAGAGAATGTTATTATAGCCCTTCAGATCCGGATCGCTTTCAAAATCCAGGAAAATGGCTCCGCCGACGCTCTCGTTTCCTTCAAAATCCGTGTGGAGATACCTGTCGTTATCTTCCGCCTGCACGATCGGATAGTCGATCGGCGTGTCCGGAACCTGGATCCACCCTACGGTATCGCTGTTGATGGACTTAAGCATTGCAAAATCGATGGGCGACTGGTATTCTTCCGCTTCAGGCTCCGTTTCTTCTGTCTGGAGCTCTTCTTTCGTCTCTTCTTCTGTCTGGACCATTTCCGCAAGCTTTTCATATTCCCGCTCCGCCTGCAGCCTTGCAAGAAAGTCCATCAGGACCAGGACGCCGCTGGAAAAAGCCGCCAGAAGAAGGATTATGATCAGTACTTTTCTTATCTTTCCCATATTATTTTTCCTCCCTATGAGATCCTGGCCGCGATCTCTTCCTCATACCATTCAGGAAGCTTTTTTTCTGACCGGTAGGCCGCTTCGAAAACAGGATACAGTTCTTTATAGGTGCGTTTTGATAAAATGATCTTCTTTAGTTCGCCGGTACCTACGGGGATGATCTTCATCCCTTCCACAAAACGGCTGGTATCCGACGTGTCAAAATACTGCATGTATTTCCGGCAGCGGAAATCCGCCATAACGTTGATATTCAGTCTGCTGCTGGTGAAAATGCAGTAAGAAAACGGATTTCCCGTTTTCAGCAGGCAGTTTCCCAGGTGCCTGCTGACCGGCTCCATCTCCATATTCCTCTGGGAGGAATCATTGGCCAGAGTAGCTTCTAAAAGCAGCGTGTGGGCCGGATAAACGCCTTCTCTGGCAGGATATTCGTAGACGATATCCGCCTCGCCTCCCGCCGCGTGGGTCTTAGGCAGCAGATCCGCCTCCAGAGACAGCTTCATATAGTCCAGGATCCTCCCCTTCCGCTCGCTGACTTTATACCAGATGATCCCAAGGACATATTCGAAAATCGTCGGGATATCCGCATTGTCCGTCACATACGCAGTGATCTCGTCGTCATTTCTCTTTTCAAAAAGTTCCAGAAGGCGTACCAGGCTTTTATCGTCAAACCGGCTGTCGATCAGGCGGTCCAGCCTGCGGTAACGCTCTCTTTCCAGGATATCCCTGGCCTCGTCCATGCTCTTTACTGACGTTCCCAGCTCCTGGTTGATCCCTTCTATGATCTCGCTCTCCTCTGCTTCCAGGCAGGGGGCGATCTCTTCCACAGGGCAGTTAAAAAGCAGGTTGCCGCTTTCTTCAAAAGCCAGCGCAAAAAGTTCTTCCATCCTCTTTCGGAAGAAATGCCTGGGCACGATGTCGAACTTTACTTCTCCGTCTTCAAACAGCACAAGATCCGTATTTTTGATATATCTCTTATTCAGATCCTGATAATCCGACAGATTGGCCTTTACCTTGATCAGATGCATGGTCTGGAAAAATAAGGTTTTAAATTCTCCGTCCCCGGAAACCTTCTGGAAGAAATTTTCCTTCAGATGGCTGGCCGGGTCTTTTTCAATAGCCTTCACCGATGTTGTGTTAAAAAAGATCTGCCTCCACTGGCTGCCGATCTTGGCCTGGAATCCCTTGGTGGCGCGGTAAAGCTCTCCGGCATATTTCGTATTGCCTTTCCTGCATACCTCTTCCGTCATCTGGTACAGGGGAAGATATTTTTCATCATAGGCCCTGCTCTTTCGGTTCATTCCCGCGGCCCGGAACAGCTCTTTGTCCACGGGAGCGGACAGAAAAAGCTCCTGCGCCTTTTTATAATTTTCTTTTTCCATCAGGATATGGAGGATAAATCCGTCCATGCCCGCGTACCAGGGAGTTGTCCCGTCATAGACGGATCCGCCGCCTTTTCTGCGCGCTTCTATATATTCTGCAGTTTCTTCTATGGTCTTTCTGTCAATGCACAGCGGCAGGAGATAGGTATACTCCTCCATATCCAAACTTCCAAGCCTGTTTAAAAGGAACGCCAGCACCAGA
Organism: Candidatus Lachnoclostridium stercoravium; assembly: GCA_019118365.1. Lineage (GTDB taxonomy): Bacteria > Bacillota > Clostridia > Lachnospirales > Lachnospiraceae > Lachnoclostridium_A > Lachnoclostridium_A stercoravium. The sequence continues at coordinate 93,606 of DWZA01000004.1, read as the reverse complement.
AAGGGCCGCACAAATCTTCCGTCCAGATTACAGGAAGTCTTTAGCAGCTGCTTAAAATAGATGTAGCTGTCCTTTGGTATCTGCAGCACATTGTCAGAAGTGAAATCCCCTTTTTTGCTCAGCTTTAAAAGCGCCTGTCCCACTTCCGTCAGGCGCCTGTCTTCAGAGATCAGCCCGATATCCGCCAGTCCGGAGGTCTTTTCTCTGGCATCTTTCGGTTTATTAGGCGCTTCGCCGGTAATAAACCCCTTTTCTTTCATGAAATCATAATACCTGCTCTGAAGCCCGTCGTTTTTATTCCAGGATTCCCTCTGATTCTCCTCTTTTTCCCAAAATTCAGCAAGGATCTCCAACTGGCGCTCGATCTTCTGACTGAAATTCTTCGTGCGGAAGCTGGTGGTTCCCAGGCTCCAGCAGTAGCTTTTGTATGTGATATTCTCCAACGCCATCCGACGACTCCCCTTTTATTTCTTGTAACAGTTCAGGACGGCGAGAAAACAGGGGCAAGAAGATGTGCCGTCCTGGACTGTTACTATTTCTTCTGCTTTTTCTTTCTCGGCGGCCTGTAATTGACGATCAGCACCTCGTCCGCTTTGCCGCCTTTGTTCTTCGTCTGATAATTGGAATTGCCGTAATCATAATCCAGGTGGATGACGCGGTAGCGTCCTTTATTTTCCTTCGCCCAGTCCATCAGGATGGAATTGGTCTTTCCCTTGCTCTTCATCACATTGGAAAGAGCGAAACGGATCCCCCGCCGGTCGGCCCGGTCCAGAAATTCCAGCAGATCCCTCTCGTCCTGTTCTCCCCAGCCGGATCTTTCATTGTAAGTCGCGCAGGTGATCAGATAGGGCGGATCCGCATAAATAAAGCTGTCCGCTTCCAGTTCTTCCAGCGGAAAATCCCTGAAGTCCAGATCAGTAAACGTATAATCCATGTTGTGGATCCTGCGGATAAACTTTGAAAGCTTCTTTTCCATCCGGGAATTGAAATCACGTTTCCCCACAGGCAGATTGAACTCTCCGGACTGATTAAAACGGATCTGGTTATTAAAGGAAAACAGGATAAGCACATACATCATCAGATAATAGTCCTTGTCTGCCGGATCCTTTTTATTGAAATCATCTCTCAGCTGGAGATATTTTTCTTTATTGTATTTTCCCAGGCCCGAATTGCTGCTGCAGCCATAACGGTCATACCCGTATTCCGCGGTCCTGGATAAGCAGTAATGAGCGATCGTCTTTTCAATATAGGAAAAAACTTCCCTTTCCTCCGTCTGCTGCAGGGTCTGGTAAAGGGAGATCAGCCGATGATCCCTGTCGTTGAAAACAGCTCTGCTGCTCTTCTGGTTGATGCCCACGTTGCAGCCGCCGCAGAACAGGTCCACAAACAGGCCGATATCTTCTGGAAACAGCGGAAGGATCTGCGGAAGAAGCTTATATTTTCCTCCTGTATAGTTTAACGGGGACTGGACGATCTCTCTTGGCGTTTCGTCGCACTGGCAGAAAAACAGCCTTTCCTGGTTGTCCGAGATCCGGGATTTCCCTGTAGTAAACGCCTTATAATCTTCGGAAAATATCTTTACTTTTCCCTTTTTCCCAAGGATCCGCATAATGTCTTCGTCAGATATCTTCGCATTGGAACGGTCGTTGCCCTTTTCCGCCATATTATTGTAAGAAAGAATAATATACCTGGCATGGATATGGTCTACCAGATCTTCAAAGGCCTTGGCAGCGTTTGACGTGCAGTAATCGCTTTTCAGCGCGGTGCGGTCCATCTTCCGCGCCACGCCCTCTACCTTTGGCTTCTCCCACCGGGCCACATTTTCCAGCAGGTGATAGGTGTCGCAGTACTGGCGGGAATTATACGGCGGATCGATATACACCAGATCCGCTTCGATCTCTCTTACAAGCTCGTTTGCGTCTTTATTAAAACAGCGGTTATTCCTGTTATTGTCCTTTGGCGGCTGGGGAAGAAAAAGCTCCAACGTCTTATCAAAAGAGGCTCCTTTGCGGTAAGCGTCGTAGTGGCCGCAGGTGTTGGCGATCTTATCCATGGCGTATAAAAGGGACGTGATCAGGATCGCCCTCTCCCTTTCATTGATCCTTCCCTCTTTATAGGCTTTTTCAATATCCTCCCGGATAAAGCCGATCCTGCTGCAGTCTTTTCTGCTGAAAAATGTATCCGCAAAATTTTCCGTCATATAATTTTCTTCATCAATATCCAGCTGGTTATATCCGGCGATCATCTCCCCGATCTTTTCCTGGTCGTATGGCTCCGGAGAAAACCAGGCGAAATTACAGATATAATTGCTGTAAAGGATATCGTTGGTAATGACCTTTTTCCCTGGAAAGGCCGAAGCGACCACACCTGTCCCGGAAAAAATGTCGGCAATGATATTGACGCCTGTACACTCGGCTTCTACTACTCCTTTAATAAACGGAAGCAGCTTATATTTACTTCCCAGATATCTTCTGCTGCTGATCTTTAACGTTTTACAGGCTGTCATATCTACCTCTGCTCCTCTTTCTCTCCGGCTTCCTTCCCCTGTCCGGTTCGGAAGCCCTATGGGGTTAAGTTTACCACAAAAATATGTTCTTTTCTACTTTTTCTTCTTTTTCAGAAGAAATCTGAAAGCTATCCAAAGAATAGCCGCTCCTGCAAGGCATGCCCCAAATGAAATGGTGATCTCTTTCCGCTCCCGGATCAGACGTATCATCTTCCCCGGTCCTTTCTCCCAGATCTGTTCCAGCGTCGTCTCTCTTTCCTTTTCCGTCTCGCTCCTGTCGGGCAGAGCCGCTTCAGATGACCCGGACTTTTCTTTATCCTGCTCTCCTTCCCCATTTCCTGTCAGATCTGCCAGACCTTCTGGTGCTTCTGTATTTTCCTCCTCCGCCTCTTCCCTAGCCTGGTAAACCGCCTTTGTCCTGTAGGATGTGATCTGGGGATAAGTGATGGCGCCCTCGTACGTCACCTGATAGTCTTTCAGCAGCCGTTTTCCTTCCGTACGGATCATCCGGCACAGCCGTCCTTCTCCATCTTCAAATATCTCTCCGTCCCAGGCGATGGTTTCGATCTGATAACTGTCTTCCGGCAGGCCGTTATCTGCCAGCATGGACAGGCAGGCCAGCTGCGGCGGCGTCTCTTCGTTATATATTATAGTTTCTCCCTGGGATCCCCCTTTTTCGTCCATGCCAAGATAACAGATCAGCGGAACATCCGCAGCTTCCTGCCACCGCTCCCCCACCGCCTGGACTCGCGTCTTTTTCCCCTGGGTCTCCTCTATTTGTCCCGTGCGCGTATCTTCTCTCTGGATCGTTCTGGTTTCCTGGATCTGATTTTCGTTTTCCAGGCCATAAAATACTTCCGTAACCTGTACCTGTTCCGTCCATGGTTCTTCTTTTACCTCTTCGATCTCCCAGCCGCACAGTTCGTAATACCTGCCCTGGGGATCCATCCATTGAGGATCCGGCGTTTCCAGCTCTTCCAGTTCATACACAGCGTCCGAAAAAATCTCGATCTTTTCCGGCTCTTCCGCCCCTGTGGAAACAGTTCCTGGAAAAATAAACGTGAAAATACCAGCCGCAGCCACTGCCGCCCCTGCTTTTGCATAGTTTTTCCTTGTCATTCCATCCATCCTTTCAAGGTTTTTATTCAATTGGTCTTCATTGGGAATACTTGTGATGTGAATTTACCGGCGGCTGCAGGAACGCAGCCGCCTGGATCAGATCTGATATGGTCTTACGTCTCTTTTCGATACTCGCCGAACACGCACTGGCATAAGGCGATGTATTCTTTATAGGCAGGGTACTGGGACAGCTCCTGCAGTCCGTCCGCCATCCCCCAGTAATACCAGGCATGGCTGGATTTCTTCTTTTCGTTAAAGCGGTTCCAGATCTCCTCGCCTAAAAGGAGATAATCCCTGGCCGTGCTCCTTAAATTGCTCAGCTTGTCCGCTAAAGCCAGGATCTTCACATCCCTCGGAGCCGTTTTCAGATGGTCGATCTTTTCCTGCTTTCTCTCCCACCAGGACTTGGACTTGTCTTCGCTTTCCGCATGGACAAGAGAGGCGATCCTCTCTCCGAAAAGGGAACGGATCTCTTCTTCTGTGACCGGCGTATCTTCTACTACATCGTGTAAAAGAGCGGCTGCCACCATCTCTTCATCCGTCGTCATCAGCGCCACAATCAAGGCCGTTTCCACCGGGTGAACGATGTAAGGAACCGCCGTTCCTTTCCTCACCGCCCCCTCGTGAGCCTTCTTTGCAAATTCAACCGCTTCTTCGATTATCATAACTAGTCCTTTCCTGGGAATGCCCAGAGAGATCCAACAAGTCCGCGTCAAGCACCGGCGCAGGTATAATATCTGCCGATATTATACCATGTCCACTAAACTCGTGAAAGACCTCGTTAAGTGGACAGGTATGACTCGCACTAGGCTCGAAAACACCTCGCCAAGTGCTCCTATTATACCATAATTTAACAATTGGGAATAGGGTTAGTTTAAAATTACTGTAAAAATGTAAAATTTATAGTAACATATATCCAGGCACAGGGATGACATTCCCGGCTTCCTGTCAGCGCATTCTGTGCTGGCAGGAAGATACACGACTGAACCGCTGCGATCTATAAGCTTACAATTAACTTAAATTTCTGAATCAAAACTTGTAAGGAGAGCGGATTTCTGCTATGCTAATAAGCGTGCAGACTGAGGTCTGCCTTTTACTACAGCACTTTCAGGAGGATATTATGAAAAAAGCCAGTCCTTACAGACGTGAAAATAAAAAAAATGACAAATTAAATCTGCTTCTTTTTTATATACTGCCTTTTATAGTCTTCAATGGCATTCTGTTTTTCCTTGTCACATCCAGGCCGCGGTTTGACATTGAGGTGGGCGAGACTTCAGACTATCAGACTACTGTCGTGACCATCAGCCAGAAATCTCTGCTTCCGGTAACCGAGATGAGCACTTCTATGGACGGGGAAGTCCTGGAGCTGCAGAAGGTCGGTTCCCGCCAGTATGCGGTTTCCATCCATAAAAACGGAGCCCTTGAAGTTACAATGAAGAATTTCAACGGTATGCAGCGGACTGTTTACGAACATATCAATATCCTGGATGACGCTCCGCCTACAGTAAATGAATCTTCCATTGACGAGGGCATTTTAACGATCGTATTTGAAGACAGCCAGTCCGGCTTAGATTACGATTCCATCTATGCTATCAACTCCATGAATGAGGAGCTTTATCCCATCGCTGTTGATAAAGTGACCAACTCCGCTACCTTCGCTATGGATCCGGACGGCCTTGTAGTACATGCCAGCGACTTATCCGGCAATGAAATGCAGGCTACCTTCAAGTCCCATAAAGAGGGCGATCTTGAAGTTCTCACAGAAGATACCGTAGACGGCGGCGAAGAAGTCGTAGAAGAGAATGAAGTAGAGCAGTAAGTGTAAAAATCCAGATGGAAAGCAAATACGGCGATCGGCGCGGCAAAGCCGCGCTGATCGCCGTGTTTGCAGCTGATCCCCGCGCTGCTAGCGTTTTATTTTCTTCAAGTATCAGGCTCCCCTATCAGCCGCAGGATCGTAACCGCCAATATCTTCGTCGCTTCCACCGCCTGTTTAATGGAGACTCTTTCGTTTGGAGAGTGACCCACGCTTGGATCGCTGGGGCCGAAGATAGCGATAGGGATGCCAAGATCTGCAAATTGTTCTGCATCGCTTCCCTGCATATATCCGGTAGGTTCCGTGTCTTCCCCGGTCACGTCTCTCACTGCCTGGAGCATGGTCTGGATCAGCGGGCTGTCCGGATCCGTATAAATACCGTCTCCCTGCAAGTCTGTATCATTGCCTATGGTCCATTCAAAGGCAGGTCCCCTGTCGGAAAGCGCCTGCAGGATCTCCTCCATGCGGCGGATCACATAACGCAGCGGCATCTCCGGCACCAGCCTGCAGTCAATGGACAGCGTACATTTCTCCGGGACAATATTGGTCTGTATCCCTCCGTCGATCCTCGTAGGAGTGATCGTGACCGGCGGGAAATATTTCTTTTTGATCTTCTCTGCTTCCGGGATCAGTTCTTCCTGAACCTTCTGTATAAATTCCACCATCCGCAAAGTCGCGTTATTTCCATTCCACGGCATAGCTCCGTGACAGGCGCGCCCTTTGATAGTCACTTTCAGCTGAACAGGAAGCCGCTCCCCTAAAGCGATACGGTTGTCCGTCTGCTCGCCTATGATCAGGATATCCGGATCCAGATATCCCGCCCTGCGCAGCCAGCGCGTGCCTCTTACCGCATTTGCCTCCTCGTCGGCGACTGGATTGATCTTCAGCGTTCCCTTTAATCTCACGCCCGCTTTTTTGATCGCGCACGCAGCCAGGACCTGAGCCGCCACAGCCCCCTTATCGTCTCCCGCTCCCCGTCCGTAAATATATCCGTCTTCGATCACAGCAGCAAAGGGATCATATTTCCATTCCTCCAGGTTTCCCGCGCGCACCGTATCAATATGGGCGTTCATCAGCAGGACCGGGCCTTCTTCTCCGGAAATCGCTGCGATCACGCTCTGTACTTTCGAATTATCTGTGTCCGGATATAGGACCGATACCTCTGAATCCGGAGCTGTCAACAGCTCCGCTTCGATCCCGTATTCCTGAAACTTATCCATGCACACTTTAGCAGCCGCCCGCGTATCTCCCGGCGGATTGTCGCTCCTGGCGCGGATCAGCGCCTGCAAAAACTCCTGTACTTCCTGCTCTGTGATATAGCTTAAAACCTTCTCCTCCTGTTTCGTCATTTTATATGCAGCCTCCCCCGAAACTATACTTTCACCTATCTGCAGCGGCCGAATACCCAGGCCATATCCCGGCATTTCGCGGCAAGTTCTTTTGAAAATTCATCCGGAAGCAGCCGCCATTTCCAGTTCAGCCCCAAAGTAGACGGCGTGTTCATCCTGGCTTCCCCGCCAAGTCCCAGATAATCCTGAAGCGGTATGACAGCCAGCTTTGCCACGCTGGCCATGGCCAGGCGGATAAAATCCCAGTGGATATCCTGGAGCTTCGTATTTTCATTGCCCAGATAGCGCACGGCAAAATCCCTGTCCCACGGCTCCATGTCTTCATACCAGCTTTTCAATGTATCGTTGTCATGGGTTCCTGTATAGACTACGCAGTTTTCCTTGTAGCGGTAAGGCAGATATGCGCTCTGCCCATCTGCATAAAAGGCAAATTCCAGAACTTTCATTCCCGGAAAGCCTGTATCCTCTACCAGTTTCAGAACGCTGGGAGTCAGAAATCCCAGATCCTCGGCAATAATGTCCAGATCTCCGAAACGTTCCTTTACCGCTTTGAAGAAATCCAGTCCCGGCCCTTTTTCCCATTTGCCGTTTACCGCAGTTTCCTCGCCGTAAGGAACAGAATAATACTCGTCAAAACCTCTGAAATGGTCCACTCTCACACAGTCATACAAGGTAAAGCTGTAGGCGATCCGCTTCATCCACCACTGATAGCCTGTAGCCTTATGGTATTTCCAGTCATACAGCGGATTCCCCCACAACTGTCCGGTGGCGCAGAACCCGTCCGGCGGACAGCCTGCCACTCCTTTGGGAAGCCTCAGATCGTCGAACTGGAATAATTCCGGGTGGAACCAGCTGTCCGCGCTGTCAAAAGCCACATAGATCGGAAGATCTCCGATGATCCGGATCCCCTTTTTATTGGCGTAAGCTTTCAGCTTTCTCCACTGCTCCTGGAATTTCATCTGCTGAAACTCATAAAAAAGAATATCGTCTTTCAGCTCGTTTTTGTATTTTTCCATAGCCGCCGGCTCCTGAAGACGGATGTCCTCATCCCAGTCCGCCCAGCATTTTCCCTTAAAATGATTTTTCACTGCCATGTAAAAACAGTATTCCTTTGTTTCTGCAGACAGTTCTTCCTTTGAAACGGCGCCTTTTGCTTTCCAGCGTTCAAACGCTTTCCTCAGAAGCGGGAAACGGCTGTCGTACATTTTTTCATAATCTATATACCGTTCGCTGCTCCCAAAATCCGCAGCGTCGCATTCTTTTTTTGTCAGAAGCCCCTCTTCGATCAGTGTTTCCAGGTCGATAAAATAAGGGTTTCCTGCAAACGCGCTAAATGACTGGTATGGGGAATCTCCATAGCCCGTAGGGCCAAGGGGCAGGATCTGCCAGCGCTGCTGTCCCGCCTCCACAAGCCTGTCTACAAATTCATATGCCTCTTTTGAAAAAGCCCCGATCCCATATGGGGATGGAAGGCTGGATATGGGCAGCAATATTCCGCATTCTCTCATGATCTTTCTGTCTCCTCTTTCATATTCGATATCATATGGACATCCAGCTGCTGGAACGGGATCTCGATCCCCGCCTCGTCAAAAGCGATCTTTACAGCCTCCAGTATGTCCCAGCGAGTGCGCCAGTAGTTGTCCGTTTCCGTCCAGCCCCTGCCGCCCAGCATCACAGCGCTGTCTCCCAGCTCGTCTACAAATACGTCGATAGGTTCGTCCCGCAGGATCATCGGATGCTCCCGGTATATTTTTTCCATGATGCTTTTCGCTTTTTTTAAGTCGGAAGAATAACCGATCCCCACACGTATATCCACTCTCCGCTTTTCCTGAGCGGTCACATTGGTCAACGGCGAATTGGAAAGGCTTCCGTTAGGGATGACTGTTCTCTGGTTGTCTGCTGTCTGGAGCACCGTATAAACAAGGCCGATCATGGATACCGTTCCTTCCCCGTCCTCGCATACGATATAGTCCCCTACTTTAAACGGGCGCATCACCAGGATCAGGATGCCCCCTGCAAAATTAGAAAGGCTCCCCTGAAGAGCAAGCCCTACTGTCAGTCCGGCAGAGCCGAACAGAGCAATGATCGACGAGGACTTGACCCCCAGCCGTTCCGCAGCCATGAAGATCACGATCCCATACAGCACAAACTGGATCAGAGAAAGCAAAAACCTTCTCAGGCTCAGTTCCATGTCGATCTTTTCAAATGAACGGGCGATCATCCTGCGGATCATATTTACGACCTTAAGGCCAATGACCAGGATCAGGACTGCCGCCGCCAGCTGAAGCCCAAAGGCCGCCAGTCCAGGCTGCCAGCTTTTCAGCAGGTCCATGATCACTCCTGACTGTATTTCTCCTTCCATGTCTGCCTCCTGTCTTTTAATTTGTTCTGCCTGATGTATCGCGCTGCGCGCTGACAGACAGACCCCTCAAAACCTTGAGGGGTCTGAATGACCAGGGAGGGATTTCCGCCCTGAACACTTACTGTTTTTCATCCTTTTTGATCCGTCTCTTCGGCGCCGCGGGCTTGTCCCCTGACTTCACTGTCAGTTTTTCCTCCGCTGTGGGATACGGGATGATATCTGCTTCTTTCTTTTCTCCGGCTGCAGCCGTTTTCTTTGCCTCCGTCCGGACACCGGCCTTCTTGGCCGCTGCTCTTTTAGCCGCAGGCTTATTAGGCGTGCAGGTAAATACGCAGACGCTTAACGGCGGAAGAGTGATCGTAATGGAGTTTGGACGTTCGTTGCACTCCTCTTTTTTAGAGGTCTTCGCCCTTGGATTGATCCTTCCCTGTCCTCCGAACTCTTCGCTGTCGCTGTTTAAGATCTCTTTATACTTTCCGGCGAAAGGAACGCCCACTTTGTATTTCTCTCTTTCAATGGTATCAAAGTTGCATACGAACAGGAGCGTCTCATCTCTCTTTCTTGTTTTTCTTAAGAAGACGACGATATTCTCTGCTCCGTCGTTGCACTCGATCCACTCAAATCCATCCGGATGGTAATCCAGCTCATAGAGCGCCGGATAGGTCTTATACAAATGGTTTAAGGTCCTGACATATTCCTGCGTATTCTTATGGATCGGATACTGGAGCAGGTTCCACTCCAGGCTCGCATTTTCATTCCATTCGTCCATCTGGCCAAATTCCTGTCCCATAAACAGGAGCTTCTTGCCTGGATGGCCCATCATAAACGCATACGCGGCTCTTAAATTGGCGTATTTATCTTCTAATGTGGCTCCCGGCATCTTGGTGGCCATGGAACCTTTTCCATGAACCACCTCGTCGTGGGAGAATACGAGAACGAAATCTTCGCTGTAAGCGTACAGAAGGCTGAACGTCAGCTCTCCATAATGATAGCGGCGGAAATAAGGATCGCACTGCATGTAGCCTAAGAAGTCGTTCATCCATCCCATGTTCCATTTATAATCAAATCCCAGGCCGCCGTCGTTCACATCTCCTGTGATCTTGGGCCATGCGGTAGACTCTTCTGCGATCAGGACCGCGCCGTCTTTTCTCTTCTTGAAAATGGAATTAAGGTGTTTTAAAAATTCTACTGCTTCCAGATTCTCATGGCCGCCGTATATATTGGCCACCCATTCTCCGTCTTTCTTTCCATAATCAAGATAGAGCATGGAAGCCACTGCATCCATGCGGATACCGTCCGCGTGATACTTCTCCGCCCAGAACAGAGCGTTGGCGATCAGGAAGTTCACTACCTGAGGACGGCCGTAATTGTAGATCAGCGTGCCCCAGTGCGGATGAGAGCCTTTTCTCGGATCCAGATGCTCGTAAACGCAGGTGCCGTCAAAGGCGGCCATGCCCCAGGCGTCTCTTGGGAAATGAGCCGGAACCCAGTCAAGGATCACTCCTATGCCCTGCTGATGCATATAATCCATGAAATACATAAAGTCGTCCGGCGTGCCGTATCTGCTGGTAGGAGCATAGTAGCCGCTTACCTGGTAGCCCCAGGATTCATCCAGCGGGTGCTCCATGACCGGCATAAGCTCCACATGGGTATATCCCATCTCCTTCACATAAGCAGCCAGCTCCGGAGCGATCTCCCTGTAATTGTAAAATTCGCTTCCATTGATCTCCTTGCCGTCTTCGTCCACAGCAAGTTCTTTTCTCTTCCAGGAACCCAGATGCATCTCATAAATAGACATCGGCCCCTTTTTCGTATTTGTCTTGGCTCTCGCCTTCATCCACTCTTTGTCAGACCACTGATAATTATTAATATCCCAGATAACAGAAGCTGTATTTGGGCGCAGCTCCGCAAAATTGGCATATGGATCGGCCTTAAGGATCGGATCTCCGTTCATCTTCTTGATCTCGTATTTATAGATCTCTCCCTGTTTCATGCCAGGGATAAAAAGTTCATATACCCCATATCCTTCATGGAGCTCCATCTGGTGACGCCGTCCGTCCCACATATTGAAGTCTCCCACTACGCTCACGCGCATAGCGCAGGGAGCCCACACGGCGAACAGAACGCCTTCCACCCCGTCGATCTTCATCGGATGGGCGCCCATCTTTTCGTAAACCTCATAATGGATGCCTGAGTCAAACCTCTTCAGATCGGATTCCGTAAACTGAAGCGGGAACGCATATGGATCGTAGATCTCTTCCTGCGTCTCGTTATCATAGGTTACGACCAGCTTGTACTCTGTCATCGTCTTCCTGGGGATCAAAACGGCAAAGAAGCCCTCGTCATCCGCCATATCCATCGGATAAAGTTTCCCCGTTGAAACGATCTTGACCTGCACAGACTCAGCAGTCGGGATGAATGCCTGGATCAGCAGGCCCTCATCCACGAGATGCGGTCCCAGAAGATTTTTCGGATGCCGTGCTTCTGAGTAAACCATCTCTTCAATCCCTGCCCAATCCATTAAATCATATAATCTCTTATCCATATACGAACCCCCTTGGTCAGAAATTCCCGCAGCTATTATTACCCGGCTGCAATGTTATTCCTATTTTATCATTTTAGGTATAAGAATACAATGAAATTCACACTTTTTCTATCAGGCTTTTTCTGTCAGGTCTCTGTAATGCGCCAGCATAAGATCCACTACTCTGCCGTAGCTTTTCACTCCGTCCTGCTGATCGTTGATCTTCAGGTAAGCGTCGTTGACCCTGTCAGCCGCTTCCGCCACCTTTCCGTCGAACCGGTTCCAGAAAGCGGTATTCTCATCCAGATCTTTTACGATCCCAGGCTCCAGCAGGCGGTAAAGCTCCATATAGCTTTCCGGATCTTCTCCCGCCAGAGCGTTTGTCGCGTAGATCCACCCCAGCAGATAGCCGCTGTAGCGGAATTGCCGGCTGTCAGAACCAATGCACGCCAGATAGCCGATGAAGTTGGCTTCGTCTTCCCTCATAAATCCCTTCAGATGGGAAAGCTCATGGCATACAGTATGAGGGATATTATAAGCGGCCATTTCCCGGTTGTAATTCGCCTCAATAGTAAACGGAGAATAGATCCCGGACAGCTGCTGCACAGACAGGATCCTGGAGACCATAAGAGGTTTTGGCCTCGGATAAAATCCGCTTAAAACCGGGTATTCCTCTCCAAGCTTTTTCATAGCCGCCCGCCCTTCTGCGCCATATTCGTTCAGAGACAGTCTCTTTCCGGAGCAGCTTTCGTATTGATTGACCTGTTCTGTCAGATACCGGCACAGACCCTTCAGCTCTTCAAGGGAGGCCTCTTCTCTCGCTATTCCTGCATATTCTGAAAACGGCGTCCGGTAATAGTTGATCCCGCAGCAGGTCACATAAGAGAAAAACAACAGGCCCAGCAGGAAAAGGGTCCTGGAGATCAGCCGCAGCGGCTGCCTTCTGAATATTATCCCATATACGATGCCAGCCGCGATCAAACCGTATAATCCAAGTTCTGCAACAGAAAAAAGAGCAAGCCCCGCAGCCCTTCCGATCGTCCCGGCCAGAAGCGGATATATATGTTCTCCATATAGATCGGCAAAACCATTTACGTTCGCTGCCGCCTGCCGCAAAGCTGCCGCCGCGAGAAAGAGCAGCAGCCCTGCCGCCGCAAAATTCCTGTTTCTGCACGCCCGTTCCCGGCGGCATGTTCTTTTCTGGTCCAACTGGCCGTCTCCTTCCTTGGAATCTTTTGTAATCCCTATTTTACTCTTGTTTTCATCATTTTTCATCTGCAATTTTTGCCCTACGCCAGGATACTCCATAAGACGCTTTTGTAAGCAAGCTTGTAACGCTCTTTATCGTATATCCTGGCGCACGCGCTTCCTTCCTCCAGTTCAGCCGGCTAGCTTCTTGCCAGCACAGAATGTGCTGACAAGAAGCTGGGGATGTCATCCCTATGCCAGGATACTCCATAAGACGCTTTTGTAAGCAAGCTTACAACGCTTTTATGTCATATCCTGGCGCACGGCTGAACTGGAGGTAAATTATTTCTTACTTTTTTCTGAACCCCTTGCATCTCTCTTCATTCTCATATAAACTAGGAAAATGTAACAGAAGGGCCGTTTTCGGCGCTGAACACATAAGGGGATATTTTTATGGCTGATAAGAATAAATCAATGGAATTGAACGATAAAGAAAATAAAAAACCAGAAAAGACTACATTTATGGCGGAGTTTATAAGCTGGGTAAAGGTGATCCTGGCTGCGGCCTGTATCGCCTGGGCGCTGACTACCTTTATCATCGCCAACAGCAACATTCCGACCGGCTCCATGATACCTACGATCATGGCCGGCGACCGGGTCATCGGCTTCCGGCTTTCTTATCTTTTCTCTGAACCGGAGCGGGGAGACGTGGTGATCTTCGAATGGCCGGATGCACCGGAAGGGGAGACGATCTATTATGTAAAACGGATCATCGGACTTCCTGGAGATACGATCGATATCATCGGTTCTAATGTGTATTTAAACGGCTCTGACACACCTTTAGACGAACCGTACCTGAATGAGCCTATGGATCCGGAACCTGTTCCTCTCCACTTTGAAGTACCTGAGGATTCTTATTTTATGATGGGCGACAACCGGAATTACTCTTCTGACGCCAGGAGGTGGCAGAACCACTATGTGACCCGCGATGAGATCACAGCGAAGGTATTGTTCAGCTATTTCCCGAAATTCCGCCTGATCGACTGATCCTCTGAACGGATAAGGAGCCCGCTTCCCGTCCGCTCGCCTGATACGCGCAAATCCCCATAGAAGCCGGCGCCTATAAAGGCCGCCCGCTTCTATGGGGATTTTTTATAACAGTTCTTTTTCTTTTTTCTCGCAGATCTCTTTCCACTGGCAGTCCGGACAGATATCCGCCCTTCTGCCTGTCAGGATGATCTTCTGCCGTACCAGTTCGGCAAATTCTTTCCAGGGAAGGCTCGTCTCTCCCTGCACGCCGCAGGCTTCCAGCACTTTCCTGTCATACATGTCTACTTTTTCATCCTGGATACAATCTTTTCCCTTCCGGTTTGGGCAACATTCGCAGATCGTATCTGCGGCCACTGTCAGGAATACCTCTGTCTCTTCCTGACTTTCCAGGGTCTTTTTTATCTTATCCATATGGGCGGTAAACCCTCCGCTGTACCCTTTTCCTTCAAAGAACTGAAGGCAGAGGCCATGATGGGGACGGATCGGATATAACCGCGCTGTTTTTCTATCCTGTTCCTTATTCATATTTTCTGTCCTTTCGCCATCACAGATTCTTTAATACCGGCGTCAGTCTCCAGGTCATAATGCACGCCAGCGCGATCTTGGCCAGGTCTGGAATGATAAAGGGGATCACGCACCATCCAAGAACCGTTCCCAACCCCACTGCGCCGGTATTCGCCCCGTATACCGCCATAAACCAGGCAGTACCTACTGCATAGCAGACCAGCAGTCCAAGGATCATAGACACTGGCAGGATCCACTTTCCGCTCCCAAAGATCCGTTCTATTCCCCACATCACAAGAGCTGAAAACAGGAAACCGGCGATATAACCGCCTGTCTGCCCCGCCAGTATGCCGATCCCGCCGGAAAATCCTGCAAATACCGGAATCCCTACGCAGCCAAGCAGGATGTAAATCAGTACCGCCATCGTTCCCCGCCTTCCGCCAAGCACGCCTACGGCAAGAAAAACGCCGAATGTCTGAAGAGTAAAGGGCACGACCGTTGGGATCGAGATCCAGGAGCATATGGCGATCAATACGGCAAACACCGCAATATATCCCATATCCCTTGTTTTTGTAAAGCTGGAATTTTTTGCTGTAGATATCATAAAATCCTTCCTCCATATATGAAAGCCGACCGCATACGTGATCACCGAAAGCATTTGCAATTCGGGCTTGGGGCCCGGCAGTTCTGAAGATACTATATCATGACACATTTCGATTGTCTACTAATATTTATTTTCAGTTAACAATTGACGATGATTCAGCCGTGCGCCAGGATATATGATAAAGAGCGTTACAAGTATGCCAGGCTTATCGCACAAAAAAGGAACTACCGCTTCAGCAGCAATAGCTCCCCTTTCTTTTTTCTTATAGGTTCCTACGATCAGATCCTTTCAACATTGCCTCTCATGAATTTGTACTCGGCAACAGAGCGGTCAAAGGTCTTGATATGATAATACAGCCATTCTGTTACTTTCTCGTTTACTTTAGCTACAAAAGCGTCGGATGGCCCTTCCTCTTCCTCCAGCATATCGTGAAGTTCTTTCACAGTCTGCTTCAGCTCTTCATGTTTCTTTTTATGCTCTTCGATTCCCGGATAGCCGATCGACTCCTGAAGGCCCTCTTCCTCTTTAAAATGATACTCCGTGTAATCGGCAAGATAATTCAGCATCTTTACTGCCCCTGCCTTATCCGCCCGCTCGTCGCAGGCTCTCATCAGGCCGTTGATCTTTTCGATCAGTTCCTTGTGCTGTCCATCGATCATTTCATTTCCTGTGATCAGGTCGTCTGTAAATTTTGCGTACATATAATCATCCTCCTTAACTGATCTGCCCGTCCGGCGGCCAGGCAGGTATTTCCGGTTAATAGCCGTCCTGATGCGCCGATACCGGCGCGGCTGAGCAGTTACCAGTTATAATATTTAACCAGCGCCTGCATCCCTTCTTCTTCCATGCCTTTCTCCGCCAGATCCTTATACATATCCAGTACTGTCTCCAGCACTCTGAGGTCCACGCCGACTGCTCTGGACTCTTCGTCCGCCAGCCCCATGTCCTTGATAAAATGTTTGATGAAAAAGCCTGGGCCGTAATCTCCTGCCAGGATCTTCGGCGCCTGGATATTCATCTGAACGCTGCCTGCCGCCCCTGTAGAGATCGTATCGATCATCAGAGAAACGTCCAGCCCCGCGTTTTTCCCGTATACCATAGCCTCCGCGATCCCTGCCAGCGTACCGGCAACCGCGATCTGATTGCACATCTTCGTATGCTGCCCGTTGCCCGCTTTTCCTTCATAGACGATGGTCTTACCCATCTTTTCAAAAACAGGCCTGCAGGCATCAAAGCTTTCTTTATCTCCGCCTGCAAGAATAGTAAGGGTGCCGTCTTTGGCTCCCCTGTCGCCTCCCGTCACAGGAGCGTCCAGGGCGTGAAGGCCCCGTTTCCGGGCCTCTTCATAAATACGGACGGCCAGCTTCGGGCTGGTAGTCGTCATATCCGCCAGATATGTGCCTGGAGCCGCATTTTCCAGGACTCCTTCCGGTCCGAAATAAACCTCTTCCACATCCTTAGGGCTTCCAATGATCGTAATGACCATATCCCTTCCAGCCGCGCACTCCTTAACCGTACCGCACCACTCAGCTCCTTCTTCCAGCAGGCGGTCCGCCTTGGCTTTCGTCCTGTTGTACACAGCCACTTCATAACCTGCCTTCATCAAATTCCTGGCCATGGGCTCTCCCATGATCCCGGTTCCGATAAAACCGATCTTTTTCAATCCAATCATCTTCCTTATCTGTTTTCAATGTCCATGATCATGTCGACGCGTCTCTGATGCCTTCCACCCTCAAACGGAGTATTCAGCCACTCTTCCACGATCATCTTTGCCAGTTCAATGCCAATGACTCTGGCGCCGAAGCAAAGCACGTTGCAGTTGTTATGCTGTCTTGACATCCTGGCTGTATACGGCTCGCTGCATACGCAGGCGCGCACGCCCTTTACCTTATTCGCCGCCAGGGAGATCCCCAGGCCGGTGCCGCAGATAGCGATGCCAAGATCCGCCTCTCCGTCCACTACAGCTCTTCCTACTTTTTCCCCATATATCGGATAGTCGCAGCTCTCCGTGGTATTGGTCCCTTCGTCGATCACCTCGTAACCCTTGGACTCCAGAAATGCCTTGATCTCATTTTTCATCTCCACTGCTGAATGGTCGTTTCCGATTGCTATCTTCATAAATACCTTCCTCCTGCTTGCTTATGATCTTTTCATAAATGCTTTTATATTGTCTATCCTGGATGACAGAGATACCAGAAGAAGATCCGCCGCAGTCAGCGCCGCCATAGCCTCTACTACAACGACCGCCCTGGGGACGATGATCGGGTCATGGCGTCCTTTGATCACGATCTCCCTCTCTTCCCCGTCTCTGGTCACTGTCCTCTGCGGGGTCGCGATGGACGGGGTCGGCTTAAACGCCGCCCGGAAAGTAATATCGCTTCCGTCGCTGATCCCTCCCAGGATCCCCCCGGCATGGTTCGTCTTCTTTTTGATATTCCCCTGGCTGTCCAGGCAGAACTCATCGTTGTTCTCAGAGCCTCTGGCCCTGGATACTGCAAAACCGTCCCCAATTTCAAAGCCCTTTACTGCTCCGATAGACATTACTGCCTTGGCCAGGCACGCATCTAGTTTTTCAAAGACCGGCTCCCCGATCCCTGCCGGAAGCCCCCGGATCACGCATTCCACAACGCCTCCGGTCGAATCCTTTTCCGCCATGCGGCTTTCCAGAAAGGCTTCCGCTTCTTTTGCCGCCTCCGGATCCGGCATATAAAGACGGTTTTCATCTCTTCTGCTCAGATCAAAACGGCCTGCGTCGATCTCTATCGGTCCTATGGACCTGGTATAAGCGTCCACATGAACGCCAAGCTCTTCTAAAAATTTTACCGCGACAGCTCCCGCCGCTACCCGTCCGGTCGTCTCCCTCCCGGAGGAACGGCCGCCGCCTCTGTAATCCCGAAAGCCGTACTTCTGATCAAAGGTATAGTCCGCGTGGCCGGGGCGGTAGATATCTTTGATCGCGCTGTAATCATGGGAACGCTGGTCCGTATTTTCCACCAGTATGGAGATCGGCGTCCCCGTCGTCTTTCCTTCAAATATGCCCGACAGAATGACCGCCTGGTCGCCCTCCCGCCTTGCAGTGGTAAACCGGCTCTGTCCCGGCTTTCTCCTGTCCAGAAAGCGCTGGATATCTTCTTCGCACAGAGGGATACCCGCCGGACAGCCGTCTATCACAGCTCCAAGCCCCTTTCCATGAGATTCCCCCCATGTAGTGACCTGGAAGATCCTTCCAAATGATGACCCCGCCATAAATTAGTTCACCTTTACGATCACGCAGCTGTTCGGTTCGCTGACACGGATCGATCTCCCGCTCATAACGAGCAGTCCCTTTTCATAATCTACATGGAAAAATGTGATGCTTCCGCTCTCATGGTTTATACAGGCAATATGCTGGTCGTCCGGGAAGATGGCCAGATCCTTCGGATAATCTCCGCTGATCGGCAGACAGCAGATCATCTCCAGCAGCCCCGTCTCCACATCTCTCTTATAAACGCTTACGCAGTTGTCTCCCGCGCTTCCGCAGAAAAGATATCTTTCGTCTGAAGAAAATCTCATGGAGCAGGCGGCCGTCAGCTGGCTTAAGCGATTCGGCCCTGTAGTAGGGATCGTCTGGATCTTTTCGATCTTTGGATTTCTCTTGCCTGTTTCGTATGTAAAGACATCGATCACATTTTTCAATTCATAAAGCAGATAAATGAACTTACCGTCTGAGCTGAAGCGGAAGCACTTTGGAGACGATTCTCTCTCGCAGCGGATCGCATCCACCAGCACCAGCCTTTCGTCGTTCTCGCTGAAACGGTAGATCTTCACCTGGTCGATCCCGGAATCTACTACCATTACATATTTTCCATCAGGAGTCCTTCTGGTACAGCTGACATGAGGACGGAAATTTCTTTCCGCAACGCTCCCTAAGCCTTTATGGAACACGCCGTCTACAATATCTCCAATGCTGCCGTCAGGATTCAGCCTCATCACTGTGGCTTTCCCGTCGTGATAACCGGAAACAAACAGGTATTTATCGTCCTTGTCCGTAGACAGATGGCAGCCTCGCATACCTTTGATACTAGCGGTATTCAGCTTGGTAATACCTCCGTTTTCATAGATCCGGAACGCCACAACGCCTTCATCTGCGATGGAATACAGGGTTTTCGTATCGCTGGAGGCGACAAGATAAGAAGAATTGTTCACTTCTTCTTCATAGCGGGGGATAAATACTCCCTTTTCCACGTCGATATCATAGACTGTGATTCCCTTGGCCTTTCCAGTGTAGGTATAGGAACCTACATATGCCATATATTTGCCACTCATACCACTCATGTCCTCCTGTAAAATTTTTTACTCGTTCAGCCGTAGCGTCTGTCCTGATTATCATACCACAAAACCTCTGAAAAATCTATTGACAGCAGAAGTTTTTTCTATCACAATGGTAACTGTTCGTATTAGTTTAGCCGTGCGCCAGGATATGCCATAAAAGCGTCGTAAGCTTGCTTACATAAGCGCCTTATGGCATATCCTGGCATAGGGATAGCATCCAGGGCTTCCCTCCGGCACAGAATGTGCCGGAGGGAAGCTACACGGCTGAACCGTTATGATAATCCCGCCCGAAACCGGGCATTTTAATCTTACAGATGATGCGCAGGAGGAATAGGCATGGAACAGCCCCTGATCGACCTGGTCGATATATCGAAAAGCTACGACGGCACCGCCGTTCTGGATGAACTGAACCTTTCTGTAAAGGAAAATACCTTTGTCACTCTTCTTGGCCCCAGCGGCTGCGGCAAGACTACCACGCTCCGGATCATCGGCGGATTTGAGAAGCCGGATAAGGGCCGCGTGGTCTTTGACGGCCAGGACATCACCAGCCTGCCGCCGAATAAGCGCCAGCTGAACACCGTTTTCCAGAAATATGCTCTTTTTACCCATATGACCATCGCGGAAAATATCGCTTTCGGGCTGAAGATCAAAAACAAGCCCAAAACTTACATTGACGACAAGATCCGGTACGCTCTGAAGCTGGTAAACCTGGACGGATATGAAAACCGCTCTGTCACTTCGCTGAGCGGCGGCCAGCAGCAGCGTATCGCCATAGCCAGAGCCATCGTCAACGAACCCCGGCTTCTCCTTTTAGACGAGCCTTTAGGCGCGCTGGATCTGAAGCTGAGGCAGGACATGCAGTATGAGCTGATCCGTCTGAAAAATGAACTTGGCATCACTTTTATCTATGTTACCCACGACCAGGAAGAGGCCCTGACCATGTCCGATACCATCGTAGTAATGAACCAGGGCTATATCCAGCAGATGGGAACGCCGGAGCAGATCTACAACGAGCCGGAAAACGCCTTTGTAGCCGACTTTATCGGCGAGAGCAACATCGTTCCCGGCATTATGATCCAGGATGAGCTGGTAGAGATCTTCGGTGCCCGCTTTGCCTGCGTGGACAAAGGCTTTGGCAACAACACTCCGGTAGATGTGGTCATCCGTCCGGAAGACGTGGAACTGGTCCGTCCGGAGGAGGGGACTCTGACTGGAGTCTGTACCCATCTGATCTTCAAGGGCGTCCACTATGAGATGGAAGTCACCACTCCCGACGGCTTTGAGTGGCTTGTACACAGCACCGGCATGTGCCCGGTAGGACAGCAGGTAGGGATCCGGGTGGATCCGTTTAATATCCAGATCATGAACAAACCTGCTTCTGAAGACGAGGAGGCGGTAGGAGTCAATGAATAGATCTCTGAATAAATATCTGGCCGCTCCATACATCGTATGGATGATCGGTTTTACCGTCATTCCCCTGGCCATGATCGCCTTTTACGGTTTTACCGACCGGGAGGGGCATTTTACCCTGGCCAATGTGACCGCGATCGCCACGCCGGAGCATGCGAAAGCGCTGTTTCTCTCCCTGGTCCTGTCCCTTGCGAGCACAGTGATCTGCCTTCTTCTGGCATATCCCCTGGCTCTGATCTTAAGGGAGCGCGGAATGGGAAAAGGCAGCTTTATCGTATTTATCTTCATCCTTCCTATGTGGATGAATTTCCTGCTGCGCACCATGGCATGGCAGACGCTTCTGGAAAAGAACGGCGTGATCAACGGCTTTCTTACTTTTCTCCATCTGCCGAACCTTGCTATCATCAATACGCCGGCAGCCATTATCCTGGGCATGGTATACAACTTCCTGCCCTTTATGGTGCTGCCCATATACAACGCCCTGGCCAAGATCGACGACAACGTGATCAACGCAGCCAGGGATCTGGGAGCCAATAATCTCCAGGTCATTACGAAGATCCTCATCCCCTTAAGCGTTCCGGGGATCATCAGCGGGATCAACATGGTCTTTGTTCCCGCCCTCACCACCTTCGTGATCTCCACCCTGTTAGGCGGCAGCAAGATCCTCCTGATCGGCAACATCATCGAACAGGAATTTACAAAGGGGAGCAACTGGAACTTAGGATCCGGCCTTTCCCTGATCCTCATGGCCTTTATCCTGGTAAATATGGCCCTTACGGCAAAATATGACAAAGACGGGGAGGGAAATGCATTTTGATGAACAGAGAACACACCCGGCTGAAACGTTTTTTCCAGGACTTCTACCTGGTATTTATCATGGTCTTCCTGTACGCCCCGATCCTTATCATGATGGGGCTGTCCTTTAACTCATCCAAATCCCGCACCCAGTGGGGCGGGTTTACCCTGCAGTGGTATGTGGAGATGTTCCAGGACGCGGCCATCATGGACGCTTTATACAATACGCTCATGATCGCATTTATCTCCGCTCTGGCCGCCTGCATCATCGGAACTGCGGCGGCTATGGGGATCAATTCCATGAAGCGTCTCCCAAAGACTGTCGTCATGGGCGTCAACAACATCCCGATGCTCAACTCCGATATCGTTACCGGCATTTCCCTTATGCTGGCCTTTATCGCCTTTGGCATCTCCCTGGGCTTTCAGACGATCCTGCTGGCTCACATTACCTTCAACGTGCCTTATGTGATCTTAAGTGTCATGCCGAAACTGAAGCAGACGGATAAAAGCACCTACGAGGCTGCCATGGATCTGGGCGCAGGACCGGTTCAGGCCTTTTTCAAGGTCGTATTTCCGGACATTATGCCCGGAGTCCTTTCCGGGTTTCTCCTGGCGTTTACCATGTCCCTGGATGATTTTATCATCACCCACTTTACGCGGGGCGCCGGGATCAATACCCTGTCCACCCTGATCTACAGCGAGGTGCGCCGGGGGATCAAGCCGTCCATGTACGCCCTCTCTTCGATCATTTTCGTTACTGTGCTGGCCCTTTTGCTCATCACCAACTTTTCTCCGGACCGTTCCGGAAAAGACAGGGCTGCGGCAGGCCTGGAGGCGGCGGGAGCAGGAGCCGGGAACGGGAAACGGCGAAGCAATCCGGAGGCCTTCCGCAAGGGCCTTCTTGTGGCCGCGGCCTTTGCCATTGTTGTTTCCGTGTCCTTTACTACTTATAAGCATTTTACCAGCTCTGGTTCCAACCAGCTCTATGTATACAACTGGGGAGAATATATTGACGAAAGCGTCATTGACGAATTTGAGGAAGAAACAGGGATCGAAGTGGTCTACGACCTGTTTGAGACAAATGAAGAGATGTATCCGGTCATCGAAGCCGGCGCGGTCCAGTACGACGTGGTCTGTCCTTCGGACTACATGATCCAGAAGATGGCGGAAAACGGCCTTTTGGCTGAGATCGATTTTGACAATATCCCGAATATCAGCCAGATCGATCCGATCTATATGGAGCGTTCCAAAAGCTTTGACCCGGAAAATAAATACTCCGTTCCCTACACCTGGGGCACGGTGGGGATCCTCTACAACACAAAGCGGATCCAGGAGCTTGGCGTCCCTGCCCCCACAAAATGGTCCGACCTGTGGGATCCCCGTTATAAAGGCGAGATCCTTATGCAGGACTCTGTCCGGGACGCCTTCATGGTCGCCCAGAAAATGCTGGGATATTCTATGAACACCACAGATCCCGAAGAGCTGGCTGAGGCCAGGGATCTTCTTATCCAGCAGAAGCCTTTGGTGCAGGCATATGTGGTGGATCAGGTAAGGGATAAGATGATCGGCGGCGAAGCGGCCGTAGGCGTTATCTATTCCGGAGAAATGCTGTACATCCAGGAAGAATCCGCAGGCGCCGACTTTACCCTGGAATACGTGGTGCCGGAGGAGGGAACCAATATCTGGATCGATTCCTGGGTGATCCCGGCCAATGCCAGAAATAAAGAAAACGCGGAAAAGTGGATCGATTTTCTCTGCCGTCCGGACATAGCCAAAAAGAATTTTGACTACATCACCTACTCCACGCCGAATAAAGGGGCGTATGATATGCTGGACGACGACCTGAAAAATAATAAAGCCCTTTTCCCTGACGTGGACCAGATGACAAACAGCGAAGTCTACAAGTACCTGGGAGACGAGGCGGATTCCCTTTATAACGAGATGTGGAAAGAAGTGAAATCCTATTAATTATTTAAGGAGGGTGTCGCAAAATCATCAGATTAGATGATTGAGCGGCACCTTCGCTCTGTTTATGGAAAAATCAGGAGAGCATCCTTTTGTTTGTGGATAATCCCCCTGATTTTTGGCGTACTTTAATAAAGAACATCGTTTTGGAATTTTTTAAGCGGATTCTTTTATTGAAAACATATGGCTTCCCATTCGATCATTTTGTATTTTCGCATGCAGTTTATTCAGATTATATCCCATGCTGAGCAAAAGAATCTCCAGTTTTACTTTTGTTTTCCCTCGAAGCAGAAATCTTTGGAATTCATAGTCATTTTTCAGAATTCCAAATGCTCCTTCTACCTGGATCGAGCGGTTCATTCTGTATTGGATTCCTTTTTCGCTCAGGATATTTTCATAGGATTCCTGACGCTTTTCCAAAAAGCTCTTGGAAATATACAGCCGTTTGTTTCCTCTTGCTTTTGTACATTTTTCTTTATAAGGACAGCCGGTGCAGTCTTCGCATTCATAGACGGTTACTTCCGATTCGTAACCACTTTTACTTTTCTGTTTCTTGAGAAATATCGGCTGCAGTTTCTTCCCTGCATGGCAGGTATAGGTATCTGTTCCCTCGTCATACCCCATGTTTTCCCGTTTGCTGATATCTTTCTTAAAACTCCGTTTTTTCCATTTTTCATAAGTCTGGGGTTTGATATAAGGCTTTTGTTTCTGCTCTCTCAGATAACTATAGCCTTCTTCGCTTTCATATCCCGAATCCGCGGTTACGCTTGGATAGCGGAATCCCAGTTTTTCTTCCATTCTTTTTAAAAATGGTACAAGTGTCCAGACGTCATTTCGATCCTGGAAAATATCCGCTGCTACAATGTATTCACTGTCCACTCCGATCTGTACATTATATCCCGGTTTTAGCTGTGCGTTACGCATATGGTCATCTTTCATATGCATGAATGTAGCGTCCGGATCGGTCTTGCAGTAATTATTCCGCCCCTGGAAACTGGCTGTGTGCCAGTCGTAGATTGTCTGACGTTCCAGAAAACGTCGGAACAGTTCCAGGTACTTTTGATTACGGCTTTTCCGTTTCCCCTTTCCGTGGACAAAAACCGTATGCTGGTCTTTGCAGGTCTGTTCCAGGAATTGACAGATTGCCTGAAGATCCTGTGTCCTTGAAACTTCAGTCACATGAAAACTCTGTATGTACTCTTGATTCAGAAGAGAGACTGCTTCCTGTATCTTCTGGAACATCTTTGTTTCCCATTTCCCTACAGATTTTTTCCAGACAAACGTACATACATTAGATATAAATACTATCCTACTGTTATTTCCTAACCCTCATACATCGAGAATGAGGGTTTTTTAGGCAAATTCCGTTTTGACCGCTTTTAGGGTACTCCTATACCATAAATACCCTATTAACAAAAATCACCATCTTTTACATACATTCTCAATGAACATACTTATAATTACAATGCTATATCATTTGCTTATATATAAGAAAAGATCATAAAGAATAGTCTTTACTTTTGTATCTAATAGCTATTTGTTCGCACAGGCTTCCAACTTTGTTCCATCAATAAAGACCGTTTCCTTTGACAGCTCGCCGGCGTTTTCCAGTCGCTTTACCATCTGATAGAAAAGATTTTCGCAGGCATCTGCCAGAAATCCGGTACGAAAACGTGCAATCGTGCTGTGGTCAGGTGGCCTTTGCCCTGCCAGCAGCCACATAAAGTTAATATCACGTTTACACGCCCTTTCAATCTTTCTGGATGAATACAGGTTCTGGGAATAAGCATAGGTCAGGATCTTGAACATGGTCTTAGGATCCACTGCCGGATTTCTGCCTTTGGCAGAGTAAGCCTGATACAGCAAGCTGTAATCCAATCCCTCCAATTCGTGACTCAGCAGTCGGACAGAATCATCATCAGGAACCAGACCTTCTAAATTTAATGGCAAAACCAGTCGATAAGGTTCGCCAAGTTCGGTATAATTTTTATGGTATTTTGAATTACTGAGCATAATTAATTATACCATGGATTACGGACTCTTCGGGGTCCGTTTTCTATTTTTAGGCATGAAAAGGGAGCGTTGCTCCATAGACGAATTACTCATCTATTTTGCAACGCCCCCTTTTTTACAAAGTATCGGGAAAACGACATGTTTATCGGATTATAGGGGCCATTCTTCTTCCAGAATCCGTATCAGGCTCTTCAGTACAGACTTTTCCTGAACTGATTTATAATATATGCCTGCAGACACAGGCTCTATCCCTTCTATGGGTATTTTTGCAAGCCGCGCGGATATGGGAACGGCTAATTCCGGCATTACAGCGATCCCCAGTCCGGCTTCTGCAAAAACAGCAGCAGACTCTGTCATACTGCAGAAATAAAAATCCATAAGGGACCGATTGTCCATAATCTGTCCCTGGAGCTTTCCAATATCCGGGGGAAGCCTCATAGGATCACAAAGGACTAATTTCTCTTTTTTCATTTCTTCTACAGATATGAACTTCCTGCCGGCTAAAGGAGAGTCTTCTCCGCAGACGCAGACTACAGGTACTTTTCCTATTTCCTTATAAAAGATCGATGGATTTTTTCCTCCCCTTTCCTGGAATCCGATCACCGCATCCAGGTCTTCCTCATCTAACAGCCGGTATAAATGCTGGGCTGGAATCATCTGCAGCTGGGGATGAAGATTGGGATATTTCTTCAAAAGTGTTTTAATAATCTGAGGAAGGCCGGCCATAAGGGAATAATCTCGACAGCCCAGAGAGAGAAACTGTATGCCTCTGTCAAAGGACGGATCCTCAAATCTTTTTTTCGCCCTGTTTGCAATCCCTATCATACGGTGGGCGTCGTTGAGAAAAACCAGACCTTCTTCTGTGATTTTCACCGTTCTGGTATTTCTTTTGAATAGCTTCACGTTTAATTCTTTTTCCAGAGACTGTATCTGCTGGGTCACTGCCGGCTGAGTCACATGAAGCTGTTCTGCCGCCCTGGCAAAATTCAAAGTTTCAGCTACCCTTATAAAGCAAGACAATTGGAAGGTGTTCATGCTTCTCCTTTCCCAGGAAGTTCCTGCTATTATTCTATATTAATAAATTTTTCTTATCAATAATAGCATATTCTAAATTCACTTTCTATTAAAAATTCCTATAATAGTTAATAATTTTATTTGATTAATACACCCTTAAATACAGGAGGAAAATAATATGATCAAAACATTATTAAAACAGGTAGGGGAATATAAAACCTCCTCTTTGCTGACTCCAGTTTTCACCGGCCTGGAGGTTTTGATGGAGGTATTGATCCCATTTATCACTGCGGCGATCATCGACCAGGGGATTGAGGCCGGAAATATCCAAAAAGTATATCTGTATGGAGGGATCATGCTGGCTGCGGCGTTTTTCAGCCTGGCTTTCGGAGCCCTGGCAGGGCGGTATGCGGCAAAAGCCTCTTCGGGTTTGGCCTGCAACCTGCGGGAAAGCATGTATGAAAACATCCAGACGTTTTCCTTCTCCAATATTGATAAATTCAGCACTGCCGGCCTTGTTACAAGGATGACCACAGATGTGACAAACCTTCAGAACGCCTATCAGATGATCTTAAGGATTGCCGTAAGATCGCCTCTTATGCTTATCTGCAGTATGGTCATGTGTTTTTTTATCAGCGCCAGGTTAAGCTGCATCTTTCTGGCAGCCATCTTTATCCTTGGAATCCTTCTTATCCTGATCATGACTTCTGCCACAAAGATCTTTAATATGGTATTCCGCAAATATGACGACTTAAACGCCAGCATACAGGAAAACGTTTCAGCCATCCGTGTGGTAAAAGCATTTGTCAGGGAAGATTATGAAAACAAAAAATTTGAGGCTGCAGCGGAAAACCTTTACAAGCTTTTCGTCAAGGCGGAAAGCATTTTGGCCTTTAACAACCCGATCATGATGTTCGTCATCTACGGCTGTGTCCTGGCCCTCTCCTGGTTCGGCGCCCGTTTTATCGTCATCGGTGATCTTTCCACCGGAGAACTGACTTCTATGTTCAGCTATGTAATGAGCATCCTTATGTCTCTCATGATGCTTTCTATGGTATTTGTTATGATCACTATGAGCGCCGCCAGCGGAAGGCGGATCGCAGAAGTTCTGGCCGAACAGCCTGATCTGAAAAATCCGGAACACCCTGAGATGCTGGTTGCCGACGGAAGCATCGATTTTAACCATGTAAGCTTTTCTTATAAACACGGAAGCGGAGAAAAGACCCTTCAGGACATTGATCTCCATATAGGGTCCGGAGAAACCATCGGGATCATCGGCGGTACCGGCTGCGGCAAATCCAGCCTGGTAAATCTGGTCAGCCGTTTCTATGATGCAGATGAAGGCAGCGTATATGTAGGCGGACAAGACGTACGGTCCTACGACATGGAAGCTCTCCGCAACCAGGTTGCCGTAGTCCTCCAGAAAAACGTCCTATTCTCCGGAACAATTCTGGATAATTTAAGATGGGGCAATGAAAAGGCCACAAAAGAAGAGTGTATGGAAGCCTGCCGTCAGGCCTGTGCCGACGAATTTATTGAACGGTTTCCTGAAAAATATGATACCTGGATCGAACGGGGCGGAAATAATGTTTCCGGCGGCCAGAAACAGCGCCTGTGCATCGCCAGGGCCCTTTTAAAGAAGCCGAAGGTTCTGATCTTAGACGATTCCACCAGCGCTGTGGACACTGCTACAGACGGGAAGATCCGAGAGGCTTTCGCCCATCGGATCCCCAATACTACAAAGCTGATCATCTCCCAGCGTATTTCCAGCGTTCAGGACGCCGACAAAATCCTTGTCATGGACAACGGCAGGGTCAATGGATTTGACACTCACAAAAATCTTTTGAAAAACAATCAGATATACAGGGAAATCTATGAAGCCCAGACACAGGGCGGAGGAGATTTTGACGAAACAGCGGAAAACAGAAAGGACGGTGTGATATAAATGGCAGCAAAAAAAACAGATATCAGGCAGGTTTGCCGGGCTATGGGAAGGGTTTTGGCATACATGCTGAAAGGTTATAAATTTTCCTTTTTTGTAGTAGTGATCTGTATCCTTGGGTCTTCTCTGGCCACATTAAAAGGTACCCTTTTTATGCAGAGCCTGATCGACGATTACATTCTTCCCCTTTCTCAGGCTTCGTCCCCTGATTTTTCTTCCCTGGGCCGGGCCCTTCTTTCCCTGGCCGCCGTCTATGCCATAGGCATCTTGTGCGCCTATGCTTACAACCGGATCATGGTAAATGTTTCCCAGGGCACTATGCGTAATCTCCGGGTTGAGTTATTCCGCCATATGGAGTCTCTTCCCATCCGGTATTTCGATACCCATTCTCACGGGGATATTATGTCTGTGTACACCAATGACGTGGATACTTTGAGGCAGCTGATGGGGCAGAGCATTCCCCAGCTTTTAAACTCTGCAGTCACTATCGCCGCCACTTTTATCAGCATGCTGGTTCTGGACGTGCCTTTGACTCTCCTTACTCTGGCAATGATCTGTCTTATGGTCTTTGCTACGTCAAAGATCGCCGGAAAATCTTCCCTATACTTTACAGAACAGCAGAAGGACCTGGGAATTGTCAACGGATATATCGAAGAAATGATGGACGGCCAAAAGGTTGTAAAAGCCTTCTGTCATGAAGAAAAAAGCATTGAACAGTTTAAAAAGCTTAACGATGAGCTGCGGGAAAGCGCGGATAAGGCAAATACCTTTTCCAACATCACTATGCCTGTAAACGCCAATATCGGAAATATCAGTTATGTGCTCTGCGCCGCTGCAGGTGCTATCCTGACATTAAACGGATATACGGGGCTGACTTTGGGAACTTTAGTTTCTTTCCTGTCCTTAAACAAAAATTCCACCCAGCCGGTAAGCCAGATCAGCCAGCAGACCAACAGCATCGTTATGGCCATGGCCGGCGCAGAACGTATCTTTCGCTTGATGGATGAAAAACCGGAAACAGACGAAGGATATGTGGAGCTTGTAAATGTAAAAGAAGAGCCGGACGGAAGCCTTACAGAAACCAAAGAGCGGACGAAAACATGGGCCTGGAAGCATCCTCATAAGGCCGACGGAACCGTAACCTATACAAAGCTTCAGGGAGATGTGACCTTTAACGACGTAGATTTCGGCTACGACGAAAATAAGATCGTCCTTCACAATATTAAACTATATGCCACTCCCGGCCAGAAGATCGCCTTTGTAGGGAGTACGGGAGCAGGGAAAACTACCATCACCAATCTGATCAACCGTTTCTACGATATTGCAGACGGAAAGATCCGTTATGACGGGATCAATATCAACAAGATCAAAAAAGCCGACCTGCGCCGCTCCTTAGGGATGGTTTTGCAGGATACCCATCTTTTCACCGGCACAGTGATGGATAACATCCGCTATGGCCGTCTGGACGCCACAGACGAAGAGTGCATCGCCGCCGCAAAGCTGGCTAACGCGGACGGGTTTATCCGCAGGCTTCCTGACGGATATGATACACTCCTGACAGGAGACGGAGGCAATTTAAGCCAGGGGCAGCGCCAGCTTCTGGCCATTGCCAGGGCTGCAGTGGCGGATCCCCCTGTGCTGATCCTGGATGAAGCCACTTCATCTATTGACACCCGTACGGAAGCTTTGGTGCAGGAAGGTATGGACCGGCTGATGAAGGGCCGCACTACCTTTGTCATTGCCCACCGGCTGTCTACAGTAAAGAACTCCGACTGCATCATCGTCCTGGAGCAGGGGCGTATCATCGAAAGAGGCTCTCATGATCAGCTGATCGCCGCCAAAGGCCGGTACTACCAGCTGTATACCGGAAATAAGATCAGCGCATAAACGGCAGCGGCCCTGGCTCAGGGCTGAACTGGCGCTGTAAAACACGGCGAAGGCCGGACAGTTATCTGTCCGGCCTTTGTCTGCATTATTTCTCTACGATATCATCCAGTTTTTTCAAAAGTTCTTTTGTCTTTTCCATCATGGCCATACAGTCTTTGTTTTTGTTTCTTTGATCTCTGTAAAGAAAATAGGGTGCTTCCTGGCCTGCCTGGAATTTCAGATCTCCTTTGTACTCTGCTACGATCTCCGGTATCTTCGCCACGTCCAGCTTCGCCCGCTGGAACATGGTCAGCCTTGCCTCCTGCTTGTTGATGGAAACTTCCGTCACATAGGCTTTATGGGCCATCGCTTTTAGGGCAGCTACCTTCAAGAGATTTTCAACCGGCTTTGGTATGTCTCCAAAACGGTCCATCAGTTCGTCCTGCATATCCATATATTCTTCATCATCTTCGATCACCGAGATCCTCTTATAGATGTCCAGCTTCTGATATTCATTTTTAATATAAAATCCAGGAATATAAGCGTCGATGTCGCAGTCCACTACAGTTTCGTATTCTTCTTCCTCTGGTTTTTCCCCTTTTAAGGCCTGGACAGCCTGGTTCAGCAGCTTACAGTAAAGGTCATATCCTACGGCTTCCATATGGCCGTGCTGCTCTGCCCCAAGGATATTGCCGGCTCCCCGGATCTCCAAGTCTCTCATAGCGATCTTGATGCCCGATCCTAATTCTGTAAAGTCACGGATCGCCTGAAGGCGCTTCTCCGCTTCTTCTTTTAACAACTTGTCACGACGATACATAAGGAAAGCGTAAGCGGTCCGGTTGGAACGGCCCACCCGTCCCCTCAGCTGGTAAAGCTGAGACAGGCCCAGCCTGTCGGCGTCATGGATAATCATAGTGTTGGCATTGGAAATATCAAGGCCTGTTTCAATGATAGTGGTAGACACCAAGACGTCGATCTCCCCATTTACAAAAGCCAGCATGATCTTTTCCAGCTGCCGTTCTCCCATCTGCCCGTGAGCAAAGACTACGCTGGCGCCGGGAACCAGCTTTGCTACGTGAGCTGCCACTTCATCAATATTGCTTACTCTATTGTATACATAATACACCTGGCCGCCTCGCGCCAGCTCCCGCTGGATAGCCTCCCGCACCATCTCATCATTGTATTCCATCACGTAAGTCTGGATAGGAACTCGGTCTACAGGAGGTTCTTCCAAAACGCTCATATCCCGGATACCAATAAGGCTCATATGAAGAGTCCGGGGGATAGGGGTGGCCGTCAGGGTAAGGACGTCTACATTTTCCCTGATCTTTTTGATCTTCTCTTTATCCGCCACTCCAAACCTCTGCTCCTCGTCAATGATCAAAAGCCCCAGGTTCTTAAACTGCACGTCTTTGGAAAGGATCCTGTGGGTACCGATCACCACATCTACCAGACCTTTCTTCAGATCTTCCAAAGTCTTTTTCTGCTCGGCCGGCGTCCGGAACCGGGACATCAGGTCCACCCGCACAGGGAAGTCTTTCATTCTCTGGACAAAGGTATTGTAATGCTGCTGGGCAAGGATAGTGGTAGGCACCAAATAAGCAACTTGGCGGCTTTCCTGAACCGCTTTGAAGGCGGCCCGGAGAGCCACTTCTGTTTTTCCGTATCCTACGTCTCCGCAGATCAGACGGTCCATAATTTTTTTGCTTTCCATATCTTCCTTTACAGATTCAATGGCTTCTAATTGATCTTCCGTCTCCTCATAAGGAAACATTTCTTCAAATTCCCTCTGCCATACTGTATCAGGCCCACACTGGAAACCGTCTGTCTGCTGCCTTGCAGCATAAAGCTGCACCAGATCTCTGGCAATTTCCCGTACGGCTCCCTTCACCCTGGTTTTTGTTTTTTTCCACTGTTCTCCTCCCAGCTTATTTAACTTGGGAGTCTTGGCGTCTGAACCAGCATACTTCTGGATCCCCTCCAGCCTGGTAGCGGGAAGATAGAGATTGCCTCCGTCTCCATACTCGATTTTAATATAGTCCTTCACCACATGGTCCTGCTCGATCTTTTCAATGCCTCTGTAGATTCCCAGACCGTGATCTTCATGGACTACATAATCTCCTACGGACAATTCGGAAAAGCTCTGGATCTTTTTGCCTTCATAGGAAGTCTTTTTCCGCTTCTTCTTTTTCTTCTCCGCCCCGAACATATCCCCTTCTGTAATGACCACAAATTTGATCAAAGGGTATTCAAATCCTCGGTGAAGGTTTCCATAAGTCACCAGTATCTCCCCTGGCTGAACCTGCCGGTCTGCGTCGTCGGTGCAGAAAGCGCTTAATTCATATTCTCTTAAATCTCCAGCCAGCCTGCTGGCCCTGGTTCTGGAACCGGATAAAAGAATTACCCGGAATTTTTCCCGTTTCCACCGTTTCAGGTCTTTGATCAGCACTTCAAAGCTGGTATGATAAGAACTTACATTTCTGGCTTCTATATGGTATTTTCCCTTTACAGTCATGCCGGAAAGCTTTTGCTCCAGAGCCGTCACATATACGGTCCGTTTTCCCTGAGCCATTGCCAGAACTTTCTGGGCCGGATAGAGCACGTCCGCCTGTCCGGGAAGAAGATATCCTTTTTCCAGCCTGTGGCTCATACTCTCACGAAATTCCAGCTCTACATTTTCTCCCTTTTCCTTCAGGCGGGCAGGTTCGTCTAAAAAGATCACAGTGTCTTCCTTAGAAAAATATTCCAGAAACGATACGGTGTCTTTTACAAAATACTGGATAAATCCATCCAGCCCCCGGACTTTCCAGCCTTCTTTTAAGCCCTCCACTACTTCTCCAACTGTCACCTGGAGTCTGTGGGCTTCTTCTGTCTTCATCTGATCTCTTAAAGCCTGGGAATATTTTTTCCCTTCTTTTTCAATCCTTTCAATGCCTTCCTGGATCTGCGCCTTGGTCAGAATTAACTCTGCCGCCGGATAAACCGTCACTTGATCCAGCTGTTCTACTGACCTCTGGCTCTCTGTATCAAAGGTTCGGATAGAGTCGATCTCTGTGTCCCACAGCTCAATACGCACCGGAAGTTCTTCTGTAAGGGGAAAAATGTCCACAATACCGCCTCTTATAGAAAACTGTCCCGTTCCGTCTACCTGGGGAAGCCGCTCATATCCCATAGCCGTAAGCCGCTCTGACCACTCTTCCAGGTCCATCTCATCTCCGTAGGCGATGGTCACCGCCTGGGAACGCATAAGCTCCAAAGGCATCAAATGATCCATAAGGCCGTCCAGAGTAGTCACAACAATACCCCTGTTATTTTCCAGCATGTTCCGGATTACCTGCAGCCTTTGCTTTACCATCAGATTTCCGTGGATATCCGCGCTGTAAAACAAAAGATCTTTGGCCGGATACAGCCATGTATTTGGCTCAAAATAACGAAAATCGTCGTACAGTTCCCTAGCCCTGGACTCGTCATAAGTGACTACCAGCTTCCATGGCACATCTTTGGCCGTCTCATACATAAGATGCACTCTTTGGGAGTCCATGCAGCCGCTTACCTGCACAGGCCCCCTCTCCTTCAGGATATCTTCATTTAAGTCCTCAAATTCTTTTAATTCCGTCAATGGATTTGCGAAAACGTCACTCATGGTATTTCCACTATTTCCTTCCATTAAACCGGTTCATCGCCTTGTCGATCCCTTCTTCTACTATGGCGATAGCCGCCTGGGCGGCAGTCTCAAAGGCTTCTTCCATAACCGGCCTTTCTATCTGGGAGAATCGTCCCAGCACATAATCCGCCAGATCCATCCGGTCCGGCTTAGCTCCAACGCCTACACGTACTCTTGGAAACTCCTGGGTTCCCAAATGGGCGATGATACTTTTGATCCCGTTGTGGCCTCCGGCGCTCCCTTTGACCCTTACTCTCAGATGGCCCACTGCCAGGTCAATATCATCATATATGACTATTATATTCTCCGGCTCTATTTTATAGAAATCAGAAGCTGCCCGCAGGCTTTCTCCACTTAGATTCATATAGGTCTGAGGCTTTAAAAGGATCACCTTTTCCCCGCCGATGATCCCCTTCCCACAGAGTCCCTTATGCTTATTCTCGTTGATGGAGATCCCCAGCTTGTCCGCCAGGATATCTACAGAAGAAAAACCTGCGTTGTGGCGGCTGCCCTCATACTGTTTTCCAGGATTCCCTAATCCAGCGATAAGATACATATTCCCTTCCTCCATTCTTATGGTTACTCACGTTTTAAGGCTTTCCTAGTATATCACATGGATTTTTACAAAACAAGCCACAGTCTTTTTTAACTTCAATTCGCAAAGTAATATAAGAATAACGATAAGGCAAAGCTGGTCTTTCCTGTGTTCCGATTTCGCCATCTAGGAACACGGGAAAGATCAGCTTTGCCTTATATGAGATTCGCAGCAATTACATTTATGAAGGATATTCGGTCAAAAGCAGAACGAGCCATAAAAGTGATGGTTTCTTTTGCGTTTGCAGGAGCCTTAGGGGTTCTGACTCCGAAACAGCAGAAGAAATCATCACTTTTTATAAGCTGTTCTACTTTTACTTGAAAATCTTTTTCTGTTGCAAGCGTTAAAATAAGGGCTTTAACGTCTGATATAAATCTTTATATTTTTGAAACTGTCTGTTATAGATCTCTATATGTTCCGGAACTGGCCGGAAAATTCGCCCGGCTTTGGCCATCGTTTTTCCCAGATCTGCCGGAACCTCTTTGATCCCTGCGGCCTGGGCCGCAATGATAATATCTCCTAATGTCTCTGTTTCATTGGACAGCAGGCTGCTGACTGGCACGTTCAGGATATCTGCAAATATCTGGCACCAGAGAGGGCTGTTGGCCGCTCCGCCTCCCAGAGGAATGATGTCAGGCTTCGAAGACTGTGACACCACGATATCCAGGCA
The DNA here is from genome assembly GCA_019118365.1 of Candidatus Lachnoclostridium stercoravium. Taxonomy (GTDB): domain Bacteria; phylum Bacillota; class Clostridia; order Lachnospirales; family Lachnospiraceae; genus Lachnoclostridium_A; species Lachnoclostridium_A stercoravium. Next base: position 58,339 of record DWZA01000004.1, on the reverse strand, counting down.
GTCTTTTTGAGAAAATGCCACTCCTTCCATTACAGCTCTCACAAAAGCTCCAAAATCTGACGACAGGCCGATATTGAAAAATACTCCTCTTGCCTTTGGATTCCAGATAGGGCTCTGTTCTCCTGCCAGATAGGGAAGCCATATCATTCCTCCGGCTCCTACAGGAGCTTTTTCGCCTTCTTTGTTCAGGCATTCATAGGCGCTCTCACCTAACAGCGCCGCCTTTTCTCTTCCAAAAGTATCCCTGAACCATCTTAATGATACTCCAGCGTTGTTGGTGGACTGTACTATAATATACTGATTTGGAAAAGCGCCGTAAATATTTAAAAGCCTAAGATCATCAAAGGGCTGGGAAGATATACAGCATATCCTTCCGCTGCTTCCGATAGTCAGAGCAAAATCTCCGTCCTCTACAGCTCCCGCCCCTATGGTTGCCGCTACAGTATCGATCACGCCCGCTGTCACCGGCGTTCCCTGCATAAGGCCTGTAGCCTCTGCTGCTTCCTTTGTGACCCCTCCGACAATATCTGTAGAATTATAAGGCTTAGGCAGAAGGCGGAGGGGCAGCCCTACTTTTTCTACAACGGAAGTTTCCCATTCCCCTGTCTCTATATTTGACATAAGAGTAAGGCTCATACGGGAACGGTTAATGGAAAATTCTCCCGTCAGCTTGTGCACCGCATATCCGCAGGGCACCAGAAGCTTATAAGCTCTTTTTACCACTTCCGGCTTATTTTCGATCATCCACCGTATATTTGGAAGAGAGAAAGAACCATTGGCTATACGGTTCCGGGCACAGTCCCGTATCTCTTCTTCTCCAATATTTTCTTTCAGCCATTGAACCTGACGGCCGCTCCTCTGGTCGTGAAGAGTGATAGCGTTATAGAGCGGCTCGCCATTTTCATCTACAAAAAGAACAGCATTGGTGCTGCTGATCCCGATCACTGCAATCCGGGCGCTGTCGATACCCTGATTTTTAAAAATGTCCTGAAGATTTTTCTTTATAGCTTTCCACCACTGATCAGGTTCCTGCTCTGTCCAGTTGTCGCAGGGATGGAGCATAGGATATTCCTGATAGGATGTAGCCACTTTATTTCCTGTAAAATCATAGACAGAACATTTGGTTCCTGTAGTTCCTATATCTATTCCTAAAAGCAAATCCTTATTTCCCATTTGCGCCTCCCCAATCCCTTATTTCCCGGATTTGAGATTCTGTCATAGGGTTTCCGCTGTCTCCCAAAAGCAACGCGATATGAGCGTTTTCCTCTATCTCTTCTATAAGGCCGAATACACTTTCCGGCTGCTGTCCTACTACAATGACCCCATGATTTTTAAGCAGGGCGCTGTCGCAGGTTTCCAGAACCTTCGCAGTTTCTTTCGCCAGCTCCTGGCTTCCCGGCCTGAAATAAGGGATCACAGGGATAGCATTGACCCGCAGGGCATATCCCGGCGTGTAAACCGGAAGTCCGCAGGAGGGATCGATTCCCTCCCTGCATCCAGCCGCAATCGTATAGATCGGATGAAGATGGAAAATACACTGGACTTCCTGTCTTCTTTTATAACACTCCATATGAAGGGTAAATTCCTTCGACGGCTTTGGTCCGCTGAGAATATTTCCATCTAAATCCATGCAGGTAAAGCTGTCCTTATGTAAATTTCCCAGACACGTCCCTGTGGAAGATATATAAAATATATCTCCGTCTCTTATACTTACATTTCCGCCGCTGCCGCTGGTAAAACCTTTCTCATAGGCACGGCGGCTTACTTCTATTAATAACTCTAACTTTTTGTCTGCGTTTCTTTTATCCATTCCATACCTCCTGTCTTCAAATTTCAAGTCTGATTATTTTAAGATAGAAGGTATATATTCCGTGATCCCTGGGAACGCAAAGGTAAGAGCTGCACAGAAGGCCACTGTCAGGATTACCCACAGGGTATCAGGAAAGGCCTCTTCATATTTTACATTCAGAACACGGCAGGACGTAAACAGGTTTACTGACAGCGGCGGAGTCAGTGATCCTACCATCAGTGCCATCAGCATAGCTACGCCGAAATGGACAGTTCCCATCCCAATGCTCTGAGCGATCGGGAGAAGGATCGGTGTTACAAGGATAATGATGCAGACCGTCTCCATAAAGGTGCCTAACAGAAGGAGCAGGAGGAATATTAACAACATGATCACAAACTTACTGCTGGTCACGGACAGCAGCCAATCTGCGAATAAGGACGGCACGTTCTGTATGGACATGATCCAGCCGAAAGGCGTTGCCATGGACATGATCAGCATAATACAGCCGGTACTTACCACACTCTCTGCCGCCACCTTGTAAAACTCTCTGAATGTCAGCTCCCGGTATACAAATACTGCCAGAATAAAAGCGTATACTACAGCTACTACAGAAGCTTCTGTGGCTGTACACACTCCTGCGAATACGCCGCCTAAGATCAGGATCGGCATAAGAAGGGGAAGGATCGCATCCACTGTGATCTTGATCCTGTCAGCCGGGGTATAGGTGATCTCTTCTACTTTTTCTTTATTTCCCCTCTTTATAGCAAAGAATGTATTTAAAGCAATCAGACACAGGATACACAAAATCCCTGGGCAGAAGCCACTGAGGAACATGTCTCCTACAGCTGCTCCGGAAGCTGAAGCGTAAACCACCATAACAATGCTGGGAGGAATGATACAGGCCATGGTTCCTCCTGCAGCGATCAATCCTACGGTAAGGCCTCTGGGATATCCTTGAGCCAACATTTCCGGCCCTATGATCTTGCCAATGGCTGCCGCGCTGGCAACTCCTGAGCCAGATACGGCTCCAAAGAACCCACAGGCTGCCAGCGCTGTAGCTCCCAAGCCTCCCGGCATTTTCCGAAGAAGCATATTCGCGAACCGCATCAGCCTGGGGGTACTGCCGTATACCATCAGCGAACCGGCAAATATAAACATAGGCATAGCCATCATATTGAAGGACCTGGCGCCGCTGGCAGCTCTCTGGACCACAATGTCCAGAGGCGGATAGCCATTTACCAGCAAAAGGGACATACAGCTGATCCCGATGGAAAAACCTACAGGAATACCAATTAATAAGCATACTGCTAAAGTGATAAATAAAATAAGCAAGCCAGTATTCATTATTTATTCAACTCCTCCTCTATACTGCTCATGTCAACGCCTCTGAACTTCTGCACATCGATCCACAGATGAATGATGTAAAAACAGATCATCAAAAGGCAGCCCAGTAAAACACCGATGTAATTGATAGCAAGGGGAACTTTCATAGCTGCGGACAATGCAGTCATATTGCTTCCCGCCAGCCTCCACGCAAGTCCAGACACAACTACAAGGAATACTATACATATGCAGTCGTCCAATATTTCAAATCCCTGGCTTAAAGGCTTCGGAAGCTTGTGTATAAAAAAGTCGATCCTGGTATTGCTGTTGTTGATAGAAGCCATGGCCGCCCCAAAATAGGTGATGTATACCATAGCCATACCGCCCAGCTCTTCAACCCATGTAAAGGAGCTGTGGAACACATATCGGTTTATAACCTGCATGCCGGTTACAATGACCAGGGTGCAGATGGTAATACAGCTTAAACTTCGCAGGAGAAATCTGATCTTATCCGCAATTTTTACTATCATGTACTGCCTCCTTATTCTTCATTAAAAGAAGTTGCCAGATCGATCCAATACTGTCCGTCGTCATACTGAGAAGCAAACTCATCCCATATAGGCTGCATCGCTTCCTGGAAAGCTTCTGCATTTACTTCATTTACTTCCATGCCAGCCTCTTCCAGCAGGGTTAAATATCTGGATTCGTCGTTTTCTTCCAGATCCACCGCTCTGGCGTTCTCAGCTTCCTCATATAATATGGTCTGATACTCTTCTGGGAGGGTTTCGAACCAGGCTGTATTTACCGCCAAGGGAGCTGCGTCGTACATATGGCCTGTCAGGGACAGATATTGCTGTACATCCTGAAAGGACGAGGTGTAGATATTGGCCAATGGATTTTCCTGGCCGTCGATGGTTCCATTTTGCAGGCCTGTATATACGTCGGAAAATGCCATGATAACCGCTGATCCGCCTAATGCTTCATACATAGCCACCTTCATACTGTTCTCATTAGTCCTGAACTTAATGCCTGCCACATCCGCCGGTTCAACAATGGGCCTTATGCTGTTTGTCATATGGCGGTATCCCGATTCCCACACAGACAATATAGTAACTCCTGTAGGCTCCAACAATTTTTCACAAAATTCCTGGCCAAATTGTCCGGCCCACGCAGCTCTGGCGCTATCGATGGATGTAAACAGAAATGGAAGAAGAGCTACGTTCACTTCTGAGTTATAAGGTTCCCAGTTGGCGGCTCCCATTTGTATCATTCCTTCTACAGTACCAGAAGTCACCTGCTCTAACAGATCCGCTTCCCCTCCTAAGGCGGAATCTGTATAAATGTTTACCACCAGATCTCCGTTAGTCCTTTCTTCTACGGCCTCTTTAAAGCTTTGAAGAGCGATTGTAGATGGATTGGTTGGGTTCATGGCTGAACCAATATTCAGCGTATAGGTACCTTGTGCCGGAGCCGCGTTCTCTGTATCGGAACCGGAACCGCCGGAATCGCCGGAATTGGTATTGGAAGAACCGCTTCCTCCCCCACAGGCAGTCAGACAAAATGCTGCGGCTACTACGATTGCTATTGACCTTTTTTTCATTTTTACCTCTCCTTTTCCTCTCAGGTATTGTAGTCTTTTTGACTGTTATCCGTTTCGTTTATAATGCCATAGTAGCACATTCCCCATTCAAAATCAATATCATCTTTAAAATTTTTAGGTAAATTTTAAAAATTATACTATATGTAAAAGAAATATATTATATTTTTGTATAATATATACAATTCTTCTCTTCTGTCATGTATACAAAATGCCTGTCTTCATTCCCCGAATCAGACCTGTTATAAAAACATAAAAGCGTCGGGAAATCATCTGTCTTCAGATCATTTCCCGACGCTTTTCAAGCCCATTATTTTCTTCTGGAAAGAAGATATTTATTTATAAAAATATCTTGGGTTAAAACCTTCTATTCGAATTGTTTTCATCAATTCCTTAAAGTCATCATAATTAAATTTATCTTCCATAGAGAAGACCTCATAATCCACACCCATATACGAAACGAAAAGTCCTGTTTCTTTATAACCGTTCCGCAAATAGAAATTACGTCTTTTCTTTCTTTGCTCATTATTGGCTGCATGATCGTCAAGCTTCTCAAAATCAACCAGCAGCTCTTTCTTCGGATACGCATTTTTCAGCGCCTCAATAGCAAGGCTGCCGTAACCCTTGGAACGATGGGCAGGCTGAATTGCCAAAAAGAAAAGATAAGCCATATTTTTATATGTCAGGACCACCATGAAACCAACAAACAGCTCATGATCGCTCAAGGCCCAGAAATCCACGTTGTCTTCTGTCATTTCAACCAGTTTACTGGGCGCAATATATTCTTCCGGCGGAAATGCTTCTTTTGCCAGCACATTTATCTCATTCCAGTATTTACTGTTCTCTGTCACACGTTCCATGTGCAGTTTCATGTTTTCCTCCTTATGGTGATAGTATGATATTTTGAAAGTCTCTTTTCCCCCGCTTGAGCAGTTATGATATTTTAGCAATAAAACGCTCTGCATTTTCCTTCATCTGCTCAAATCTTTTTTGCGATGCTTCATCAATAGCGTATACGGCACAAGAGCGGATCAGATGGCCATAGACTACCTGGCAAAATCTTTTAGAATCCGATAAACGTATCGCTTCCATAAGTTCTTTATGTTCTTTATTGTTCATTTTAAGAAATTCCAAGCTCAGAGGAAGCTTATTATTATTTAAGTACGTCATATAACTGGACTTATTTGTATCCAGCTTACAATATAGGTCGTAAAGCCGTCTATTGCTGCATCCTTCCATATAGCGGCGGTGAAATCTTGTTTCACAATTTACCCAGGTAAGGCCGGTAAGTTCGCCGTTGCTGCTGACAAATTTTTCCATGTCATTATAGCATTCTTCCATGTCCTCCAGCATAGACGGATCTTCCTTGGCACGCTTCATGATCTCGTCTGCATAGTACAGCTCAATCATCATCCTCTGGTCATAATTGTCTATAAATTCAATATTAGAATATTCTTTAACCACCATGCTCCTTCTGGGAAGAGCGACTACATATCCCTCTGAAACAAGGCGGTTTAAGGCATCTTTTACGGGAGTATGACTGACTCCCAGTTCTTCTGAAATTTCCCTGACGATCAGCCGCTGTCCTGGCAAATACTTTCCGCTATATATATTGCTCCTTATCTTATCCGTTACCACATCTACCAGCGAAACACTGATATATTGTTCTAACTTAACTTTATCTCCGGCGTCCTGCCCCTTCTGCATATTTTCCATTAACTTCTGCCTCTGTTCTCCAATTTCATTTTAATCCTTCACATTCCTGAGTATTTTACCATGTTTTCGCAACGCGAACAAGATTTAGAGGCAGAATTTATTGAAGTTTTCATTTAATAATATCCGATTTTTTTCAGCGCTTCTGTCAGCACTGCTGCTGTCTTTATGGACAGCTCATTAGAAACAAGGGGTTCTTCCCCTTCCAGGATACACCGGCCCATCTGCTCGGCTTCCAGCTGATAATTGCTGGGAGTTTCCACCTCCCGTTTTTCTGTTTTTCCGTTTTTATGGATATAATACTCCAGGCTCCCTTTTGCATTATAAGGAAGAGGCGCTTCCAAAGTCCCTTCTGTTCCATGAATGAAATACCGGTCAGCCCTTTGTCCGCAGCACATTCCGGATATCGCGTAGCCTCTGGCTCCTGATGGAAAATGAAAATAAATACTGGAAAAATCATCCACTCCATTTTCCATAAAATGAGCCTGAGCCGTAATCTCATCAGGCATTTCGTCCAGCAGGTTCAGCATCAGGCTGATATTATAACAGCCCTGATCATAGGTGCCGCCTCCCATAGTTTCCTTTCGCATGCGGATGTTTTCCTTGGCCCACGGTTTTACCATAAAGACCGTCTCTACAAAAAGAGGTTTTCCCACCGCTCCGCCGCGGACGGCCTGGATCACTTCCCTGGTGGCTTTGCTGTGCAGATAGGCGAAGGCTTCCATCAGGATCACTCCCTCCTGCCTGCAGATCTCAACTACCTCTTTAACCTCGTCTACGGTCGGTGCCAGAGGCTTCTCGCAAAGAATATGTTTTTTCTTCCTGGCTGCTTTTATGGTCCACTCCTTATGGAGCTGGTTGGGAAGCGGAATATAAACCGCGTCCACGTTCTCGTCCTCCAGCAGTTCCGCATAGGAACCATAAGTCTTCTCGAATCCGAACTTTTCCTGAAATCGTTTTGTCTTCTCAGGATCTCTTCCCGCAATGGCATACAGCTGGCAATTACAGGCTTCCTTCATTCCCGGAAGAGTATGGTTTTCCGCAATCGTAGCCGTCCCCAGGACGCCCCATCTGACTTTTCCCTTTTCCAGTCCCATATTTTATGATCCTCCTTTTTGCTGCCTCTTATCTTATCTGATCTGAGACAGATAAGATATCACATTTCTCGCTCCATCCATCAAAAAGCTTACGTCGGCTCCGCACATCGTCAGCTGATATCCGTCTTTGATAAGCTTTTCCAAAAACTCCTTCTTTCCAAAATGAACTCCGGCAACTTTTCCAGCCTTCTTTGCCGCCGTCAGGACTTTATCATATGCTTCCGTCATAACCGGAGCATAGTAATCCCCAAGGATCCCATAATCCTGAGACATATCGTTCGGGCCTACCAGAGCAGCGTCGATCCCTTCTGTAGCAATGATCTCTTCGATGTTGTCCACACCCTTTTTCGATTCGATCTGACAGATAAGCATAGTATCCCTGTTCGAGCTTTCCATATATTCATGGCTATTGATCTTCTCATATCCAGTATGAGGCCTGGAAAATGAAACGCCCCTTTCTCCCATTGGAGCATATTTAGAATATCTTACAAGAAGTTCTGCTTCTTCCTTTGTTTCTGTACCGGGAAGCAGCAGGCCGTCCGCGCCCATTTCCATATATTTTAGAACAGGTTCTCTGCGTATCTCCGGAATACGCACGATCGCAGCCATGCCTACCGCTCTTGCTACGCCGATCAGCCTGGCTGCTTCGCTGTAGTCAAAGCAGCCGTGCTCACAATCGATCAGTATATAGTCAAAACCGCACACTTTCAGCATTTTTACAATATCCGGATTCTGGAAGACTGTAACCATGGTTCCAGTTACTCTCCCTCCCTGTTTCAGCCGTTCTTTTATTGCTGCTATTTCCATAATTTTTCTCCTTTCACAGACAGCCGCCTGTTAACTGCAGCATTGATCTGCGTCCTGCTGCTTTTGAATCTCTTCCAGAACTTCCAGGCTTCTTTCTACTGCTGCTGTCATCTTTCTAAGATCCGGCTGCTGCGGGATCTCCAGACAGATCTTCATATCTTTGTTGGAAGAGAATGCCTGGAACAGGTTTTCTACATGAAAATCCCCTTCCCGTTCTACGGTATCCAAAAGCTGATGGTTCTTTGTTACCTTCAGGTGAAAGTAGAAGATCCTTTCCGAAAATCTGTTATAATATTCCAGCAGCTGCTCCTCAGTCGGATTGATGCACGTCGTGCAGTTTGTTGCATTCGCAGCGTCAAAGGTCACGCACATTTCCTGACATTTTTCCAGAAGTTCGCTCATCCCAAAGTACTCCGCGCCGTCCCCTCGGATCGGCTCCATGGAATTTTCAAAACAAAGCCAGATCCCCAGTTCTTTTGACTGTTTTACATATTTTTCCACTACCGGCAGGATCTTTTCCACTTCTTCTTTGCTGTAGCCTTTTCTCCCTCGTACGGTTTCCTGGGCGATCAGCACCCTGCAGCAAGTGCCGGGGCCGAAAAGAGCTGCGTTTTCCATTCCCTGATAAAACGTTTCATCCTCTTTCAGGGTATCTTTATTGTCCCAGGAATAGTGGATCCTTATCTTAAGGCTGTCTGCCAGACGCTTTATGCCTTCCAGCTCGTCCCTGGTCATCGTCACATCCGGATCGCGGACTTCTACCCAGGAAAATCCCCTTCCTGCCGCCCAGCAGATCAGTTCCTTTATCGTCATCTCTCCAGACATCAGCACCTGCTTATAAGTATTGGAGGCCAGGCCAAGTCCTGTATCTATTCCGTTCCAGGCAGTTAATCTTTTCATCCTTTTTTCCTCCTGCGAAATGTTTTTTCATCCGGGTGCCAGTCAAAGGCTTCCGGCGCTGATCGTTTCTTTCCTGATATCCAGGCTGACCTGCGATACCATTCTTTCTACCTCTTCCATTGTCGGAAGCGCCCGTCCGATCGATCCCTGCTTAGTCACCGCCAGTCCTCCGGCGCAGTTGCAGTAGACAGCGATCTTTTCCAGATCCCAGCCCTCCTGTATGCCATAGATCAGCATAGAAGCAAAGGTATCACCCGCCCCGGTAGGATCGATCGCAGTTACGTTTGTGCCTCCTACCCATATCACCTGGCTTCCATCGCTTAAAACCGCTCCGTCCTTATCCTTTGTAAGCGCAATTATCTTCGGGCCTCTGGAATGGAGTTCCCTCAAAATATCCATCTCATCTTCCAGCCCTGTGATAAAGCGGGCTTCTTCCAGCGTCGGAGCAATAATGTCCGCCGTTTCGATCCCTTCATAAAGACGCTTCTTTGCATCGTCGCTTGTCATAACCTCTTTGCGGATATTCGGATCAAAGGAAACCATGACCCCCGCCTCTTTCGCGATCCTGACGCATTTTCTGCAGGCCTCTCTCATGCTGTCGCTCAGTTCCAAAAGCATGCCGGAATAGTGGATGGCGCTGGCATTCTTTATATATTCGTCGTCAACGTCTTCCGGGCTGAACCGGCTGCCTGCGGATTTATTTCTGTAATATTCAAAATTACGCCCATGTTCAAGATTTTCCAGGAAAGCCAGACCGATCTGTCCTTCTCCCGTTACCACTCTGGATATATCTACGCCTTCCCGTTTCATTACATCAAACACAAAACGGCTAAGGGGATCGCTGCCGATCTTTCCAATAAATGCAGCCCGGTCACAGATCTTTGCGTTGGCGCAGGCAAAGATTCCCGAAGAGCCGCTGGCCGTTTTCAAAATACTTCCTTCCTCGTACAGGCGCAGATCTGGCTTCACAGGAATAAATTCCACCAGAAGCTCGCCTATGGAAATGATCTTTCCACCAGGATTTTTTACATTCATCACGAACCTCCTACATTTTTACGACTCTGTCTGCTGTTTTCTTTTCTTCATAAGCACCGGCCCGATCAAAGCAAGGGCGGTAAGAACAAGAAGAACGATCGAGATCGGACTTCCTACAAAAATAAGGTAATCCCCGGACGACAGCGCCAGAGCCCTTCTTAAGTTCGATTCTGCCATCGGCCCCAGGATCAGGCCCAGGATGATCGGCGGCAGCGGAAAATCAAACTGTTTCAGAATAAATCCCAGCACGCCGCATACAAACATGATGATCACGTCGAATACTGAGTTATTGATCGCATAAGAGCCTACGATCGATAAAATAACGATACCTACCCATACATACTGTTCTTTAATATTCAGGATATTTGCCGCTGCCTTTGAAGTAAGAAGGCCAAATACCAAAAACATCAGGTTTGCTACGATCATCATAATCATCAGCTGATATACAAAGGATTGATTCTCGATAAACATCATCGGTCCCGGCTGCATACCGTACATCATAAGGGAACCGATCAGAACCGCCGTTACTCCGTCTCCTGGAATACCAAGAGTCAGCATGGTCGTCATAGCGCCGCCGATAATACCGTTATTAGCAGTACAGGTAACAGCAAGGCCTTCTGCCGAACCTTTTCCATAATTTTCTCTGTCTTTGGATATCTTCCGTCCCTGATCCCAGCAGATGATGGAAGCAATATCGCCTCCGGCCCCTGGGATAGCTCCGATAATCACGGAGATCAGCGCTGCCAGCGTTGTCATAGGAGCCAGATCTTTAAACATTTTAAAGGTAGGTATGATCCTTCCGATCTTTCTGTGTTCTACTATCCGCTCGCTCTTCTTATTTTCATAAACCTGAGCAAGAACTTCTCCAAAGCCAAACAATCCGATCATAACCGGAACGTAGGAAATTCCCTGAAGCAGATCTACTACCCCGAAAGTATATCTTGGGTACGCATACATGGAATCCAGGCCAACGGTAGCCATAAGGAAGCCGAGGCAGCCCATCATAATCCCTTTCAGTACAGATTTTTCTGAAATTCCAATGATCATGGACAGACCGAACAGCGCCAGCGCAAAATACTCTGCCGGGCCGAAGCGCAGGGCAAACCTTGCGATCGGAAACGCCGCGAACATCAGAAATACCGTACTGATCAGGCCGCCGATAGCGGAATAGATCACATTGATCCCCAGAGCCAGCCCCGCTTCTCCCCTCTTTGTCATGGCATAACCATCCAAAACTGTCATGATAGACGCCGGGGTTCCAGGTGTATTGACCAGGATCGCCGAAATTCCTCCAGCCCATACGCCGGAGTTATAAACACCCATCAGCATTGCCAGACCCTGCGCCGGCTCAAGGCCAAACGTAATAGGCGTCAGGATCGAGATCGCCATAACTACAGACAGTCCCGGAAGGGCGCCTATGATCGCTCCGACCACAACTCCGACCAGCATAAAAAACAATACGGACGGATCCAGGATCGCCATTAATGCTTCTGTGATCATCTTTGATTACCTCCCTTCCTAACTTAACATTACATTGAGTACATTTTGGAAAATGAAGAACACCAGAACAGCGCTGACGATCGCTCCCGGTATAAACGTCTTCATGTTTTGTCTGAGTATCAGTCCTATGACGATCAGATACAGGCTGCACAGAATGATAAAGTGTACCATTCCCCACAAGATAACCAGAGCCGCTGTTGCAGCTACCATCATAACCATACGTTTCAGCCCGTCTTTATGTTCTTCCGTCATTGGCCCCCTCTGTTTCTTATCCTTTTTCATCATTTCCAGGATGATCAGGATCACGTTGAGTGCAATAATGATCGCGCAGAGCGCCTGGGGAAATACTCCGGCTCCGGGGACGCCGTCAGACGTCCCGCCGGGAAAAGTAAAGGCATTGACATAAGCTGCCGCACAAAGGATGATCGTTACGATTGAAATGATCATTTCTCCAGCCATTCCTTTTTCCTCCTACTTAAATAATACTTGGTGATGAACCGGAACTATTCGCTCCTGAGTCCAGCCGCATCTACCAGTCCTCCAAGGAATTCTGTCTGCTCTGCAATAAACGCATCGTATTCCTCGCCGCACATAAATGCAGGTTCCATGCCCCTTTCTTTCATAAACGCATCATATTCTTCTGACTCGACCGCCTCCTTCAGAGCGTTCTGCAGGATTTCCTTCACATCTTCCGGCAGGCCCTTAGGAGCTGCAAATCCGCCCCAGTGGAGCAGTACGTAATCAATATTGCTTTCCTGGCAGGTAGGAACATCCGGGAACGCATTTGAACGCTCTTCTCCCATAGTAACCAGAACCTTTACTTCATTTCCCTGCACTCCGGAGATCAGCTCGATCGGAGCGCTCACCACTGCGTCGATGTGTCCGCCCATAAGAGCCGCGATCGCTTTGCTTGCTCCGTCAAACGGTACATGGTTAAAGGTAACTCCTGCTGCCTGCTCAAATCCTACTGCGCCCACATGCCAGATCGAACCTGTTCCTGCGTTTCCTACCGCTACTTCGCCCGGATGAGCCTTTGCATACTCAACAAATTCTTCAATCGTAGAGAAACGATCTTCGTCTCCTTTAACCGCCAAAGCTCCGCATGTAGTATAAGCCCTTCCCAGAAGCGTCAGATCATCCGGTTCCAGATCCGCATAGCCCAGCGGCTTTAACATTACCAGTTCCAAAGGAGTATGGCCAATCGTATATCCATCCGGCTTACTGGCCTGTACAAAGGACATTCCCACAGCGCCGCTTCCGCCTGGTTTATACTGACAGATAACTGTCTCTCCCAATACCTGTCCCATCAGATCGCCTGTTTCTTTGGAAACCTGGTCGGAAAGTCCTCCAGGGCTGGACTGAACGATCATGTTGATCTGCGTCTTTGGAAAATCAGTAGTCTTTGCTTCCTCACTCTGTGCCTGTCCGCCGCTTCCTTCTGCCTCGGCGCTGCTCTGTCCTCCAGTTCCGCATGCTGTAAGCAGTAATAAGCCTAATCCTAATGCAGCAAGTTTCTTCCATGTTTTCTTCATTTTACCCTCTCCTTTTAATTTATTTTTATTAATAATATTAATAATTTTTCTTTTATTTTAATTAATATTATTTACATCTTCATAATATCATCATTAATATTATTTGTCAACCTTGTTCTGTTTGCACAATTATACAAATATTCTCTACGACTTTTATTCATATTCCACAATTTTTCTTTAGCGATTGACTACATTTCTTCCTTCATTTATAATATTAATAAATTTATAAATATTAATCCCTATGAGGTGTTCTATGAAAAAAGTTACTTCTACTGATGTGGCGCGCCTGGCCGGCGTTTCTCAGGCCACAGTATCTATGGTTTTAAATAATAAGATCGGCCCTTCTTTCAGCGAAGAAACGAAAAACCGGGTCCTTGACGCCGCCAGGCAATTAGGATATGTCCTGCCCGCTCAAAATATAACGGCGATGGACCGTAATCTCATCGCCGTTTTTATACCTACATTATCAAATCCTTACTATACTCAGCTTACATCTGCCATTGAGAAATATGCGTTGACTCAGGGATACAAGATCCTGCTGTGCAACACTTCCCGAAACAAAGAATACGAAGCTTATTACCTGGATTATTTTTCCAAATCCAGGTTTGCCGGCATCATCTTTACATTTATCCCCAGTTATCCCCAGCTGGTAGAACAGCTTTCCCTTTCTGTGCCTATCGTGCTGATCGGAGAAAAGAATGAAGATCTCACGATTCCTTCCATTGAACTGAACAACGTGAAGGCTGGGATCATCATGGGCGAATATCTGCTGTCTTTAAAACATACACATTTTGCTTTCTTCTCCACTCCTCTTAACAACGTGAGCCTTGCCCGCAGACAGCGTCTGGAAGGCTTGAAATATGCTTTAAAAGAAGCTGGATATGAAAAAAATCTCTATATTTTTTCTGACAGCCATTTAGATGAATCCGATTCCAGCTCTACGCCTTATGAATACGAAATAGGCTATACTCTGACAACGCAGTTTCTTTCCGCAGGCAACCCTGCAACAGCCCTGATGGGCGTTAATGATATGACTGCTCTGGGCATCATCGGATGCCTGTCCGACAATGGTTTTTCTGTCCCCCAGGATTACTCTGTATGCGGATTCGATAACATTTTTGTCAGCAACGTGTCCATTCCCTCCATCACCACGATCGAACATCATCTTCATCTGAGAGCCCAGGCTGCCGTTGACATGATCTTAAGCAAGCAGCCTAAGCAGGAAAAAAAAGGATCATCCGCACGTATTGCCCCTCAGGTAAACAAGATCGAATATGATCCGCAGCTTTTGATCCGCAGTTCCACAGGCCCCTGCCGGGAAGCTCTTTCAGGCTCACGAGCACACGAAAAAAATACGGCTTATTAGTTGATTTTCCGTAACAGTTCAGAACGGCGGGAAAACAGGGGAAGTTACGATTTTCCTTGTATTTTCTATATTCCTGTGCTAATATGCATTGGGTCTTTGCTATGACCGTAGCAGACGGCACATCTTCTTGCCCGGCCTCGTGCCGGACAAGAAGCATCGGATGTCCATCCGATATGAAAACAGGGGCAAAAGCATGCTTATAAGCAAGCTTAACGCCTGTTTTTGCCCCTGTTTTCCTGCCGTCCTGAACTGTTATATTTATTTTTTGATTAAGGGGGAAAACTTATGAATTCTGGAAGCCAGTTTGACGTGATCATCATCGGCGCCGGGCCTTCCGGCATTTTCTGCGCTTATACTCTGATCCACGAGCGCCCGGATATGAAGATCCTTATGATCGAAAAAGGACGTCCCATTGAAAACCGGGTGTGTCCCAAACGTACCACAAAGGTGTGCGTAGGCTGCAAGCCCTGTTCCATCACCACCGGATTCGCAGGAGCCGGAGCCTTTTCCGACGGAAAGCTTTCTCTTTCCCCGGACGTAGGCGGAAACCTTCCGGAGATCCTGGGATATGACAAAGCTCTGGAGCTTATTAAAGAATCCGACGATATTTACCTGAAATTCGGAGCAGATACCAATGTCTACGGCGTAGATAAGCAAAAGGAGATCGAAAAGATCCGCCGCAAGGCTATTACCGCAAATCTGAAGCTGATCGAATGTCCGATCCGCCACCTTGGTACGGAAGAGGGGTATAAAATCTACACCCGCCTTCAGGAACATCTCCTTTCCAACGGTATCCACATCGAATTTAACACCATGGTAAATGACATCATCATTGAAAATGGAGAGGCGAAGGGCGTGGTTACGGATAAAGGCGAAACCTATTACGCTCCTGAGGTGATCGCGGCCATCGGCCGGGAAGGCTCCGACTGGTTCAGCCATATATGCGGCGATCACGGGATCGAGACAGAAGTAGGAACTGTAGATATCGGTGTGCGGGTCGAGGTCCGGGATGAGGTAATGAAGTTCTTAAACGAAAACCTTTACGAGGCGAAGCTTGTATACTATACCCCGACTTTTGACGATAAGGTGCGCACCTTCTGTACCAACCCTTCCGGGGAAGTGGCTACGGAATATTATGAAAACGGCCTTGCTGTTGTAAACGGCCACGCTTATAAATCCAAGGAGTTCAAAACACACAATACTAATTTTGCGCTCCTGGTATCGAAAAACTTTACAAAACCCTTTAAAACTCCTATCGAATACGGCAAGCACATCGCCCAGCTAAGCAACATGCTCTGCGACGGAAAGATCCTTGTCCAGACCTTCGGGGATTTTCAGAGGGGCAGACGGACAACAGAAGAACGTTTGTGCCGCAACAACCTGATCCCTACTTTAAAGGACGCGGTTCCCGGAGATCTTTCCCTTGTGTTCCCTCATCGGATCATGGTGGATATCAAAGAAATGCTTCTGGCTCTGAACAAAGTGACGCCGGGCATTGCCAGCGACGAGACGCTTCTTTATGGAGTAGAGGTGAAATTTTATTCTAATAAAGTTGTGGTAAACAAAGACTTTGAAACAAGTATCCGGGGCTTACGGGCGATCGGAGACGGCGCTTCCGTTACCCGCGGACTGCAGCAGGCGTCTGCCAACGGGATCAGCGTTGCCAGGAGTATTTTAAAAAGCCGTTAAAGTGTTTCACAGGTCAGGATCACAACATATTATTCAATAATTTAACAAAATCGTTACAGATATTTGATTATTTATTTCATCTAGTTGTATTGTATATTCAATTCATTTGTGCTATACTGGTAGTGTAAATGTTGGTAGTTTATCTTTTAAGAGAAAAGGAGGGGTTCCTCTATGTTAGCAAAGCAGCTGAACATCACTGCTCCTTACCGTACACTTCCTATCTCTTATCTGATTCAGACTGCCCGATATTTTAGCTGTACCATCCAAATTCAGAGCGCCGATTCTACCATTGATGTAAAAGATTACGATGCAATGCAGAAAAGATTTGAACCTGATGGCAAACGGTTAATATTTTATTTGAGCGGTTCTGATGAGAAGGAAGCTGCACAGAGAATCCGTTGTATCTTTCAGGAGTAAAGTGAATAAGATCCGACAAGACGCATAAGCGTTTTGCTTAGTACTTCGCAGCAAACAGGAGGGCCGCAAAGCCCTCCTGTTTGGTTTATTTTATAGTTCAGCTGTGCGCCAGAACTGATACATTTCATAATTGCTGCTTACTCTCTGGCCTGACTCATGGCCTCATGCTCTTTTTTGATCTCTTCATAGAGGTGATAAAAGGTCCATCCGGCGTTCTGGTCCGTAATGATCGCTTTCAGAGCGATCTTAGGAAGCCCCGCCTTGCGGATCCCCAAAAGGAGGTCGTCGATCTGGCGGCTGGTAAATCCCTTCATCACCAGGACCTCTTCCGGGATCTCTCCGATCTTGTTGATTTCGCTGATCTCGCCGTTTTCACCAGCTCCCTCTCCCGCAGCTTCTTCCTGTGCTTTTGCAGAAGCCGGCCTGAAGGGCTCATATCCCCGGATCCCTGCCAGATATCCTACGGTTTCTCCCAGTTCGTCTTTTCCGACGTTGCGGATCCTTAAGCCCTGGCGGACAAAAACTGCTTTCAGCTTCGCTGTTCTTTCTGTCTTCTCTGGCGTGTAGTAAAGAACCGTTCCTTTGATCGTCATCGTTTTGCTCTCCTTCTTCTGCTTCATTCTCCTGCAGCTTATGCAAGGCGTCCGGACAGTTTCCTGCAGATCTCATCCAGCGTTTCTCCCAGGGTCAGATTTTCCTCATCCACTGTGATATCCGCATATTTTTCATAATAGGGGACCCTTTCGTTGTACAGATCCCTAAGCGTCCATCCTTCTTTCAGCGTAACGCCTCTGTTTACCGGATCCCCGATCCGTTTTTCCACCTCTTCGCAGGACATCTTCAGATACACGATCACGCTGATCTCTTTTAAGTGCTCCATGGCTTTGGGGCCGTAGATCACGCTTCCACCCGGCGCGATCACGGAATGCTCCACGTCAAGTTCCGCGTTATACTTTTCTTCGATCTTCCAGAATCCCTCGATCCCATGCTCGGCGATCAGTTCCTTTAACAGCTTCTTCTCCTTTTCCTGGATAATGATATCTCCGTCCACAAAGGAATATCCCAGTTTTTTAGCCAATAGGACTCCGACGGTGCTTTTGCCCGACGACGGCATTCCGATCAATGTCACGTTTTTTTTCATTGCTGTCTCTCCTGTTGTCTTTCTGTCTGTTTCTTTTTGCCGGCGGCTTTCCGCTCTTTTTTGCATTCTTCTGCACGGAAAATCCAAATCCGCCAAGGTTTTCTCCCAGCTCCCGGTACTGGCCGTGGGAATAGGCGATCAGGCCGGAAGCGTTTAAGTCAAAGCGGCCGTTTTCATCCATATATGCCTCGTCTACAGATACGGCGACTACCTGCGCCAGGAACATGTGGTGGGATCCCAGCTCCTTCACCTCGGTCACCCTGCATTCAATGTTCACCGGGCTTTCCCCGATCAATGGAACGGAAACTTCCCTCCCCTTTACAGGAGTCAGCTTCATCTCTTTCCATTTATCCACGTCCCGTCCGGAACGCACTCCGCAGTAATCCGCCGCCCTGGCCAGCTCTTTCGTGGTCAGGTTGATGACAAATTCCCCTGTTTCCCGGATCATATGATAGGAGTACCTCTCCGGCCTGACGGAGATGTAAGCCATAGGCGGGTTGGTGCATATGGTGCCCGTCCATGCGGCAGTAAATATATTCGTATTTCCTTCCCGGTCCGCCGCGCTTACCAGGACAGCCGGAACCGGATAGATCATATTTCCTGGTTTAAATGCGTATTTTCCCATAATCTCTCCCTGCTGCTGGCGTTATTACCCCTGAAGGGTCATCATGATAACAGGGATCAGCTGTTTCTTCCTGGATACCACGTTAGGGAGCAGGACCTCTCCGTCTTTTTCCTGATCCTCGCCTACATGGAAAGCTGCGGATACCATCTGTCTGGCTCCCTGCCCGGCGCACAGCAGCGTAGTGCTCTGGGTAAGGATATTGGTGAGCATGTAAAAGAGCATGTCGATCCCCTGCTCCTTCTGCTTTTCCTGGATATAAGGAAGCAGCCGTTCCTTCAGGCTCTCCAGCTCATTTTCATTTACCGAGCTGATCTGGCCCACGCCAAAAGATGTCTTTCCCGCTTCAAACCGTTTATAATCCTGATAAAATATCTCCTCTACGGTCTTATCTTTCAGATTGCTTCCCGCAGCGAACATCTTCCCCGCATATTTTTCGATCTCGATCTCTGCGATCTCTGCCAGCTCCATAGCCGCCGCCTTGTCTACCGGCGTGCAGGTAGGCGACCGGAACAAAAGGGTGTCGGAAATGATCGCGCTGCAGAGCAGGCCTGCGATCTGTTTTGGGATCTCCTGTCCGGCTTCCTTATACATCTGGAAAATAATGGTCGCCGTGCAGCCTAACGGCTGGTTCCGGAAAAATACCGGAGCGATGGTTTCTACTGTCCCCAGCTTATGGTGATCGATGATCTCCATGATCTCCGCGCTCTCCACGCCTTCTACCGCCTGGGTCTTTTCATTGTGGTCCACCAGGATGATCTGCTTTCCTCTGGCTCCTAAAAGGTTCCGCCTGGAGATCATGCCGTAATATTTTCCATCCTTATCCAGGATCGGAAAATCTCTGTGACGTTTGCTGGCCATAACTTCCCGGATATCGTCGATATAATCGTCTCTCTCAAAAGTGATCAGGTTCTCTGTCTTCATAAAATAGCTGATGGGCATGCTCTGGTTGATCAGACGGGCCGCCGTATAGGCGTCGTAAGGCGTAGTCATCACCTTGCAGCCTCTTTCCTGGGCCAGCTTTTTAATGGTCATGGAAACCGCCGCGCCCTCGCATACGATGATGCAGTCCGCCTCCATCTCGATGGCGCAAAGCTGGGATTCATAGCGGTTGCCCAGGATCACCAGGTCGTGGGGCTGGATGTAGTATTCCATCATATCCGGATTGGCTGCCGCGATCAGGACCTTGCCCTTGTCGAAATATTCGCTCTCATCCCCGATCAGCATAAGCCCCTCCAGCGTCTCCAGGATATTGGAGTACTGGGTCTGCGCCTTTGATAAGATGCTGCTGTCGTATACGTTCATGTAGGATCTTGTAATATCTCCTACTGTGATCAGGCCTTCCAGAATCCCGTCCGCAACCACAGGAAGGGTCACGACTCCCAGCTTCTGCATAAGATTCCATGCCTTTTTCAGGGAAATATTCCTGGCCACGCCTTCTGTTTCCCTGATCTCGATGTCCTTTACCTGCGTCTTTACGTTTTCTACAAAATTCGGTTCCTTCGCTCCAAAATAATCCAGTACAAATCTCGTCTCTTCATTGATCTGCCCCGCCCGTCCCGGCTGATACACCTTTCCGGTAAGCGCCCTTTTCAGGTTCGCGTAAGCGATCGCGGAGCAGATGGAGTCTGTATCCGGATTTTTATGTCCAATGACGATCGTTTTTCTCTGCCTCGTTCCTGCCATAACTCCTCCTTGCGCCGTCTGAACGGACTGATATCCGCGCGGCTGATTCCTGCGATATTCTGCATTCATACTACCGCATAAACAGGCAATTTTCAAGGTTTCTGGCTTTTGTTCTTATTTTTGCACGCGCTGCGGTCACTCTTTTTTTGCTTCGCAGACGGCGATCTCCGCCGCCAGCTCCTCATAATTCTGGTTCAATTCCCGGATCATGTCTTCAGCCATGCGGTTCTGATAGAGAAGATACAGGACAGAAACTGTCAGGACCGTAATTATGCTCAGCAGAACGTTTACTAATATATTGTTTCTCATATTTTCGCCTCCTTTACCTATAAGACGAAATCCTGCGTCTTTTGGTTTTAAAAAAAGATCCTGCTTAACAGGATTCTCTTCCAAAGCAAAAATATACTCGTTTTTTCACACATATCCAACTGTTTTCCGGGCATATATACTTAAAAGCATTAAGAAGCGGGAGGTTATATATGATAAGTTACAGACCATTGTTTCAGACAATGAAAGACAAAAAGATCACCTCTTACAGGCTGCAGAAAGAAGGCTTCAGCCGGGCCACTTACTACAGTATCCGGCAGGGAAACAGCGTTTCCACCAATACCATTAATCAACTGTGCAAACTGCTCCACTGCGGAGTTTCCGATATCATCGAATACATAGATGACGAGGAGCAGAAAGAGTAGCGGTTTCTGCAATTCTCAAAGTAAAACATCTTGTAACAGAAGCTTAAAACGGCCATAGAAAAGCGGTCTGAAAACGTGTGACTTTGCAGCCATCTTTAGGAACTCTTAGCAAAATCGTAAAAGTCCAGAGTTCCTTGATGGCGAAACCGGAACACGTGAAAGACCGCTTTGCCTTATTATGATTCAATATTACTTTGCTCATTGCGCCAGACTGCAGTAGTACTGGCTTCCGTTTATGGAAAATGAAAGGTTATAGCTGCCGTCGTCTTTGGGATAGCGGACCGCAAAATACCCGTCCTGGGCCATCCCCACTTTTGTAAATTCGTAGAAATGGCTGATACATTTCACGCCGCTTCCTCTGGCTTCTTCCAGTCCGCCGTCCGTATTCTTAAAAAGCTCTATATCCACATCCGGCTCTTCCACATCCCGGACCATGACCGCATTTTTAAAATCCGCGTAGTCCGGCGGAAGGATAAACTGGACGAAAGCATACTGGTAATCGTCGATCTCTTCTTCATCTGGAAATATCTTAGATTCCCCCACATAATACATCATGTCTTTCCCGGCATCTCCTGTACGGATGTCTAAGATCTCCACAAAACACGGCATCTCGGTATTCTCCTTGGCATAGTCCACCTGGACGTTCAGGGAAGCCGTCCCATAATTACCGATCGCCAATGTACCGCCCGGCTCCGTATCCGGCTGGATCTCCATAGCCTCGGATAGGCTGTAATGGGTACGGCTGTCATAATCGTCCAGGTATTTTGCCGCCGGGATATCATGAAGGCTCATGTCCGCCTGGCGGGCCATTTCCGCCTTATTGCCGGCTTCAATGTTTTCTGCGACGGATCTCCCGGCTGTGGCAGTGATCGTCGCGGCGATCAGGAGCAGGGTAAAACCGGCTGCGATCCTTTTTCCCCATTTTACCATAGCCGGCTGAGTCTTCTTTTGCTCTGCCCGGTACATATTCCAGACATTGTTGAAATCTCTTTCAAAGTCCGCCCTCGCCTGTCTGTTCATCAGTTCATTGGGAGACAGGGCGCCGTAATAGGAGTATCTCTCCTTCCACCACATTTTCTGGAACTGCCGCTTCTGCTTTTGGGTTTCCGCCCTTTCCCTTACCGCATAAACGATCCAGGCCAGTACGCAGATGATCCCGCCAAGGGCGGCGGCGATCGTCATGGCGAACATCGCAACCATGATCATTCCTGCAACAATGGCAAGGCTGACCGCCGCGCCCGTTCCGTTATCGTCCGGATCATAATCCCAGTCGTCGTCGTCAAAAAATCCCATACTCTCTTCCTCCCTACTGGATCTGCAGCAGGCTGCCGCTGATCCATCCTGTCTGTGTCATTTCCGGATCCAGGAATACTTCATACCAGACGGAACCGCCTCCGGTATCCTGGCTGTTTCCCGTGAGGACCAGCACGTCGTCCCTGCGTGCTCCTCCCACTGCGCCGTAATCGGTCCCTGGGCCGGAGCGGATATTGGCCGCGTCCACGGCGACCACTGCCGAAGCGTATTCTGCTTCTTCCGTTTCTTCCTCTGCCTCTTCTGTCGCCGCAGCTTCCATCATTGACTCCAGTTCTCTTTCATATGCCCAGCGTTCCACCGCTCTGCTTATGATCCCTGGATATCTTCCCAGCGCGGCCGCAGGTCCGCTTACTCCATAGCAGACTGCGCAGACCAGCGCCACGTTCATAACAGCTGCAAATACCATGGCGGAAACCGCCTTCTGTCCTGATTTTTTATATCGTTCCAGCGCGGCCTTTCTGCGGCTGCAGATCACCGCCTGGTAGGTTCTTTCAATACCCAGCCAGTCCAGCTTCTTTCTCATCTTCGTCGCCGCCTGCCACAGAGAATAGATAAACAGCGCGCTGGGCACGCCGCAGACTATGATAAAGAACAATGCGAAAAGCAGGATACTTAAAGCGCCTTCGCTTACGACTCTTGTAAGAGCGTCCGACAGTGCCATCCAGGTATATTGGAGCGTTCCCTCGCCGCCTCTTACTGGCATCTCAAACTCCATTTTTATCAAAAACAACCGCGTAGCCCATGGCAGCAGCGGTATAAGGGCCAGAGGCGAAAGATAGCGAAGCCTCCAGGCAACGGCCTTTAAGGCCTCATACAGGATAAAGGAAAGGTACAGAGGCAGGTTCATAAATCCAGTGAGGACCTCCAGGAATAATGGAAGCTTTGCCTCCTGCTCTTTTCCAAAGATCTTTGAGAAAACAGAAACCTCTCCGCCTACGCCGCCGCTCCGTTTCGCCTTTTTCATCAGGCGTTTTACGCTGTTCTCATAAATACCGAAGTTTTTATAAAGGGGTATAAAATATTTCAGGATAAAATCATAAAAGCCTTCGAACTGGTAATACTTACAGGCAGTCTCATATAAAAACCGCAGGGTGTCTTCCTTTGGGGCGAGGATCTCGTACATATAAGAATTCAGCTTGTCGTACTGCACCAGGATGGTAAATTCTTGATAGTTGCAGGCGACGTCGTCTCTTTCTGTCAGTTCGTACATGGTGTTGAAAATATCCACGATGGGGGAAAATTCCTGGCCGTTCTCATACCGGAAATTAGCCGCCGCCGTCCGCATCCCTTCTACGTACTGCTTAAATTTTTCCAGCGTGTCGTACTGGTCCAGGTGAAGGACTTCCGCCAGGGGCTTCTGTACTTCCAGAAAGACCTCCTGTACCTTTGGGCTTTTCCTGGCCTCTTCCAGCAGATTCTCGCAGTTCTGGATATCTTTTAAGGTAGATTCTTTAAAAAGGGAGGCGATGATCTTGCCCTTCTTTTCCCGTTTTTCCTTTTTCCCTTTTCCCTCTTCTTCTTTTTCCTCTTCTTTATCCAGCTTTTTGGAATCCGCTTTTCCCAGGCCAAATTCCTGTTCCAGCATGTGGATGACCGCTTTCCTGTTTTTTACCCGGCCTTTGTAGAAATCAAAGAAGAACTGTACGTCCTCGTCGTCGATCTTTTTAGAAGAAGCGACGATCCGGAAAAACTCTCTGGCAAAGCCTATAAATTCGTCGGAAGAGCTGCTTTTCTGGCTGTAGGCAAAAAGCTCTTTTCTGAGGGCGTCGTCCCGCAGGATCGCTTCATACAGATCCGCGCGGGCCAGGTGCACCCTGGCCTGCGCCGTCTTCTTCTCGCCCATGGAGTTGTTTAAGACCATCGTCCAGTTCTTCCGGCGCTTCTGGAAAAGCTCCTCCAGAGCCTTGCCGCTCGTATCCGCAGACGGGATCTTATATAGGCTGATCAGGTCCGTCTCTCTAATGTCTATATCGTATTTTTTTAATATTTTATCTCTTATGTCCGCCATGGTCTTTCCTCACTATGTCTCAGCCTGGGTCTGCGTCTTCTGCGTCCGCCTTAAGATCGTCCCTAAAAGGCTTGTGCTGATCCCGATACAGAAATTTCCCAGCCCCTCGGTTATCCCGGCCGCCAATTCCACAACGGCGATCACGGCGCCGACCGCAACCGCCAGGATATTCAGCCCGATGCCCAATACTGCGCAAACAATACCGCCTATGATCCCGAAAACAAACAGCATAAGAAGGATCAAAGCAACCAGCTGGTTAGCAGTCTGAAGCAGATCCCCATTGTTATCCCGGACCGCCTGTACGATCACCCATATGATACCGACGATTATTGCGCAAACGAGCAAAATCCCAAGAAATATAGCGACTCTCTTCGCAAATTCTATGATCTCCTCGATCAGAAGGCTGAGGCCTAAAAAGAGGACTCCCAGAAAGAGGAAGGGCATGGAAAGAAGACCGCATATAAAAACTGTCAGAAACATCATCGTTTATCCTCCCTGTTTATCTGCCTGCTGCTTATTCTACGTTGGCTCCAATCGTCCTTTCTGATGCTTCCGCCAGTTCCATATCCGTCATCTGATTGGAGAGGCTGAAAGTAGTATCCAGTTTGGAGTGGGCATACATTTCTTCTGCCATGATATGAAGGATACCAGAGTTATCCAGAGCCATGGTCACATCCAGTTTCGTGCCCTTTGGAACCGCTCTTACAAATTCCATATTGATCACTGTGATCGGTTCCTGGTCTGTATATGGAACTGCTTTTTCCATGCTTCTGGATTCAAACACTGCCAGAGCTACGCTGCTCTGATTATCGTCTTTTGTCTGGAAACTCTGCGTCTCCTTTGCCGGAAGCGGGGTGTTGCACATCAGTATATTGGAAATCTCCACTCTGTGCAGTATCTGATTATTGCTCCGCACGCCGTAGGTTCTGGAAAGTACGTTGCTGATAGAAATATTGGCTCCGCCGCTTACGCTGGCGATCTGATTGAACTTCTGTTCCAGAGTGCCGCCGGCCTGCAGGCTTTCCTCTTTAAGCTCTTCTACCGTCTTTCCTGCTCTGTCCGCTTCCTTCTGCACGAAATCGCTGAACTCCTTCTGGTTTGCGGCATAGATCGCTGCTCCCTTGGCTACGGCCTCGTCCGGATCCTGGAGGACCGGGGTAATGTGATAATCCCTCTCGATCATCTTGGCCACCTGGGGCATCCTGGAAGAACCGCCTACTAAAAGGACCTTATCGATCCTGCTTAAGGGGTAGCCTTTGCTCTCCGCAGTCTTTAACGCCTCATCCAGAAGGTTTTTCGTTCTGTTTAACAGATTCTTTGTGATCTCCTCATATTTTTCCCTGCTCAGCTTCTCGCGCATGCGCCCGGCGTCCGTTATGGAGATGGTCGTCTCTTCTCTGGCTGTCAGGGATTTCTTCCAGTTCTCCACATCGTTATAGAGCGCGGCGATCTTCTCCGCGTCTTCGATCTCCTCGTCGTTTTCTTCAGTATAGCGTTCCAGCGCGTAGTTCATCAGCGCTTCGTCCCAGTCTTTGCCGCCCAGGGTATCGTCGCCGCCGGTGCATATAACGGAGATCTGATTGTTCTGGATGTTCATGACCGTGATGTCAAAGGTGCCGCCGCCCAGGTCATATACCAGGACCGTTTCATTTTTCTGCGCTCCTGCGGCTCCATAGCTGATCGCTGCGGCTGTCGGCTCGTTGATGATGTCCAGCACATTTAAACCAGCCAGTTCGCCGGCAGTCTTTGTTGCCTGACGTTCATTCATGCCGAAGTAAGCCGGACAGGTAATGACTACGTCCCGGATCTCCTCGCCTTCCTGCAGCGCTCCGTTCTGTTTCAGGTCCTCGTTGGCATCCTTTACCAGCTTCTTTAAAATGTAAGCGGAGATTTCCGGAGCAGAGTATTCTGTGCCGTCCACTATCACCTTGTCGTCCTTTTTTCCCATTTTCCTTTTAATAAAGGAGATCGTCCGTTCCGGCTCCACGTCTGTAGAACGTTTTGCTTCTGTTCCGACCACGATGCTGTCCTGGGACTCAATAAGAACGACAGAGGGAGTGGTATTTAAGCCTTCGCTGTTCTTTAAAACTACAGGTTTTCCATATTCATCTATGTAGGCAATGCAGGAATAAGTGGTTCCAAGGTCGATTCCAAATACGTACTTCATAATATTTTTTCTCCTTTTACTTTTCAATTTTGCGTAACTGTTTTCACATCGGACCGCGTGCCCGATGCTTATTGTCCGGCTTTAGCCGGGCAAGAAGGTGTGCCGTCTTGAACCGTTGCAACTTTGCGATAAATGACAACAGATTCCGGAATAAGGACTTTCCCTCTCTTTATATATCCAGGCGAAGTACTCTTCTGAACCTTCCGGTCCAGGCTGTCGTCGTCCGTAGGGATCACCGTCGCTTTGTGTTTTCCAGCGTCGAAGTTCTCGCCGGGAAGGCTTGTAAAAGGATCGATCTCCTGTCTCTGGAGCAGATCCGTCATATCCTCTTCCAGATAGATCAGCGTTTTCTTCAGTTCCTTTTCACTCATGTTTTCCCAGGCTTCTGACTGGATCGTTTTCAACAGCTGGTTCCGCAGGCTGATCAGTTCCTTCATCGCCTGATTGATCAGCTTATCCGCCTGATCCTGTTTGTAGTATTCCAGTTCCTTATGGAGGAGGTCGATCTGGGAGTCCTTCTTTTTGATCTGCTCTATCAGCACCTGCTCCATCATCTGGCACTGTTCCTGGGTGTTTAACAGTATTTCGTTCAGCTGGTCCACCTGGTCCTGATCCAGGTCTTTTACCGTCTCTTTTGTGATCTGTTCCATACAGCCTCTCCTTCTTAAATAAATTCTTATAGCTCCTTAAGCCTGAACTGCTGCGCGCTCTTTTTATTATACTCATATTTTCGAGTATGTTCAACTTTTTCCAGTAACAGTTCAGGACGGCGGGAAAACAGGGGAAAAAACAGGCATTAAGCTTGCTTATAAGCATGCTTTTGCCCCTGTTTTCACATCGGATGGACATACCCTAGGGGGCACGCTGTCCGATGCTTCTTGCCCGGCCCTGGCCGGGCAAGAAGATGTGCCGTCCTGAACTGTTACTATCATATATCCTGGCGCACGGCTGAATTATTACCAATTACACTTATATGACGGAAAGGATGCATGAAAGGTTTTATGATTTTTAGATTTGTGATTTATTAACAAAATATTCACATTTTGTTCATATGTGATTCCTATAATATTTACATAAGAAATGGTTATATCCGCAATTTATATGTTAAAATTGCACATAGGTTTTTCATAATTGCCCTGGTCTTCTTTGAAGGCCGGGGCCTCCTCATGTCTGGGGGAAACGCGAAATGAAAGTAAGATTGAAACGGCCATAGAAAAGTACTGGTTGCTTTTGCGGTTTCGGAGCCAGAACCTCCTGCAAATGCAACCAGTACTTTTATGGCTTCTTCTATTCTGATCGAAAATGATCCGTAAATGTAATTCTGCGAATTGGAGATGGGTATATAGTTATCCCAGTATCAGCTTCGCCGCTCCGTAGATCCCGGCGTCGTTTCCTAGCTGGGCCAGCTGGATATCCGCCTTCTTAGTTGTGATCGGCGTATAGTGATCGTAGTATTTCCAGATACGGTCCACCAGGAATTTTCCCGCTTTTGAGACCCCTCCGCCGATAACGAAGCGTTCCGGGTCAACAGTCATGGAAACCTGAGCCAGGACAATTCCCAGATAGCGGCACGCCGTATCCACGGTCTGGTCCGCCAGCTCGTCTCCTGCCTTTGCCGCATCCAGCACGTCTTTCGCCGTCAGCTTCTCTCCTTTTTCCCGGAGCATGGACGGCTTATCTTCTCTTGCCAGGATCCGTTTTGCTTCTCTCACGATGCCTGTCGCAGAAGCCACCTGCTCCAGACAGCCCTGTCCGCCGCAGTTACAGTATTCCGTCTCCTCGTCTCTTACATGGATGTGGCCGATCTCTCCGCCGGTCCCATGAGTTCCTGCCAGGATCTTTCCGTCGATGATGACTCCGCCGCCTACGCCAGTCCCAAGGGTCACTGCCACAAGATTCCTGCAGCCTTTTCCGCCGCCCTGCCACATCTCGCCAAGAGCCGCTACATTGGCATCGTTGCCGGAACGTACATGCATGCCGTCTAAAAGAGCGCTCAGCTCCTCCTGCGGATTTTTGTCATGCCAGCCGATATTCACGCAGACTTCCACATAACCGTCGGAAAGCACCGGGCCTGGAAATCCCATGCCAGCCCCTTCGACTTCTTCTGGAGAGATCCCTTTTTCTGCCATCTTTTCCTTTATGGAAGCCGCGATATCCGGAAGGATCTGATCCCCGTTATTTTCCGTTCTGGTAGGGATCTCCCATTTGTCCACCACTGTCCCGTCTGTCAGAAACAGCCCCAGTTTTACGGTCGTTCCTCCAATATCGATTCCGATACAATATTTATCCATCGTCGTTTCCTCTCTTTTTATTTTAATTTGTAACAGTTCAGGGCGGCACATCTGTTTTCCCGCCGTCCTGGACTGTTACTTTAATTTTATCTCTTTCATCGTCTGCTGCCCCGTCACGATCAGCGTATCCGGATATCTCCCTGCTACGATGATGTCCGGTTCCATATCCAGTTCCCCGGAAAACTTCTCCACTCCGCGCATATTATACACCTGGCAGGAATCTTCATTCCAGAGGATGACCCACTGCCCGGAGATCGCCGCTTCCTGGTACTGATAATCCAGATCCCTGCTGAAGACCAGTTCTCCGTTCAGCCGGTAGATATCCAGCCGATAGGGCGCCGAACCCATGGTATTTTGAAGGATCAGGCCTGCATATTCATCAGAGTAAAAAACGCTTTCCACCGTTTCCTCTATCCGGATCTGCTTTGTAACAGCTATATCCGCCAGGTTCCTGGTAGAGAAAAAGGTAATGCTGTCGTCTGCAAAGGCGCAGGCTGTCTCGCTGTTGGGATAGACCACCCTGGCCGCAAGACTTCCTTTAAACTCATCGTCGAATCCGCCTACGATGTGGTTCTCATTTTTCCCGATCTCCGAGAAATCATAGATCACTACTCTCTGGGACAGTTCTCCCTGAGCCAGGTAGGCAAAAGAGACGATCAGCTGTGTCCCGTCCGGCGAAAGGCCGATATCAATAGGATATCCGTCTCCGGAAAGCACGGATTTTACCATAACCTGCATATCTGAGCCATCTTTGGCGTAATACTGGATATAGCTGGCTCTGGAATCCTCCAGGATAGCTGCGGTTATCCCGTTGCCTGCCACCGCGGCCTTCACGATGGGAAGCACTGTAGACGCCGTTCCCTGAGGGCCGTCCTTGCTGCAGATATACATGGTGTTCCCCTGCCGGTCCGCGATCACCGCATAATTGCCATTTACAGAAGCGATCGGGGACTTCATCTCGTAGCTCTGCATCCAGACGGTCTTTCCCTGATCGTCAATATAGGAAGCTCCGTCCTTGGAATATTTCAGGACATTATCCCCAAAAGCCATGTACTGCGCGTCCGCTCCCTCTGCCACGGCGGTTTCCCAGACGTCTGTATAAGAGGTGTACTGGTGAAAAACAAAATACTGATATATCCCGAATCCTGCAGCTGCGGCCACGGCCAGGAGGATCAGAAATAGAAGCAGCCTGCGGCGTCTGGCCTTTTTTCTGGCCCTGCGCAGGTTCTCAATATTCTCGTCCGCCTGCTGCTCCTGAAAGTTCCGGGCGTTCTCTCTCTCTGTAGAGATCATCTGGCGCCGTAGCTGGTCTTTTTTTCTTTCTCTGCTCATGGAGCTCATATCACTCATCTTCTGTCACTTCTCCCCATGGTTCAACTCCCCGCCGGACAGGCGGCGCGGCCTGCGCTGTCCCCGCAGGGACTTTCCCGTATCCGGCCGGCAAAAATGTATTTTCAGTATACACCATTCCAGGCGGAAACGCATCTGTTTTCTGTAAAAGTCCCGCCTTACCGCCTCACGGCAGGATCAGCTCCTGGCCGATCTTGATCCGGTTCTTGTCGTCAAGACCGTTCAGCCTGCATATCTCATCTATGGGCTCCAGGCTGTGATACCGGTCCATACATATGCTGTACAGCGTCTCTCCCTCCTGGACTTCATATATATTTTCCGACGATGCGGATTCCAGCGCGGAAGCCTCTGTCTCCGCTCCGCCCGCCGGCGTTTCCGTCTCTGCAGCCCCTTGACTGTTTTCTTCGGAAATGCCTTCGCTTTCCGGCTGGCTGCCGGCCTCTTTCTGACTGGCCGCCTCTCCCTGGCTGACCGTCTCTTCCTGGCTGGCATTCTCTCCCTGGCCGACCGTCCCTTCCTGGCTGGCCGCCTCTTCCTGGCCGGCCGCGCCGCTTTGGTCGTCTGGAGCAGCCAGACTGTTTTCTGGGTCTTTTGCCTCTTCGGCGCTCATGGTTTCCTTTACGACCTGGGAAGTCCGGGAGCCGTCTTCTATGATCACTTCCGGCTTTTCCTCTGTAAGCCCCTCCAGGGAAATATCCGCCGGAAGGACTGAGGCGATCACATGCTCCATCTCCTTCATTTTTGTATAATTATTGAACATGGCCACGCCCCCCGCCAGGACTGTCACTGCCAGGACGCTGCAGAGTGTCCCCAAAAGCCCCACCACGCTCTTTTGGGCAGCGGCTTCCGCCTGCCTGGATTCCATTTTCCGGCGGAAATTATGTATCACCTTATTGTCTACCTGGGCGTCTACTCTCCTGGCCTCGCGCCTGGCCACCATATAATCCTGCATCATCTGGTTGCGCTCATAGTAGATATTGTAGCCCCGCAGCTTGTAAAAGCCGTCTTCAGAAGCGGCGTATACCGCTTCTTCATTTTCCATGCCGGAATTCAGGTACATCAGCTTATTTGCGCCGGAAAAATACCTGCTGTGAAGCTGCCAGTAATTTAAGGGGCTCAGCTGGCTCCCAGGAGCGCCGCACAAAAACCATCCCTGCACCATACGCTTGGGAAACATCTGCTCGATCTCCTGATAGGCCTTTTTCCACGTCCCTTCCTGAAACTCCACCTTTTCGCCGCCGCAGGCCACGCCTTCCATCTCCAGGGCCCCGTCGATAAAGATGTACGGGATCCCCTCGTGTTCCTCCGCATTGCCCAGCAAAAGGCCGACCCGCAGGTCTTGTCCTCCCGCCGGGTACAGCCTTTTCAGATAGGTATTTACATAATCTTCCACGTATAATTTTACGATCTGGTCCCTCTCTCCGATCTGCCTGATATTTTTCGGCAGCTTTGGATAGGGATTATATAATTCTCCCATGACTGATCTCACCCCGCTGTACTTTAGTCAGCCGCGGATCCTGGCCGCAGCTTTGATCTTCCTAAGAATATCACAGCGCAGATGAAAAACTTGTCAAACAGAGGCTGCCCTGTCCCATAATTTTTCGACAAAGTAGATGCTTTCGCTTATACAGTCCGCAAGGCGCATAACGACGGAAAGACGTATGCTCTGGAGCATGATCGGATCGCTGCTTTTGCAGCTTCCGACGATCCCCGTGATAAAAATATCTCCCACGGCCATCAGTTCCTTGCTCACTCCCAGTCCGGGCTTTAAAGGCCCCTTTCCCAGGGTAATATATCCGATATGTTCTATATTTCCTACGGAAGCGTCCACCGCTACGATCAGATGGTCCGGAAATCCCAGCCGGACAGCTTTCAGATACTGTTCCAGGTTCATCGCATGCACCGGTTTTTCCAAAGTGCCGATCACCTCCGCCCGTTTGATCCGCTTTCCCTTCAGCTTATAGCCGATGAGCGGTCCCAGGCTGTCTCCAGTAGACCGGTCTGTTCCGATACAGAGAAATACGACGCCCTTTTTATTTTCCGCTTCCATCTCGTCTTTTATCAGTCCATACAGCCGGAATGCGAAATTCTCGATTTCCCAGCCGTTTTTTGCGTCATAATAATAAACCTCCCTGTTTCCCCGGATCTTGATCCGTTCCCATAATTTCATATGATCCCGCCTAACCAGTTGTAATTTCTTTCCAGCCGGCTTGTTCCTGCTGATATGGTACATTATAGGCAGGGGAAAGGAAGTTTATGCATCCTCAAAGATCGTTTTGGCGCTTTGTCCTTCTACGCCTGGGTGTTTTCGTTCTTTTTCTTCGCGACCTCAATCGCTTCGCTGATGTTGGACGCCCTTCCGGAACGGATGATCTCTGTCAGCTCGCTGATCTTTAAAGGATCCAGAAATTCGCTGCCCAGATAGATCCCGTAATTATCCGTAATGTCCAGATTTTTATTCTTGATCTGCGCTTCCGCCTCTCTCTGCGCGTCGACGATCTCCTGATATTCGCCTCTCAGCTTGTCCAGACGGGGCCTTGCGTTATTGGCGATCTCATCCGCAATGATCATCCTGGTCACCTGTTCAAAGGTTCCCAGGGCTTCTTTTTTCTTATTGGTGATATTCTGAAGTTCCTGCTCTACCTTGGCGATATCATCGTCGTACTTTTCCAGGTTATAGATGGATTCATTTTTATCTTTTTTAATGGAACTGGTGATCACGCGGATCTTTTTACGGTTGGAACGCATCTGGTCCCGCAGGGTGCGGCCCCTTCTCAGCGTCTCCATGTGCACCAGCTTTGTCTTGTTGCTGATGAGGATATATATGCCTCCAAATACTACCACGCAGAGGAAGCAGATCAGGAACATCATCCATGTTTTCTGCTGCGGGAGCGCCATATAGATCCCGTAAGGGATAAGCAAAAAGCAGATCAGCACCGCGGCGATAAGCTTCAGGATCTCGTCGATCCATCTTGGAAAGAAAAGGGCATAATACAGGCTGCTGTTGCAGACAGCCGCTACGCCGTTCTTCTGGAACATGGTCCTGATCTGAAGCTTCAGATCCCGGTTCTCTTTATGAAGATCCGCCGTCTCCTCCGCGATCCGCTCTTTCATGCCCTGATTTTTCGCTTTTTCCCGTTCTGCTCTGGCCTTTTTTAACTTATCCTGGCCTTTCGCGATCTCTTTATCATAGCTGGAATTGATCTCTTCTCTTCTTTTTTTCACAGTGGCGGAAATATTGTCGTTTACCGCCTTTTTTTCATTTTCCAAAAGCTTTCCCAGCCTTGCTTCGTCTGCTTTTAACTGTCTCTGCCGGTCTTTCAGAAGATCCAGCTCTTCCAGTTTTTCCCTCGCTTCTGTAAGAAACGCAATATTATCGGTGATCGGAGCCATACATCCTGTCCTCCTGGTATTAAAAGTGCCTTATCTTTGTTGTAAACAGGCCGTCTCAGGCCCTTGCAGCTATCTATAGATTACTACAAAAAACATGACCTCGCAAGAGATATCAAAAGGGACCTTCCATCCATGGCAGCGGTACAGGTCTTTTGACCCCTTTGACACCGGCCTGTTCCGTGCTTCGCACTCCCACAAGCCTCAAAAACATTCATAATCCGCTCATTTTTCTGCAAAAAATGGCTGCTTATTCATGTTTTTGGCGGGTCCCAAGATCGAAAATCCTCCTGCAAGCAAGCTTGCATCGGATTTTCGATCTTTTAACCCTGGTATCATACATACTATTGAGTTAATCTTTCGAATCTGCTATGCTATAGGATGACCGGCCAAAAAGCCGCTCGCTTCAGTCCTTTGAAAGGAGGTCATCACCATGTTCCGCATGTGGGGCAAGATCTTTAAAGACAACCGCCTTGTCTCTGACACAGTAAGCTGTATCTCAGACTATTCCCTGACCAGGACCCAGATGGTATTTCAGGCCCTGACAGAGATCTGCTGCAGGCTGGACCTTGGCGAACCCATATGGCTGGATGCCAACATCCGCGCGTTCCAGCTCCACGCCAAAACCCGCTTCAGCCAGGATAATTTTATCGAACAGATCGATTTTGATTTTCTGGAGATCCAGATCATAGAAGAATAGATCCGTATAGAGGGGATCCGCAGCGTCACCACCCCAGAAGCTGACGGAGGACCTTTGTTTTTTCACGCCCGATAGGGAGTATGTTTTTTTCATACCCGTTCATCTTCAGGGCAAAGCTGTTATTCCCCCATGGAAATACTTCCCTTACCTGGTCCAGGTTGATCAGGTAGCTTTTGTGTATCCGGAAAAAGCGGAAATTTTCCAGCCGTTTCTCATACTCGCCTATGGATCTTCCTTCAAAATAATCTTCGCCGGGCGTGTGGATCAGACAGCCTCTGTTATATGTCTCGATGTATATGATCCTGTCCACGTCTTCAAATATGGTCCGCCCGTTGCTGTTGATGGCGATCCTCTTCGGATTCCTCACAGGCGCGGCTTTCTCTCTGTCCTCTTCAAACGAGCCGCATTTTTCCAGGACCTTTTCCAGCCTCTTTTTGTCATAAGGCTTCATGATATAATCCGCCACGCCCAGCTCGAACGCCTTGACCGCGTATTCGGAATAGGCGGTGACGAAAACGATCTTCATCTCCGGCTGCATATTGGCCAGCGCGTTGATCAGGACCGTGCCGTTAATATCTCCCAGATTGATATCCAGGAAAAACAGATCAAATTTTTCTTCTCCGGCAATCTGCAGAGCGGCGGCGCCGCTGTCGCCTTCTGTGATCTCCGCTTCCGGTATGAGTTCCAATATCTGATATTTAAGCTCGCTTCTTGCCGGCCTTTCATCGTCTACGATCGCTATCCTCATTCTCCTTCTCCTCTGCTGATATTTTTCTTAAAATGCAGTTCCACCCTGGAACCCTGGTCTGTATTTACAATATTCAGTCCGTGGTCCTCCCCGTAAATGCTCTTCATCAGTTTATGAACGTTCAGCAGTCCAACGCTGCTGCCCACAGCTTCTTCCTGCTTTAACTTTTCCAATACTTCTTCTGGAAATCCCCTTCCATGGTCCGATATGCAGACCTGAAGCCCCTCCCAGTTCTCCTGGACCAGGATCTCCACATACCGCACGCCTTTCTTGTCTACCCCGTGCTTGATCGCGTTTTCTACGATGGGCTGGAGGATCAGGGTCGGAACCTGGATATCCAGATTTCCGTTTACCTCGTATACTATTTCCAGCTTTTCTTCAAATCTGGCTTTTTCCAGCTCCAGATAATCCTTCACATGCTCCAGTTCATCCGCCATAGGCACCATATAAGCTTCGTTGTTCAGATTGTACCGGAAATAATTGGCCAGTATGACCAGAAGCTCCCTCGCCCTGTCCGGATTCTCCCTGGAGACGTATGAGATCGTGTTTAACGCATTAAAAAGGAAGTGGGGATTGACCTGAAACTGAAGCGCCTTAAATTCCGCTTTCTGTCTCATACGTTTCTGATTATCCAGTTCCGCCATAGCGATGTGGGTAGAAAGGATCGTTACGATATTCTGAAGCAGCACCACTTCGCTCCGCCTGGCCACCCACTGCCGCTTCGTCCAGGCTATCATGCAGCCGATAGGCTGGTCCCTGATCATCATCGGAGCCGCGGCAACGGAATATTCTTTCAGGATCTCATACAGAGGATCCTCTCTCTCCGTCTGGATGGCCGCAGCTACTTTCTTCGTGGTGATCGCTTCTTTGGCAACGGCCGGAAGATCGCTTATATCCACCTGGCCCAGCTTATGACCGCTGTATTTCCATGCCATGACCCTTGTTCTGTCCGCGATCATGATCCCCGCCCATCCGGTTTCTTTTAAAATAATATCTGCCGCCTTATCAATATCCGCCTCATTCTTCAGGCCGTTTCTCAGGATACCCATACACTTTCTGGATACTTCTGAAGCAAGGTAAAGCTGACGGCTGCTCTCCATATCCTGACGGATAAAAACATTGTTGAAGCTGGAGATAAAAAGCAGGATCCCGATAGAATTCAGGATGATCATAGGGCCCGCCACTTCTAACACCGTATGGAAGGCCAGTTCGAAAGGCTGCGTCATCCTCAGGATCACTACCATATCCGCAACTTCCGCAAAACAGGTCAGAAAGAAAAGATCTTTGTATTCCCATTTTCCTCTCTGGAAATAGGGGTAAAAGCCGCCGCCCAGCAATCCGAAAAGAGCAGTAGAAAAAGCGGACGCCCCGGCAAAGGCGGATGGCGAAAAAAAGAAATATACATAGACCGCTCCGATCAGGGAAGCGTACATCCCCACCAGAGGGCCGCTTAAAAGACCTGCCGCTATGGCTCCGATAACTCTGGTATTGATATTGTACCCGCCGATATCAATGCTGGTATATGTGGAAAGTATGATGATCGAAGCAAACAGCAGAGATAAGATCAGCTGCCTTCTCCAGTCCCTGGATTCTTCCAGAAGCATATTCTGTACCAGCCGTACCTTTGCTAAAAGGCTTCCTACGATCAGCAAAAGGCCGATATTCAGCATCAACTCAAATCCCAGCTTGTTCCCGTACATTTTTTCCTCCAAAGCCACAATCAATCTACCTTTCATTTTATCATGGCAGCAGCGCACATACAAGATTTTTAGGCTTTTGGAAGGGCTTTTTTAAAAAGCATGAAGTCCGCATCGGCGCCTGACGGCGCTTTCATAATAAAATACCGGCGAAGATCCTTAAGGATCCCCGCCGGGAAAATGGTTTCTTCTATGATGTTTACTTCTGTTTTTCTTTATATGCCTTCAGCACCCGGTTGATCCTCTTCGTCGGGTTCAGAAGCTCGCTTAAGGATGCATCGTGATTAAGGTTGTCGATGATCAGAGCGATATATTTGCTCATGTCCACGTCAATGTAATACGGCTTGGACAAAAGCTCCGGAGTCTGATAAACCAGGTTGGTAGTAAGGATCCTGTCGATCAGGCCGTTCTGGTAATATTCGTCAAACTTGGCCAGCCCGTTAGTGAAAAGTCCGAAGGTGGAGCAGATAAATACCTTTCTGGCCTTTCTGCTCTTCAGTTCTTTTGCAACGTCCAGCATGCTCTCTCCGGAAGAGATCATATCGTCGATGATCAGGACGTCCTTTCCGGCAACGTCGGAACCAAGGAATTCATGGGCTACGATAGGGTTCCTTCCATCCACGATCTGGGTATAATCGCGGCGTTTATAGAACATGCCCATATCCAGTCCCAGTACGTTGGCAAAATAGATCGCCCGCTTCATGCCGCCTTCGTCCGGGCTGATGACCATCATATGGTCGCTGTCGATCTTAAGCTGCGTCTCTTCTTTCAGAAGGTACTTAATGAACTGATAGATCGGCTGTACAGTCTCGAATCCCTTCAGAGGGATCGCGTTCTGCACGCGGGGATCATGGGCATCAAAAGTAATGATATTCTCCACGCCCATATCGCACAGCTCCTGAAGAGCGGTAGCGCAGTCTAAAGACTCCCTTCCCGATCTCTTGTGCTGTCTTCCCTCATACAGGAAAGGCATGATCACATTGATCCTTCTGGCCTTGCCTGCCGCTGCGGCGATCACCCTCTTCAGATCCTGGAAATGATCGTCCGGCGACATATGGTTGACCATGCCGCACAGGGAATAAGTAAGGCTGTAATTACATATATCCACCATGATATACAGATCGTCGCCTCTCACGGACTCTTCGATCGATCCCTTTCCTTCTCCGGAACCGAACCTTGGCGTCTGCGCCTTGATCACATAAGAGTCCCTCTGATATCCGGCAAAGGCGATTGTGGATTTGTGTTCGCTCTCTCTTTCACGCCTCCATGCGATCAGATGCTGATTGACCTTTTCTCCCAATTCCGCGCAGCTTTTCAATGGGATCAGTCCAAGAGGCCCTACTGGTATCGTTTCAATCGTCTTTTCCTCGTATATCATCTTTTGTCCTCCTAATCAATAACTCGTTACCAGGCCGCCGGAAGCTCTTTTCCAGCCGCCTGATTCACGTCCTTTACTCTAACATTATGTAATAAAATAGTCAAGCTAGTCAAGGCCGATTCTCCTTTTTTTTATGCGGATGTCCCCGCCGTACAAAGGGATCAGCTTATAACTGCTCATGATCCGCGAAGCCACGCGGTCCGTATAAAGATCCTGGAGCATGTTCAGGGAAAGATTTGTGGAGATGATCGTCCCCTTCCTGCGGATCAGCCTTTCATTGATACAGTAAAACAGCTGGGATGACGTAAAAGTATTGTTTAATTCCGTTCCCAGGTCGTCGATGATCAGCAGGTCGCAGTCCAGGATATATTCGTACATGTCCTTCATCTCTTCGTCTTCCTGCCTGGAAAACTTGTTCTTGGAAAAAACGTCGAAAAGGTCGTTGGCGGAAAGATATATGACAGAATAGTACTGGTCCATCAGCTCCTTCGCAATGCAGTTGGTCAGGAAGGTCTTTCCTACTCCGGTGGTCCCGGTAAAAAGGATGTTGCCCTTTTCCTCGCCGAACCGGGCGATATACTGGCGGCACATCCTTACCACCTCTTTCATATGCTGTTCTTCCGTCTCTCCTACTCCTGGGATCAATGTCTTATCGTCAAAATACCGGTATGAGAATGTATCGAAATTCTCCCGTTTTACTACTTCCTCGATATTGGACTGGGCATAGAGAAGCTTCATCTGAGCCTGGCGGAAACAGTGGCACTTCTTTCCATCCACATATCCCGTATCCCTGCAGTCCGGGCAGCGGTAATGCATCTCCATAAAATCCTCTGGAAATCCCCCTGCCTTTAACAGGATCGCCTTCTGCTCCCTTACGTCCGCCAGCTCCTCCCTGAGCCTGGCCAGAGCGTTGCGGTCCCCGTCAAGCAGCCGTCTGGCGGAACGCACCGCCGCAGTGCTGATCAGCTCGTCCAGCTCCCGGATAGCCGGGAGCTTTTCGTATACCATCGCCACCCGCTGATCCTGCTCATGCTTATCCTGCAGCTGCTGCTTCTGATACTCTCTAATGATCGAATCGTACTGGGAATTGCTCAGTCCCATAGCCTGTCCTCCTAAAATCGTTCTGTTTTCCCGCCTGCAGAGCCCTTTTCCCTGCTCCTGCGCCCTGCCGGACGGTCAAACCGCATCATTTTTCTTTCTGCCACAGCTCCATGGCCAGAGCGTCGTAATCCGTATCCCTCTGTTCAAAATTGCGGAAACGGTTTGGCGTCCCGGACCGCTGCGCCGGGGCCTGGGCAGTCTTCTTTTTCCTGTTTTCTTCCAGAGCCTGGATATCTTCCGCCGTCTTCACTCCTGCTTTTTTCCACTCTGACAGGATCTTATCCGTGTACTGAAAGCTGGGGTTGTGGATCGCGTCGATCGTCCTGTTGCAGGCGGCTACCACGATCCTGCGGCTAAAACCATATTCCCTGAACCAACGGTCCAGATAGGCGATCTCCGCTTCTCCCGGCCTACGATCCCCAAGCCCGAAAGCCCTCATCACTGCGAAATAATCTTTGCTGAACCCTTCTGTCCTGGCCTTGGCCTG
Source organism: Candidatus Lachnoclostridium stercoravium (assembly GCA_019118365.1). Taxonomy (GTDB): domain Bacteria; phylum Bacillota; class Clostridia; order Lachnospirales; family Lachnospiraceae; genus Lachnoclostridium_A; species Lachnoclostridium_A stercoravium. Next base: position 18,802 of record DWZA01000004.1, on the reverse strand, counting down.
ATCCACAGTCACGATCCCTTTTTCTTTCCAGTCGATCGCCACCTTCTCCATATACCGGAGACTGGTATGCTGGTTCTGCACGCAGTATTCGATCAGATACTCGATCAGCTCCGCCGGCAGCTTCAGCCCGTCGTAAAGATAGGCCATGACCTCGCTGTCCCTCTGGGTGAATAAACGGTTCATATATTTCTGGCCGATATAAAGCAGCTGGGTGTATTCTTCATTTTCTGCCAGGCGGCTGATCTCGTCCGGCGTATAGGCCTTCCTGGTCCCTTCCTTTTCAGCGGGCAGGGATCCTTTCTTCAAGTCTGCCGGCGCCGCGGGTCCATCCGGCTTTACAGACCTCTGCTCTCCGCTTTCTTTCGCCCGGATCTCAGAGCTTTCGCCTGCATAAGCCGCGGCGCTTTCCTCCGCTCCGCTCTTTTCCGCCCTGGCTTCCTCTTCCAGGATACCGAACTTCTTCCAATAAGCCAAAGCTCTCCTGACATCCGCCTCTGTATGGTTAAGGGCGTCGGCAATGTCTGTGACCTCGATCGGGTCCTGCTCATGGCGCAGGATATAAAGATACACCTTTACATATTCTCCATTTGCCGAGGGCATGTACTTGTCAATAAACTCATTTGCAACTGCCGTAGCCTTGATCACCAATGGATTTTTAATATTCACTGTACAAAACTCCCCTCTTCCTACTCTGCCCCTATCATAACACACCATTTTAAAAAAGAAAATAGAGGCAGTTATCCACAGCTTTGATTGTGGATAATGTGGATAAAGTGGATAAGGGCTTTACATAATCCGCCGCAACCTGTAAATCCCTGTCGAATTTCCGGCTTTTTTCTTGCTTTTTGCTATTTTCTGTTAATTGATTATGTAAATCAAAAAATCCACATAGTTTCTTTACATAAAATGTTGAAAACTATGTGGATAATGTGGATAACTTATACGCCTAACAGCTTTTCCCCCACTTTTACAATATCTCCGGCACCCATAGTTATCAACAAATCACCGTTGATACAATTTTTTAAAATAAATGTTTCGATCTCGTCAAAAGAGGGGATATATTCTGCTTTTGTCCCCAGGGCTTCTATCTTTTTCGCCAGATCCGCAGAGCTGATGCCTAAGTTATCCGTCTCCCTGGCCGCGTAAATATCCGCCAGGATCACGTGATCCGCCATAGACAGCGCCCTGGCGAACTCATCCATAAACGCTTTGGTCCTGGTATAGGTATGAGGCTGGAACACACACCACAGTTTATTGTGGGGATAATTCCTGGCCGCCTCCAGAGTCGCCCGGATCTCACTGGGATGATGAGCATAGTCGTCAATGATCGTGACCCCGCACACTTCTCCCTTTTTTTCAAAACGCCGGTTCGTCCCTGTAAAATGCTCAAGCCCTGCTTTTATGTGATCCATGGAGATCCCCAGGGCCTGGCAGAGCGCGATAGACGCCAAAGCGTTGTAAATATTGTGCTCGCCGGGAACGCCTAATGTGACGCGCCCCTCGCAGGTTCCCTTCACATACAGATCAAAGGAAGCTCTTGCCAGCTGGTCATGCTGGATATGTTCCGCCCGATAGTCGCTGTCCGCGGACTTTCCAAAAGTGACCACATGGCATGCAAGACCGCCGGATATCTCCTCATAATCGTCAATATCGCTGCTGATCACCAGCGTCCCGTCCTCCGGGAGCTTTTCTGCAAACAGGCGGAAAGAACGGCGGATATCCTGGATATCCTTAAAGAAATCCAGGTGATCCTCTTCAATGTTCAGGATCACCTCCATATTGGGGAAAAAGGACAGGAAACTGTTGGTATATTCGCACGCCTCTGTAACGAACAGCTCCGAACCGCCTACCCGGATATTTCCTCCGATCGAATTCAGGATGCCGCCTACGGAAATCGTAGGATCCGCGTCTGCCGCCAGAAGGATCTCCGTGACCATGGACGTCGTGGTCGTCTTCCCATGGGTTCCCGCGATCCCGGCCGCATACCGGTAATTTTTCATCATCTGTCCCAAAAGTTCCGCTCTCGTAAGGATCGGAATCCCCTGCCGCACAGCCTCCCCATACTCCGGATTATCCGGGTGGACCGCCGCCGTATATACGACTACATCGATCCCGTCAATAATATTAGATGCTCTCTGTCCGTAAAACACCTGCGCTCCCATGGACTCCAGGTGCTCTGTCAGCTCCGACTTTCTGGCATCCGAGCCAGATACGGTAAATCCCTCGTCTATGAGGATCTCCGCAAGGCCGCTCATGCTGATGCCGCCTATTCCGATAAAATGTACGTGTTCCGGTTTATTAAAATCTATCTGATACATATGTGATCCATTCCTTTCATTCGCACTTGTTACAGGCATTTTACTTGTACTTCTTTTCCTGTGAAAAGTCAATACCCGTTCTCTCATATCAGCTGCTTTACGGTAACAGTTCAGCCGTGTATCTTCTTGCCAGCACATTCTGTGCTGACAAGAAGCCTGGGATGTCATCCCTATGCCAGGATATATGTCAAATCGCTTTTACAAGCAAGCTTGTAACGCTCCTTGTCATATATCCTGGCGCACGGCTGAACAGATACTACTTTACATTATAGTAAAAAAAGAGCAGAAAATCCATAGATTCTCTGCTCAAAGATAAGCGTTTCCGCCTTATGCGGCTTCTTTTTTGAAGACGGCGTTCCTTACAGGAAGCAGCGCCGCCAACAGGGCGTTGCCCAAAACGCCAATGGCCAGGATCTCTCCTGCGCCGACCGTGACCATAGCGACCGGGATCAAGTCCGCAGAACCATAGGCATAGCGGAGCACCCAGGGAATGATAATGGTATTGGCCATGATCGGCGGCACGCATACTGCCCAGCGATTGTGGCGGAGCAGATAGGATCCGACCGCGCCGATCAATGTGGCCAGGCTGCCGAAGATCACGTCAAGAGCCGCTGCGCCGCAGAAAAGGTTGGACAGCAGGCAGCCCACGAACAGCCCCGGAACCGCTGCCGGAGTAAAGAACGGCAGTATGCACAGGGCTTCCGAAACGCGGAACTGCACCGGGCCAAAGCTGATCGGCTGGAATACCATCGTCAGCACGATGTAGATGGCAGCGACCGCTGCAGCATGGGTCATAAAGTAAACGCTTTTGTTTTGATTTTTCATGGTACATTCTCCTTTAGTTTTGTTTTAGGTGTGGAAGGTCTCGAACACACCGGTCTTTCATGGGATAGTCCTCAAAAAGCTCGTATTTTCAAGGATTCCCGACCTTATTGCGGAAAGTAGTATAGCATGGATTGGGGGCAGATGCAAGCGTGTACCCACAATTTACCCACAATGATTTCCAACCGCTCTCTAAATTGCTTTAAACGCAGAGGATATTTTCTCCATCTCATCTGCCTTCGTAGATGGCAGGACATGGGAATACAGATCCATCGTCATCGCAAGGGAGCTATGTCCCAAAATAGTTTTTAGTGTTTGCGGCTTCATCCCGTTTTCAATCGCCCTGGTCGCAAATGTATGCCGAAAGCAGTGAGAGGTAAACCGTTTAAAATCAGGATTTTCTTTTTGGATTGCCTTTATAATGCGGTCAAGCTCAGCCTGTACTCGCTCTCTGCTAATAGGCCCTCCTTCTGGAGTTCGGAATATATACGCATTAAGATCAATAATATTTGTCTCAAATCTGTCTTTCTGATTCTGGAGGACAGCTTTTATCTCTTCTGTCATCGGTATATCCCTTTTGGATGTAGATGTTTTTGGCGTATCCTCAAAGAATCCCCATCCAGCTTCATATTTCAGTGTCCGTTTTATATGGAGTACATTGCTTTTTCGGTCAATGTCGCAGTATTTCAGCCCTCTTGCTTCTCCTGTTCTCATTCCTGTCATCAGCATTAACGCAAACAAATTGTACAGGTAAGATTCCTTGGCATACTTAAAAAATATCTCCTGTTCTTCCGGCGTCAAAACTCTTCTCTGTCTTTTTTCCCCTTGTTTAGGCAGCGTGGTTTTTGCTACCGGATTACTTTCAATCAACCCATTTTTAAAAGCCTGTTTAAAACAACCATTAAGTATGGCTGCCAGTACCTTGATATAGGCAACAGCGATTCCCCTTTCCTCTAGATCATTAAACAGCTGTTGAACATGTTCTCCTCGGATTTTGGACAGTTTCTTATCTCCTAAAGCGGGTTCTATGTAATATCGGAAACTATTTTTATAAGCGATAATAGTTCCTTTTTTAACAGATTTTTCCTTGTACACAGAAATCCAGGTTTGAAACCACTCATTTAAGGTAATTATGGTTTTATCCACAAACTGCCCATGTTCCAGTTTATAACGCAGCTCCGTCATCTTCTTTTTGACTTCTGTCACGGTATCTCCGTAGACAGAATAACTTTCGTAATCATATTTTACCCGTCCCTCGTATCTGCCGTTCTTCCTTTGGCGGATTCCCGGCGGTAATTCTTTTCCTTTTTGATCTTTTGCCATGTGAAATCCTCCTACAAAATCGGGCGGAAGTTATAACCCCTCCGCCCTCAAAATTTCTAACCTCTCTGCGCTTCAGCCCATTTATCGAAAGCAATGCGATCCACCACAATCCGACGGCCATAACGAACTCTCGCACCAGATTGCTTCGCAAGTTCATAAGCTTTGTTTCTTCCAATGCCTCCAGCATAATGTTGGAAATCTGGGATATTCAGAAAACGTCCTTCCACTCTTTACTCAGCTCCTTCCTCAAAAGATTCTCAATTGTCTGTATAGCTGTCTCCTTTCTTTTCTATATAATTCCATAGAAATTCTACATCATTCAGTAGTTTTTGTCAACACTTTTTTCTCCGTTTTTATGTACATTTTCTATTGAATCATGTAGAATATATGCTATAATATAATTGTATTTTAACATAGGAGGTACTATCCAAAATGCCTTTTTCATACAATCCACTTTGGGAAATTCTCATAAGAAAAAAATGGACGAAAGAAAAACTTCGTACAGAAATACACGCTTCACCATCAACTATCGCTGCTATGGGAAGGGGGGAAGGCATTTCACCCAAAGTACTAGCCCGTATCTGTGAGAAATTAAACATCTCTGATATAAGTCAAATCATGTACTACATCCCGGAAGGTTATGTTGATGGTATTAAAGTCAATCCACCAAATTCTTATGAGGATGACGAATCACAAACTCCAAATACTTAGCTTTTCCTTTATAGAGAAGGGCCAGAGAAATTTTTCGCACTGCCCTTCTCTTAAAGGGTTTATATGGTAAATATCTTTCTGGCAATCCGGATCCCGTCTTCGATACCGGCGCAATAGACCGTTCGGCAATCCTCATAGTTCCATTGCAGGATATCTTCCAGAAGCTTTTCCACTTTTTCTTTTACAGAATCTTCTAACTGAGATAAATACGCCTCTTCCTTTCCATAGTGTTTTTTCTTCCTGTATTCGCATTCGCTTAATACCTGATCGATCCGTTCCTCTATGACCGCTTCCAGCTCATGTATATGATTATCCAAAAGGTTCTCTCTCCCTTCCCAATGACACTCTTTAAGAGCGGCTTCTACATCATTTTCAAAGTTCCTGTCTCTCTTACAAAGCAGTAAGGATGACCTGACAAGATTTCCTGCGGTTCTAATTCCTTATCATTCACCTGTTTGATAATCTCTGCCAGCTCCTTGGCCTCTATCTCGTTTGTATCTGGAAGGATCAATACTTCATGAACCGACGATGGAATGAGGATAAGATCTGTACCTGTTTCCTCGGAAAGCTTCTCCAATACTCCCTTATATAAAACTGTGGCCGCACCATAGATCAGGGATTCGTTTGTCAAAATTTTTACTGGCACGGAAGTGTCCAGCAAACCAAAATCTGAGAATCGGAAAGTCCTTGGCGGAAGCAGGTGTGGCGTATTTTTTTCGGCCCTTTCCATTAATTCTAAAATAGATACTTTCCACGCTCTCATTAGATCCTTTCTGATCAGACAGTAATAACTGTTCCCTGATCCATCTGTTTCCAAGATATAAAATACAATCGCCAGATCCAGAAAAGATAGATAAGGGACATTTTCCAGAAACTTTTCCTTGTCCTCTTTACGGATCAGCCGATATACGATCTGATCCTGGATCTTTCGGTAGTCTGGCAGCTTTTCAGCAAGTTTCTGTGCCATATCTTCCTGTACAGACAGAAAAGCCTCTTTCAAACGTTTGATACAGGAAAACCATGCGCTTTGGTCTTCTCCTTCCTTTATAAATTGGCTATACTCGTTATTTAACCAACAAACAGGAGAAACGTTCTGATCCGCCCGCTTCAAATACATCGCTGTTTTTAATACTCCATCATTATTTACTATCTTTTCGATACGGATCTCACATTGATCCTGAAAATATTCCTGCATTTCTTTCTTCACTTTTTCTTTAAATTCGTCAAACTTCATTCTTTCTTCCTCCACATATCGGACAATTCTCCCGATCGTAACTCTGGTAGATCTTCCCACAGACTGGACAGGCAGCCAATTCTCCAGCAGCAAACTGGTCCTCCAGCCAGGTGCCGGGATCCTGCCATCTGCAGCTTGCAAACATCTCTTTTGCAATGTCTTCCTGACCCAGGCTTAGATTTAGGAAATCCTCGCGGACATATCCATAGTTACTGTTTTCCGGGATATAGCATACTTCTTCTCCTCGTTCAAAGGCTGGATAATTTTTATAAATCCAGCCTTCCCCAGACCATCCTCTTTGTATTTTCTCAGGGATCCCGTTCTCAAGGTCTTCTTCTTCGTAACTGCCAATGATCTCATCCTTCCTCATTCCAAGGTTTCCTTTTCTTCCTCAATCAGTGATTGGTTCTGGACTTCGCTCATATCCACAGAAAGCTCCGTCTTGATCGTTTCGTCCACGGAAAGCGCCTTTTGAAAATCGGAAGACACCGGCGCATATTTTAACGCACGTTTAATCACTGTCTTTTTTGCCATATCCTCATAGTTATCTGCCCAGGGACTGAATTTGCTCCCGTAGGATTTTGAATATTTTGCTGCAAAGGCATCCATGTCTTCTTTATTGCTAACTTCAAAACCATATCCGCCATTATTCAATTTAAAAAGCCCGTAAATAAATGTGATCTCACCTCGATCTCCTGTGCCGGGACGATGTACTAATCTAGAATCCAGGCCATACTGGTATTCAAAATAATCAAATTCCCGCACAACATGAGCCTGGATCATCTGAATCTTTCCTGTACGGTAAGCCAAGTCGATCAGACCTTTATATCCCAGCTGAAACTGGCATTCCAGGACGCCCTTATTCTTATAGGGGATCAGGTATGCCTGCCCCAGAGGTGTGTTTGGTTCCATCCCCAGCTGAGCGGCGTTCATCAACGCCGCGATAAAGCTCATGGGCGTACAGTTTGCCAACTCCGGAGTATTGTTGATAGCCGATAATGCCATACGGGTAAATCTCTCTGGAGTCAGCACCGCAGGCAACGCTCTTCGGATTTCTGGTTCCAGGGCTTTTACCATATCTACGATCGTCATGTTCTTGGTCAGTTTCACCGGCTGCTCCTTCTTTGCTGCAGCTTTCTGTTCTAAAGCCTGCTTCACATCTGTCATAATCAATTTTCCTCCTACCAAACAAAAAGAAAGGGACTGCCCGTATTGGACAATCCCTAATTTTTTTGTTTCTTTCGCTGTTATGCTGCTAACTGCGTATAATCAACAACCGCGATCTCTGTCAACGCCGATTTCAGTCGTTCCAAAATTTTCTCAATCTTCATCAGTGTTGCTCCATTTAAATATACTTCCCCACACTGTGTACACTGCGTGCACGGGACATTCTTAATGATGATATAACTGCCATTAAAGTCTGTCATATATGTGGTTGTAGACTCCTTCAGGTCACCTTTGCACATGAAACACATTTTCATCTACTCCTTTCCAAGTCTTGTCTTCAGGTCACTGCTCCATTTATTTCTATCTGGATAGTATGCTGTCACTATCCAAATGCGTTTTTGATCGCTCCCGACCACTGCGTGTAAATATTGGTCATTCAAAGCTATCCCCAGTATCAGGCAGCTGGGATATGGATAATCCTCTGGGTACTGTTCAATAATCTCTCCCTTCATAATGCAATTGATCACATCATTTAATTTTATTCCTCTCTGTTCAAGCCTTTTCGCTGCATGTAACGTAATTTCTATATTTTCAGGTCTGCATAACGTCTGGAGCATATCCATTGTTAATTCCAATCTTCTCACATCCTTCTTGAATTATAATAGCACAATCTTTTCTAATTATCCATCTTTAATCTTTATGCTGCTTTGACTACGAAACGTCTGGAATGGCTGACCTTGGAAAACTGGCGATAAAGCTCTGGCTGTTCCTGCTTCATTCTTCTTGTGTCGATCCTCGCGCTGTCTACATTGGCCCAGGACACCTGATAATGTTCGTTGGTGGCAATCTCATTCTCTCCCATGAACAGCTTGATCCTCTGCTCGATGTTTTTTCGTTCTATCTCCAACTTTTCCGACAGCTGCAGGATCTCCTCCCTCCTCTGCAGCACAGCGTCAAATTCTGACGGAAGGAATATCTCTTTCTTCTCCGCCACAGGAAAACAGCTCTGAATCACTTCGTCGCATGCAGGGCTTCCATCGGGTTCAGGCATGACTCTTGGGACCACATGGCGTTCCCAAAACTCCTTCTCTATAGCAACCAGATTTTCGATCATGGCTTCGTCTCTGTCTATTTTGACATAATGGAATTCTTTTCCAAGGATCACTACTGCAAGATACCAGCTTGTTTTTCCAGTCACCGCCATATAATGGAGACACTGGAGCAGATAGTGAGCTGGGATTTTCCCGTCTTTCCATTTATCTGTCTGGAATGCATTAGCTGTTTTGCATTCCAGGCCAGCGTCCTCTCCTACGACCATACGATCCACGTCAGCCAGCATAAATGGATATTCTTTGTTCTGGTACATGACATTTGACCTGCGTACCTTTAATCCAGTGGCTTCTGTAAATCGTTTTGCAACGTATTCTTCCAATTCTCTCCCCTGTCTCATCGCTTCGTTATCCAGATCCTCGATCCTGGTACTGATCTTATCCTGGTAAACATTTATTGGACTGATATAGGGATTTAATCCACAGATTGCCCCTGCATCAGATCCTCCAATACCTTGTTTCCGTTTTTGCAGCCACTCAGTTTTGCTTAAATGGGCAATCTTTATTGTGTTATACATAACAAACCCCCCTGATCATGCCGTTTCATACGGAATATCATCAGTCAGCTCTCCATTTTCCCGGAAGCTGTAGTAGCCATTGTCTCCAATGATGATATGGTCCAAAAGAGAAACTCCTAAGAGCCTTCCTGCCTCGCTGATCCTTTTTGTTACTTTCCTGTCATCTCTGCTGGGTGTTTCATTTCCCGATGGATGGTTATGAAAACACATTACAGAGGACGCCTGGTTCAGCAGGGCGTGCTTGAAAAGATTGCGTACGTCTACATGGCAGCTTTCGATACCGCCTACTGCAACGATCTCAATGGCCATAGGCTCCAACCTCGCATTCACGGACACTACCAGGATCATTTCCCTGTCCGAATACTTTAGCAGCGGCTTTATCATTTCTACCGCTTTCTCTGCGCTGTTCATCTTTCTCATTCCATACAGCCAGCGGTCTTCTTTTATCATATTCAGATGGATGATCCCCACCCGTTTTCTGGGGATCGGGCGTTTCATCATATCTTCCAGCCGTTCCTTCTGCGTCTTCTCTTTCATTATACTATTTCCCCTTTCTCTTACTCAGATATAAAATGATATGTCCATTGTCCAGCTGCTTCATCATACGCCTTCTCATCCGGCTCAAAATATGGATCCCTCCTCCTGCGGCTGCTGTTAAAACTGCAGAGACAGCCGATGGGATCCCGATGATCGCTGCAGCCGGCGTACCTGCCGTCAAACTGACAACTGTCGATGTGCCCGCTGTCGCCGGAGCCGCCAAAAGGGCTGTTACTGTTACGGCCAAGCATACCAGGCACAGGCACCAGAGCGTCTGATCCAACTGATAAATCTTTTTCATCTTTTTTGCCAGTTCACCTCTTAATTCGATCTCTTCTTCCTCATTTTTCAATGCTTTTCCTAACTCTTTTTCGTCTTTTACAACCATTCTTGCCTCCATCTCTTTTATCTCACGTAAATATTTTTAGAAAACACTTCCTATGCTGCCTTCACCATTTGATATGCCTTATCAATCAAGATATTTCCTTCCACCGTTCTTCCAAACAGACTCTCCCTGTAATTCGTCCGTTCCTTCAATGGCTTTGCATGGGTGGCGAAATCCGATACTGCATTGATAAATCGATACGCATTTTTTCCTGTATTCCTCAAATCAGGAGCTTCAAAATACCGGAGCTTCACATCATCCCTTAAACGTACAATGTTTTTCTTCTGCATTTCCGTCGCTTCCTCCATAATTGGAAAAAGCTCGTCAATATACTCATATACCCTTTGATCTGAAAGTCTTATCTGGTTCAATTGATCAATCGCTTTTCCAAGCTCCTTCATATAATGACCGGCATACAAAAGCGTTTGTTCCGCATCCTTTAATTTTCCTCGGATATCTCCAGTATGATTGGTAGACCAGCTCCGTTTTGCTGTGGCTAACGCCAGGTTAAGGGTATTCTGGCATACGACCCGGACCGGGGTCATCGCTGCCTTGATCGCTCCCGTACCGTCATGGGAGTTCATAAATACCAGATATGGGGTGATCTCATCTCCACTGATAATATATCTTTGGGGCAGCCTTGCAAGGATCCAGGTTCTGCGCCCATCCTGCAGGGATCCCGCTGTTTCGTAAGTGACTCCTTCCCCTAATAACTGATCCGTAAATGCAAAGGCCTCTTCATTCTGTACTACCTTATAGCGATTGGTAACGACTCCCAGCACCCGCTGATCCTGATCTCTGATGTTGGCTCTAAATCCTGGAATAATCCTCCCATCCTGTGTACAGATCTCCTTCTGGATCACCTGCCAGTTAAGGCCTGCAGCTTCTAAGGCCTCTTTTGAGCCTGGTGCATCCTCTACTCTGGTTCCCAGGTCGTGCCATGGTGCGGTTCTGGTGTAAAACATGGTTTCTACTTCTGCTGACATATTGATTTCCTCCTTCTCCCTAAAAAGGGCAAAAAAATTCCCCAGGCAGTGGTTCCCGCCTGGGGTGTGGTTAGTTACTGGTTTCTTCAGTCCTCTTTCGTCAGGATCTCAGTAATATTTAAGAGGGCCTGGAGAATAACCATGAGAATCTTTTGGTACATAAGGTTTGTCCTCCTTGTAAGGTTCTCATAGTTATAATATCTTTTTGAAAAAATAGACTAATTGATTTTCTCTGTCAGCACAAATATCATATAGCCAGATTTAATAAAAATACAAAGAATTATAAAAATCAATTTCATCTGAATATCCATCGCTTGATTCATTTTGCGCTGCTTCAAGAATGGCATCCATAATTGTATCTAATTGATCTCCATCTTCTGGATATCCATCCTTAAATTTCCCTTTATAAATTAATTTGCCTTTTTTACTATAGAGTCTTCCGTCTCCATTAAAAATTCCGGAAGATACGTCGCCTTTAAATGCTGTTTGCCCATTTAAATAGAATGCCTCACACTTTCCTGTATACTCATCATATTTCATTTTTCCCTTATATTGTAACGGACCATATACTGAATCTTCCATTTTATGGTACATTTGATCATTTGAGTTAAACTGATAATTATTGTAATACTCTTTAATATCGCCATTTAACCTATCCCCCTGATATTCTCCTTCTCTGTATACAGATGGCTGCAAAGTAGGATAGTTAAACACAGCACTCCTATTTACGAACTGCATATGGGAATAATAATCTATCTCATCCCGGAGGGTTGAGTTATTTACTGCAATTTCATTTATATTATTTTCATAGTAATAAATTACTTTTCCCGTAGGCATAATTGATTCAAATCCACCATCTAAACTCTCTTTTGAAAATTCTCCCTCCATTTCTACGCCTCTATCTCCACGGAACTTAATTCCATACCCATCGGCAGTACCTTCTTGAAAATATCCAGCATACACTGGTAAAAATAAAATCTTATCTCCAGATGGGATTACTTTGGTCAGAAGAACCCCTGCTCCGTCTGGCAAATCATCTTTCATATTGCCATAATAATAATAGTAATTAGACCATTCGGCACTATTTACCTTTTGTACTATATCGTTTCTGACATCAACCGTACAAAATGGTTCCATTAAATTTCCAGATTCATCTTCCACTACTTTCCCCTCTATATCTAACATTAAATCAAACAATTCTTTGCGCTGCTTTTTAAATGTAGACGGATATTCCCATTCAAGCAAAGGTCTTATATATTGTGTCTCAATTTCTTCTGTACTATCTACTGCTTCAGTCTCCTGTATCTCTACTGTACTTTCTTCTACTTCTGACACAGTTACGTTTTCTGTACCCTCACTTATACTTGGCTCGCTGATTTCCTCTTCCGATACACCTGTACTTTCTATAATTTCACTAGTATTCGTCTGACTGACATCTGTTTCGTCTCCTAGCAATCCACATATTAAAAAGAAGCCTATGATACATGCTAAAATAATATTCCATATTATGTTTCCTATTCTTTTAGACAAGCGCAAAACAAATAATAAAATAGCCAAAATTTCTAATGGCAGCCACACTACGCCAAAAAATCCGCAAAACAAGATTATTAGCGAAGAGCATATCCAACTCTTTTTTTTCACATTCTTGTTATTTACTGTTTGCGCTTCGATTGGAGTGCCACAATTAGGGCAAAATCGCACTTCATCTGGTATTTGACTCCCACAATTTTTACAAACCTTCATAAATACTATTTCCTCTCTGTCCCAATAATTTTACATCAATTTATTACCGCACATTCCACAAAATTTAGCACTACTTTCGCATTTGTACCCACATTTTGGACACGTTATTTTCATGACAATCGGTTTCCCACACATCGGACAAAATTTACTGCATGGGTTAATCCTTGACCCACAACTCTCACATATTATATATTGTTTTTCTTCTGTAAGTCGTGTACCAGCCTTTAGGGAATCAACCTTCTGATATATGTCCCTTATTTTCAAGATAATATTTAATTTTTCCAATAGTATCTTCGATGTGAATCCTTCTGCCATCAGTTCTTTGTATACAAAATCAATATCTTGTGTCACAAGGGGTTTTAAACCCAAATATTCTTTACAATTGTCTAGTTTCTTATCCCACTTTTCTTTTTCTTTTCGGTAGCAGTCGGCCTCTTCAAAAGTTTCAAACTTTATTTTTCCTACTGTTAGGCACTGCTCCTTTTCTTCTTTTTCTAAACGTTTTTGTTCTTTTTCTAATTGAACAATATAATCACAAATCTCCTTACTTTGAAACTTCTCATTTTTTAACTTCTGAATCAAATCAGAAAATTGTTGAGAAGTTTTCCTTTCTCTTGCCTCACTACATATGGTGTCAAATCTTGAAACTTCCTTCCTATAACATTCCGCTTCTTCTATAGTGGCAAACTCTCTTCCTCTAACTGTTCGAATTTCTTTTTCATCAATAAGGATCTGCTTTTTCGTCTTATTTAGCAACTCGATTATGCCTGTAAACATATCGACATATTCTTCTTTTAGTTCCACTGGCTTATATGACTTTAAAATTCTGTATTTTTTTAGGCTCTCTTCAATCGTATTTTTTAACTCCACTCGATCATAGTAAGATAACTCATTCTTACCTCTAAATCGGATAGAACATTGCCGAATCTCATATATAGCTAACAGGCCTATAAATCCTTCAATCTCTGATATGACAATGTTATTATCTTGAATAAGTATATTGTAATTTATATCAATATACTTATTCTTGACCAATATTTCTGTTATCTTATCACGTTTTTCTATAGGTGATAGTTCTGTATTATTTGTTATCGATTCTAGCTCCTCGCTAATTTTATCCATTTTAAAGCATTGATATCCATACGCATTAAGATATTGAAAGATTTCTAGAATTTCAGCCTGGTCAAGGCCTATTCGATCACTATTATCTTCAAAGTAAGCTAAATAGCTTAATTCATAAGGATCCAGTTCAATTATCTCTTTTATTAATTTTCGTTGCTTGTCTGAATCTTTGATTCGGTCTAAATTATTGAATATGGCTTCTGCTTTATTTGCACCCCTACGTAAAATCCTATCAGCATTTCGTCCTGTTCTTTCTTCTAAAATTTGAGCTAACGATTGCGTCACAAAAGCTGCAATATTATTCCAAAGTCCTTGGGCTAAGTTATCTAGGTTTTCTTCTGTCAAAAGAGCATTTCTCATTTTATTAAACTTTCTTCTATCCGAAGAATCCACGAAAGAATCTACTAGCCCTCGATATGCTCCAGTTACCATGTTCAAAGCGCCTGCGTTTATGGCCCCTTTAATTGCTCCACTTATTCCAAATCCACCTCCCTCCCAGTGACTTCTTGAATTTCGATAAGAATCCTTTTCTTCCTGATGTACTCGTTCAGAAGTTTGAATGGATTGATATCCTCCATTTAATTCCTGAAATTCTTCAGATTCTTCATAGTCAATAATATCTCCATACTCTTCCCAAAATCGCTTTACATCGTAATCATAAATTTCATTGTCAATTAGCACATCGATACAATACGATACTGCCTCATTTATTAGGCTATTGGCTATTTCTGGAGTTTCATCTATCAATTTATTAATATCGTCAATTTTTGCAATCTCATTTTCAAAAATATGCATACTTTCATACGCAATTGCAAACAAATCATTGACATAATGATTATAAAATTCAAAGTCATCATCAAATTTGATTTCTTCCGAACCAATCTTAAACGTTCTCATATTACCCCTCTATCACATTGTACAATCAATACGTAGCTTCATTTTATATATTTCTCAAATTCCTTTATAAATCTTAGGTCAATTTGACCCTAAAGTCAATAGGTCAATATGCCATAATCTATATAAAGTACGAAAAGGAATAAAATCTCAATGAGTCGTTTAAAAGAGCTTCGCAAATCCAAAGGTTATACACAAGTTAAAATGCAAATGCTGACAGGTATTGATCAAAGCGACTATTCAAAAATAGAAAATGGCAAACGGTATTATACTTTCGAACAGTGCCGCCGCATTGCAATAGCTTTAGATACCAGCATGGACTACCTAGCGGGTCTTACAGATTCTCCAATGCCATATCCAAGATCAAAAACTTATCAGATTTAATCCCAGGTAATATCATATTTCCTGGGATTCATCGCCATATTCAACCTCTAATAATACTCCAACCTCCGAAAGTCAAACCACCTTTTCTTTCTTCCAGTTACTTCTCCCACCACATATTCCAAGCAGCTTTGCTCCATAGCCAATATCTCATTCTCATTATACATATACTTCGCCCCATCCATGGGACTCACTGTATTGATCGCATATCGGATTATGTAACGATCCACTGATTCAAATACTCCATATACGCATTGGAATCCACTATAGAAATAATAGTCTCCGTACCAATCTGCAATCTGGCAGATCTGCAGCCTTCGCTGATTCTGATCGGGAAATTCATCCTTCGTAATATATGCGAACTCATGTCTGATTCTTAATCCTCTACACTTTTGATATATTTGTTGGATATACAACATCTCCGCTGCGATCTGCTCGGCAAAGATATGAGGATATAATGTGATTCCTTTTCCCCACACATAAATTGGTGCTTCCCACATATTTCCATTGACTATATAATGAACCAGGCGATAGATATCTTCTTCCTGGCGGTAATGAAGCTGCAGCCCATCCTTCCTTACCGCTTTTGTTGATATTCGGTTTATTTCAATCATAGCTTGGCAGCCTCCTCTAAAATTTTTACTAAAATCTCTTTTCCTTCTTCCTCGTGGACAAATGGAATCAGTCTGTTTATATATTCTTTCATCTGAAATATATGTGCTGCATTCCTTTGGCTCTGCCTTCTGGAAGTGGCTCTGGAATTGATCTCCTTTATAGACTTTTCCATCAATTCTTTGGATTTTTCTTTATTTATCATATAGGATATGATCTCCTTTATCTTTGATTATCTAAATGTTCAATCTGTGATATTTGATTATTTTGTACCTTCTTGGATGATTGTATCTATTACAAAGTTCTATCCATGCCTATCTGCATGATTCTCCTTTGATGCAGCATACAACATTTATATAAATCCATATAATTTTAATAGCGTAAAGGCGGAAAAAATAATGTTTGAGCAATATGACGATATCCTCACCATTGAGGAATTATGTGAAATCCTAATGATTGGACGAAATGCCGCTTATTCTCTTTTAAAGGATCATAGGATCCCGGCCTTTCGGATTGGAAAAACCTGGAAAATTCCTAAAAAGGCCTTGGAATCCTATATTCTAAAGCAGATTGGTTTTAAATCATAACACTTTTTCCAGATAATTTTCTGTCTTCAATTCTGCCTGTTTACATGGATAATTGGAAAAAACGTATACGACTGCATTTTCTCTCAGCAGTCGTGTTCTTCCAATGCACTGCTCCAGCTCGCTTTCGATCATATATAGCTGGATCGTCTTTAAAACTGGTTCCCCATATGTCATAAAATAAAATTCAAATCCATTTCTCTGAATCCGTCTTCTCTTAATTGTTGCTGCATCCCCCGACAGGCTGCAGTTTAAGTAAACCCCTATCAGTTTGTAAGTATTTTCGCTTAAATGGGGCGTCCCTATGATCATCCCATTCTTTCCTGTAAATTGGTTGGTTCCAGCGGTATTTCCAAAATGGAATGATGTTTCCAACTGTCTGTCATAGATTTTAAAGCTGATTCCATATTCTTCTCCTTCCGCAATCTCTTTCAGCCGATCCAATAACCTATTTACACCATCCATTTTTTGACCAAGCTCCTGAATGCACATTCTGCTCATGGAGTATTTTGTATACTGAATCAACTTTCCTTGATATTGCGCTGCCGGCACATCATAAAACACACATTTTCTATCATAGAAATAGGTTCGATACATTTCCTCATCCAATGTCGCGGACATGATGATTATTTTTCGATCCGGCAGCTGCTGCGGCACAAAAAATTCGATCGTATCATTGATGTAATGCAAAGCTCCTGCACAGAGCAGTTCATTAATATCTCCATATATTCCCACATCATCCAACTGTTTCTTTTTAATGTAGCTATTCTCCATTTCATTTTCTATCTTTCTATACTCCTCTTTTCCAGTTTGTATCAGCGATTCCAATTGGGTTCTGAGCTTCCCTTGGATAATCCCAGCGTTGATCGCCTTCTCCACTTCTGATACTGGTATTGATTTTGTATTTCTCAGCATTGTAAAAAGGATATCCTCGTCAATGATCACTGTATAGCCGCTCAACTGGAGCTCTGATAAATTCAAGAACTGCGCATGTGTCATAATAATATGCTTTTCTTTTTTCTCTAAGACATTCGGAAGATCCAAATATTCGTCATACCTTGATCTTTCTATCCCGCATTCCAGACTATCTGCATACTCTACAATTGCTCTCTTCGCCTCTTTGTAAAAGCCTTCAGCATATAAAGCCTCTACTTGTTCTTCCAATTCCTTCGGCATATATAATTCCTTGACTGAGCGAACTGCTACTGCAATTTCTCCCAGATCTTCTGCGATCTCATTTTTCATTTGGATAGTCGGAAGGGCTACAATAACTGGGGATTGGATCTCTCTTAGCAGCTTTTTATATGCGCTGGACTTTCCTAACCCAGTCTGTGCTTTTATTAGGAAAATCGCTTTTTCTTGTGACCGAACCGTCTGGGCTAAATAATCGTTCATCTGGCGATAAGCTTCATCAATTGGGACAAATGGTTGCTCCTGGCAGATACGTCTTATTGCTCTTTGTTGCCGGATCGTATGATAAATACTATATGCATGGTCACACACTTCCGCATATAGGCAATACTTATTACATCCTGAGATCTTATAATTCTGATCTCTCATATAGTTCCAGTCGAAACACCATTTCTCATAATGCTCATCATTCTGAATAACCTGGAAAAATTTCTCCTTCAATCCTTTCATATGCATAAAATTTAAAGCCAGATGGAGCTTTTCTCCGTGGGATAAATCCCTGCTTTCAAAAAAATCTTTACAAAGCTTACAGATACTACATAACCGTTCTGGCTTTATCTTCTCCAGCACTTTTATTTTTTCGCACCTATCCCCTTGGTGCTCAAGTCTTGATTTCGTATTTGCTTTGTATAAAACGAAAATGGAAGAATTTTGGGGATAAGATATTACATAACCTATATCCATTCCCAGTAATTCTTCCATTTTTACACCAAACCCATATGTGCGAGCCTTCAATATTCCATTTTCCAGTTCCAAATGATGTTTCTCAGAAAATCGCCTCAGGTTACGTTTATAATTATTCGGATCCCTCTTCTGCACCGCATAATGGAATGCATAGATCAGTTTTTCCGCAAAAAAGGCTGTTCCCATGTTCTTTTCAATTAGTCCCTTCCCACCTAAGAACATTCTGGCAACTTCAAAGCAATGCTCATCTGCTTCCGGGAATATCTCTTTTAACATAATCAAAAAGATTTTCGCCGTCTCCATTTCCTGTACCGGCACTGCATGACGGAAAATAATCCTGAATCTCGGTGTTTGCAGATTGTCGGGCTAAACGGACATCTGTGCCATATTCGGCGGACAGTCTGAGACATAATTAGCGGACAAGTACGTACACATTAACCGGACAATAGATCTTCAGATATAATAAGCGCATCTCCTTAAA
>DWZA01000072.1 GCA_019118365.1 Candidatus Lachnoclostridium stercoravium | reverse complement strand
ATTCTACCTCTGCCTCCGTAAATCCGAAATATTTCTGGTAATGCTTATCTGAAATAGAATTTGATATAAAATTATTTGCTCCGGTAAAGATACTTTCCTTCGCGATCCGTAAGCACCCCGTCACCACTGCGAATTTTAAGAACGGATTGGATTTCCATACCATTCCCAGAAACTTTTTGATAACATTTAACATTTCTTCATAATATCCGTGGTCGCTGGCCTTTGCAAGGGGAACGTCATATTCGTCTACTAAAAGGATCACTTTTTTCCCGTAATAAGCATAGAGCATGGAAAGCAGCGTATAAAGAGCGCACTGCACATCCGTTTCGGTCCCTTTCTCATTTTTCAATCTGTCAAAACGCGCCTTGTCCGCTTCGTCTATTTTATCGCTGACGCCAAGATAGGAATGTTCGATACACAGTCTGGATATAACGTATTTCAGCAGACCGTAGGCCTCTTCAAAGCGCTCTCCTTCTATATCTTTTAAGGTCAAAAATAAGACCGGCCATTGGTTCATCCATTGTACGCATAGTTTTTCGTCGGACATGATCTCCAGGCCGTCAAATAATTTTTTCCCATCCTTTCGGATATCGAAGAAAGATGTGAGCATGCTCATAGTCAATGTTTTTCCAAACCGCCGCGGACGGGTGATCAGGTTGACGGAAAATGCTTCGCTCAACAGTTCCCTGATAAAGCCAGTTTTGTCGATATAATAGCAGCCGTCTGAACGCACGGTTTCAAAATCATCAATTCCATAGGGCAGATTTAGCCTTTTCATCTGTATACACACCCCTTTCTATTATGTAGTATAACACAAAAATCACAGGAAAGAAAACCCCGCTTTCTTCGGTCGGATTTTCTCTCCTGTGATCAATGATACTTTTCTATTGCAGCTCCGTCTTACGCCTGGATCTGCTTCTTAATATATCTCAGCTGCCCCCCTGCCAGCAGCACCTCCGCTTCATCATCGGAAATGTCCAGCACTGTTTTAAAAGTAAATCTCTTTGTCTTATCTGTCACCTGGATCTCTTTCTTCCTGATCCCTTCCAGGCAGTCCGACAGAACCAGCTGATCTCCCAGGCTGATCTTGTCGTAATCTTCTTTATCCGCAAATATCAGCGGAAGGACTCCATGGTTGATCAGGTTGTTCTTATGGATCCTCGCCATGGATTTTGCGATCACCGCTTTTACCCCCAGGTACATAGGCGCAATAGCCGCATGTTCCCTGCTGGAGCCCTGGCCGTAATTCTCGCCGCCTACGATAACGCTGTTTTCGCGTCTTTCGCTCTCTGGACAAAATCCTTATCATATCTGGAAAATACGATCTCTGCCACCATGGGGATATTGGAACGCATAGCGGAAAATGTAGCGCTTGCCGGGATGATATCGTCTGTGGAAATATTGTCCCCTGCTTTCAGAGAAACCGGCACTTCGATCACATCTCTTACCATTTCCGGGATCGGCAGCGGCTTGATGTTTGGCCCGCGGATGATCTCCACGTCAGAAGTATCTCCTTCCGCCGGCGGGATCAGCATCTTATCGTCTACAATGTACTCATCCGGCTCTGTAATATCCTCCAGTTTTGAAATATCGCATACCTTGGACGGCTCTGTAATATATCCGGTAATAGCGGTAGCCGCAGCAACCTCCGGGCTTACCAGGTACAGCTGCGCATCCGGCGTGCCGCCCCGTCCTGGGAAGTTGCGGTTGGAGGTGCGGACGGAAACCCCGTTGGTCGGAGCCGCCTGTCCGATGCCGGTACATGGCCCGCAGGCGCATTCCAGGATCCTGGCTCCGGAGCAGAGAAGCTTTGACATCGTGCCGTCCTCCACCAGCATCTGAAGGATCTGTTTTGTGCCTACTGCTACGGTCAGGGAAACATTTTCATTTACCACATGGCCGTCCAGCACAGCCGCAGCTTTTTTGATATCGCTGTAGGAGCCGTTGGTGCAGCTTCCGATGAACACCTGATCTACTTTTACGTGTTCCACATCTTTTACCTTTACCACTTTGTCCGGCATGGACGGACACGCTACCAGCGGTTCCAGGCTGCTTAGATCGATCTCCATATATTCATCGTAAGTACAGTCCTCGTCCGGATAAAGAGGCGTATAGTCTTCTTCTCTTCCCTGGGCTTTCAGGAATTTTCTCACTTCGTCGTCAGCAGGGAATACGGAAGTCGTCGCTCCCAGCTCCGCGCCCATGTTGGCGATCGTGCCTCTCTGGGCTACGGTAAGGCTCTTTACGCCTTCTCCCACATATTCGTAAGCTTTTCCCACTCCGCCTTTTACCGTCAGCCTGCGAAGCATTTCCAGGATCACATCCTTGGCGGAAACCTGCGGATGAAGCTTTCCTTTCAGCTCCACACGGACTACCTTTGGCATCTTAAGTCTCATAGGAAGGCTCGCCATGGCTGTAGCCACGTCCATGCCCCCGGCGCCGATGGCAAGCATTCCCAAAGCGCCTCCGGTAGTGGTATGGCTGTCAGTTCCCATCAGGCTCTTTCCCGGCTTTCCAAAACGGAAATAGTGGATCATATGACAGATGCCGTTTCCAGGCCTGGAAAGATAGAGTCCGTATTTTTTTGCAATGCTCTGAAGGAAAATGTGATCGTCCGGCGTTTTACTGTCTACCTGGAGCAAGTTGTGATCCAGGTAACTTACTGAGCATTCTGTTTTCACCTTCGGGATATCCAGGGCTTCAAAGGCAAGATATGCCATAACTGCCGTGATATCGTGGGTCAGGGTGTGGTCGATCTTTATATAGATCTCACTGCCAGGCTCCATACTGCCGGAAACCAGATGGCTGGCAATAAGCTTTTGAATCATGTTTTGTCCCATATTTTCTTCTCCTTTTCTTTTTTGAACATTACTCTGAAGATCCGCCGCCGGCAGGCGGCATGCATTCAGGGATGCCAATGCGTCCGTCGGATTTTTGCGGTTTGGCGTCGCACCCGTCTGCCGGTGCATGCAGGTTTACTCTGTATAATCTCCATATCCCAGTTTCGCCAGGTTCGCCACGTAGTTGTCCGGCAGCACCTTCTTCTGTTCCAGGATCTCTTTCGTCACCTTTTCCAGGCTTTCCATCTTCTTCTTCGCGTTCGCCATGATCTCCTCCGCAAACTCCTGCGGGATTACGCAGACGCCGTTTACATCCCCTACGATGATATCTCCCGGATTCACTGTCACGCCGCCGCAGGAGATCGTCACATTGATCTCGCCGTTGGAATTTTTCGTGCTGGAACCGCAGGTGACTGCTTTCGCATACATTGGGAAACCGATCTCTTCGCATTCTTCCAGATCCCGGAACGCCCCGTCCATAACTACGCCTTCGATCCCTTTCACCTTACAGGAAAGGCTCCTGTGGTCGCCCCAGAGGGCGTTGTTGCCGCTGCCCCTGCCGTCGATCACGATCACATCTCCCGGCTGAGCCATATCCACAGCCTTCGTCACCATCAAGCTGTCTCCCATGGTCAATTTAACCGTTACCGCCGGCCCGCAGATCTTCTTCCTCGTAACCATAGGCTTGATATGATAATCCATAGCGTTGTACACGATGGAGCCGTCGCACAGCTCCGGCGCGGAAAATTCCCTTAACCGTTCGATCAACTCCCTGGAAGGGCGTTTGATATCCTTGTAAATCCTGTAACCGATCTTTGCTTCCATAATAAATACCTCCTGAACCTATTAGAACAATATTCTCTTCTGTATCTGGTTTTACTATAGCTTTTTATCATTGATCAGTAAAATATCTGTCTCCAATGTCCGTCATTGGTTTTCTTTATAAACGAGCTTTTGCTATCTGATCTTTGTGCATTTCTTGCAAAAGTTCATCAATATATTTATGTATACCGTCTATACTATATAAGATTTCCTATGATCGATATTGATTTTTTCCATAATAAAAAGGCTACTGGTGTCTTCGCCAATAGCCTTTCCTCATTTTTATCCTGTTTATTGATCCAAACGGTTGATTTCCTCCAGCGCATACAATGGCAGATTTACGAGCTGCTCCTCCTTTTTATAGTCTGCCATAGAGGTGCGGACAGAAATCACAGGATCATATTTTTCACGGTAAATTTTCAGGCTCTTCGCCTTTAAATTAACCTCTGCTTTTACTTCTACCGGTATTGCCTGCTCTCCGTTGTCGATCACAAAATCCACCTCGCAGGAACCGCGGTCATTCGTATAATAATAAACATTCAGATCTTCTATAGTTTTAAGCTGCTGACATACATATTGTTCCGTCAGCGCCCCTTTAAATTCTGTAAACAGACCGCTATCCAGCAGAATACGCTGGTTCAGCCCGGCCATGCATCCAAGCAGCCCTACGTCTACTATGAATAATTTAAACGCTTTCATATCTTCATATGCCTTTAATGGGATCCTTCCCGCATTCACACGGCTGACCTTATGGACGAGTCCGCAGTCGCACAACCACATGATCGTTGACTCATACTCTTTCGCACGTCCGCCCTCCCGTACCAGGCCGTAGATAAATTTCTTATTTTCTTTCGCAAGCTGAGAAGGAATGCTGTTCCAGACCATACGGATCTTTGGGACGACATCTGTCGGAGCATGCTTTGAAAAATCCTGTTCATACGCTTCCAATATCCGCTTTTGGATCATCCGGACTTCATTAAAATCCTTCTCTTCTGTGAAGCTCTGTACTGCCTCCGGCATACCGCCGACAAAATAATATTGCTTAAGCGCATCGATATAAATATGTTTAAAAGCAGTGATCATCGAATAATCCCGACTGTCTAAAAGTTCTGCAAACCGCTCTCCTGCGGTCGCCATCAAAAATTCCCGAAAAGACAGAGGATACAGATCTAAGAAATCCACTTTTCCTACAGGAAACGACGTTCCCCCATGGAGGGCAATTCCCAATAGAGATCCTGCGCAGACGATCGGATACTGAGGCGCGTTTTCACAAAAGTATTTTAAAGAAGAAAGCGCCCGCGGCACTTCCTGAACTTCATCAAAAATCAGAAGCGTATTTTCCGGATCGATTTTTCTTCCCGCATACAGTTCGATCCCCATGATCAGACGGTTCGGGTCAAGATCTAAAGCAAACAACTCGGACATCCTGGAATTTGAATCAAAATTGATATAGACCGTGTCTTTATAGGCCCTGCGTCCAAATTCCTTCATCAGCCAGGTCTTTCCTACCTGCCTTGCCCCTTCAATGATCAGCGGCTTTCTGCGTTTGCTGTCCTTCCATTGATAAAGTTTTTCAATCGCAGTCCGATACATCCATGCACCTCCTGAATCAGTATGATACTATATAGTATACGGCCAAATTACATTTTTTACAACGAAAAAGTGTGGTGTTCCCACACTTTTTACGATGAATAATTGTATTTTGTCCGTTTTTCAAATATTTCTCTGGCCATCTCGATCATACTCTTCTGCGCCGCGTTCTGATAAGCGTTCTTCCGGTACGCTGCCAGGACGTTCCATGTAACAGGCTCTTTATCCAGGGAATATGTATTAAATCTCCGGCTTCCCTGGAACAGACGGATCGTCATCTCCGGCACGATCGCCGCCGCGACTCCCTCTTCCACCATCCGCAAAGCTGTCAGATTGCTGCTTGTCTCCAGCAGGATCCTGGGAGAAAAACCGTATCTCGCAAAGATCTCTTCGCAGGTCTTCCGGCTCCCGTGACCCTGTTTTAACACTACAAAGGGCAGATCCCGGATCTTCTCCCAATCGATCACATCCGAATACCCGTCCAAACATTTTGTCCTGTCTAAAACCCCGTTCCCTTGGTATCCCTAAAACGATCAGGCCTTTTTGGCAGCCGGCGATGTCCTGCAGCTCTTTTTTAATATTTTCATTGATATCTATGATCTTTTTTGCTTCTTCTATATAACGCTTCCCGGCATAGATCAGCGTAAGGGGATTGGTATTGCGGTCAAAGATCCGAATACCCAATTCCTCTTCTGCTTTTGAAATAAGCTGGCTTAAGGACGGCTGGGAAATATAGAGTTCGCGGGCCGCTTTTGTGATATTCCGGCATTCCGCCACTTTTATGATATAGGTGATCTGCTTAAAGTCCATGATATTCCTCTTTCACTTCGTTTCATTTCCTTTATAGTAGCAGTTTTTGCAACACTATGCAATAGTGAAGGTTTCAAAGGACAGGGATATAAGCGAATACTTATATCTCTGCTCCTTCTCTCACGCTTTTCTCAGGAGCCAGTCTTCCACATTAACTACCTTAATCCCGTCGTAATTTCCAATAGTAAAACGGTCCAGGGTAAGCACGATCTTCTCATAATTATCCCGGATCGCCCGCAGCGGCCTCATCTCCCTCTCAAACGTCTCCTGAGACGTCATATCCGCCGTTACCTGATAATACGTCAGCACACCTTGTTTTTGGGCGATAAAATCAACTTCCGCCCTGCCGATCTTACCGATCATGACCTTATAGCCCCGCCGCATAAGCTCGAAAAAAACTATGTTTTCTATGGAAAAGCCAAGATCATACCGTCTTTTGGGGAGAATGTGATTTCTCAGTCCCAGATCGACCATATAAAACTTTTTATTATTTTTTAAAAGCTGTTTTCCTGTAATATCAAACCGTTCTGCCGGATAAAAGATAAAAGCTTCTGTCAATGCTTCTACATAATCATCCACAGTGTTTGGAGAAACTTTTCTTCCAGATGAGATCAGATAATCTGTCACGCTTCGTATTGATACAGGGCTTCCGATCACTCCTGCCAGAAAACGTGCGATCGTCTTCAGCAGCACGATATCTGTGATTTTTCGTTTTTCCGGATCGCGTTCTCTGCGGCTCTGTCTGTCCTCAATATCTTTGATGATCACCGTATTATAAATACCTTCCAGATAAGCGTCCACCTTTTCATCTGTCCGGTCCATAACTGCGACATAGGGCAGTCCGCCATTTTTCATGTAATCCGCAAAAGCCTGTTCTCGCGGGATCCCTGTAATTTCTGCGTATTCTTTAAATGAAAAGGGCAACATAGCTATTTCCACGTATCGTCCGGTAAGAAACGTCGCCAGATCGCCGGAAAGCATATATGCGTTGGAGCCAGTAATATAGATATCTGTATTCTCCTGAATATAAAGACTGTCTATAACTTTTTCAAAAGAGGACACTTTTTGAATCTCGTCCAGAAAAATGTAAGTTTTCCGGCCTGAACAAAGGCGTTCTCTGATATAGGAATACAGCGCTTTATAATCCAGAAGGTCTTCAAATTCCAGATCTTCGAAATTCACAGAAACAATCTGCTCCGGCTCCGTACCGTTTTGCCGCAGATATTCCTGGAATTGTTTCAATAACGTAGATTTTCCACAGCGGCGGATTCCTGTCACCACTTTAATGACTTGCTCGTCTTTCCAGGATATCAGCTGCTGCAGATATTCTTCACGTATGATCAATCTTCAACACCCCCATTCTCTTTTACCTTTATTAATTATATTTCCAGTCTATCACAAAACATATTATATATCAATTTTTATTCCGATTTCGGAATTATTTTTTCCAACAGTTCAGCCGTGCGCCAGGATATATGATATTTTTAATGGAGTATAATCTGATAAAAGCATTGATATTTAAATAAAATATGGTTATGATATAAATAAAGAGGTGATATATGTGATTTATAGAAAAGAATACATGGATAAGATCATGCCATTTACCGATACTCCTTTTGTAAAGATCCTGACTGGTGTACGGCGCTGCGGAAAATCTACGATTTTGCTGATGCTGCAGGAAGAACTGAAAAAAAGGGGAGTTCTGCCTGAGCAGATCCTCTTTTATCGTTTTGACAGTCTGCGGTATTCTGAAATTAATACTGCCTCAAAATTATACGAAGAAATCAGCGGAAAAATACTTCCGGGAAAGAGAACGTATCTGTTTTTAGATGAAGTGCAGGAAGTAGAAGAATGGGAGCGGGCAGTAAACTCATTTATGGTCGATTTTGATATGGATATTTATGTGACAGGCTCCAATTCCAGGATGATGTCGTCTGAGATATCGACGTATCTGACTGGAAGGTATATCTCTTTCCGTATATTTCCCCTGTCATTTTCCGAATATCTGAAATTTCGGGAGGAATATACGCAGTCTGGCGACCGATATACGGAATTCCGGCGTTATCTGAAGATGGGAGGGTTCCCGGCTCTGCAGCTGAAGGAGTATACTCTGGAGGAAGCCTATACTGTGGTAAGAGATATTTACAATTCAACGATTTTTACAGATATTGTGAAACGAAATCAGATCCGTAAGGTAGACCAGCTGGAAAGAGTGGTAAAATATACGTTTTCGAACGTTGGACAGACGTTTTCTGCGCTGACGTTATCCAAGTATTTGAAAAGCCAGAACAGACAGATGGATCCGGAAACGGTATATAGCTACCTGAATAAGCTGGAGACAGCCTATCTTCTCCATCGCTGTTCCAGATATGATATCAAGGGAAAAGAAATCCTGAAGACTCTGGAAAAGTTTTATCTGGCCGATCCTGCGCTTCGGTTCAGCGTACTGGGATATGACGAAGACGCAGCTGCAGGCATGCTGGAAAACATTATATATTTAGAATTGCTGCGCAGGGGATACGATGTATTTACAGGAAAATTGGGAACATCAGAAATTGATTTTGTGGCTGTCAGGAAAGA
This sequence comes from Candidatus Lachnoclostridium stercoravium, assembly GCA_019118365.1. Taxonomy (GTDB): domain Bacteria; phylum Bacillota; class Clostridia; order Lachnospirales; family Lachnospiraceae; genus Lachnoclostridium_A; species Lachnoclostridium_A stercoravium. The sequence goes on along the minus strand of DWZA01000072.1, from coordinate 23,987 downwards.
AGAAAAGATGTATATCCAGGTATCAGAGCGGATAGAAAGAGAAGAAACTAAGCGACGGGAATATGGAAATCTTCTGTCAATAGCAGATAATTATCCGAAATATGTTCTGCGGACAGATGAATTTTCCGTAGGAAATTATGAGGGAATCCGGACAATGCATGCAGCGGATTTCCTTTTGAGCCAGGAGTGGTAGCGGTTTTGCTTTTATCCTGCCTCGGCGTTATTGAGAAAAGATTACAGAGCCCTAACCCATATTGCAATTGACTAACCGGCCGCTGCGTATGTTAAGATAATCATAGAAAAGAGATTCGGTCGAATGGATATAGAGATCTTAACAGAAGCAGGAGGTGTTTTTATGGAGTCTTTGATGAATGCAAAAAGCGGCGAGGTCTGTACGATCAAATGGATGGTGGGGAATCCGGCGGTGATGGACTGGATCAGGGGATATGATATTGAAGAAGGATCCCAGATCCAGGTGATCCAGCAGTATTCAGGCAGCGTGATCATCGGGCATGGAGGCGTGCGCCTGGCGCTGGATAAGACGACGGCGGAGAGGATCAAGATCTGAGAGACAGAAGATACAGTCAGAGAGGGAGCGCTAAAGCGGCGCTTCCTTTTTCATATAGGCGCGCCTGACAGCGCACGGCTGAACTGATACCATTGAAATATTTTCTATTTTTGCGCCCCCTGCCGGATACTTCAAAACAACAAAATCTCGCTGTCTGGATGGAAATACGGCGATCCATACCGCCGAATCATTTCCAGCCAGACAGCGAGATTCTTTTTACCAGATCGCCGGGAACTGATCCCTGAGGGCTTTATTGCATACAGCCTCTCCCTCTTTTACCAGTTTTTCCTCGTCGACTTTTGTCAGCCGTCCTTCTTTTACAACAACCTCGCCGTTTACCATGGTCATCCATACCGGCCCGGTCACGCCGCCTCTTGCCAGCATGTTTTTCGGGTCGTGGATCATTCCGGTCATCTCAAGGCCGTTTAAGTCTACCATGAACAGGTCGGCGCCTTTTCCTTCTTCCAGGGAGCCCAGATCTGTCCGTCCCAGTGTCTTCGCGCCGTTTACTGTAGCGATCTTTAACATATCATAGGAGGACAGGCAGGCTCCTCTTTCTTTGCTGTGATATGCCTGCATAAGGTATGCCATGCGCAGGGAGTCCAGCAGATTGGAGCTGTCGTTTGTAGCGGAACCGTCGCAGCCTAAGCTGATCAGAACGTTCTCTTTGATCATAGCCTGCATATCCAGGATCGGGAAGCCTCCCAGAACAGCCGGAGCCGGGCAGTGGGAAACTCCTGTGCCTGTGCGGCCGAGGATCTTGTACTCCTCCGGAGTCAGCTCCCATCCATGGGCGATCCATACGTCTTCGCCTACGAAATCAATATCTTCGCACCATTCCAGGGTCCTCTTTCCGTATCTTGCCTCGATCCCGTCGCATTCGCCCTCGCCTAAATGGGTGTGGAGGCGTACGCCCAGCTTTCTCGCCAGTTTCGCGGACTCCACAAATGTCTCTTTATAGCAGTTGATCGGCTGGCAGGGCGCGATCACGATCTGTTTCATGGAAAATGGCTTCCCGTCGTGGTATTTGCTTACCAGTCTCTCGCAGTCCTCCAGGAATTCGTCGGTGCTCTCCACCATTTCTTCCGGAATGGAGCTTCCGTTCTCCCTCTCTAACGTGTTTCCGCCGCGGCCTGCATGATAGCGGATGCCAAGAAGCTCTGCCGCGTCCATCTGGCGGTCCACCGGACGTTTTCCAGTCTTCTTCGTGTAGCAGTACTGATGGTCAAACGCGCAGGTACAGCCGTGCTTTAACAGGTCGCCCATAGCCGTCAGGGAAGAATAATAGATCACGTCGTCGTCGATCTCCTTAAAGATCCTGTAGATCTTGTCGATCCAGTCCATGACCATCAGGTTCGGATAGTCGATAGTCAGAAGGTTTCTGACAAAGGTCTGGAAAAAGTGATGATGGGTATTGATCAGGCCAGGATAAACAAATTTATCCCTGGCGTCGATCACCTCAGCCTCTTCATCCTCTATGTTCTTTCCGATCTTAACGATCGCTGGGCCGTCGATGAGCATATCGCAGTCCCAGAATACATTATCCTTTGCATCGCACGTAACGATGGCGCGCGCATTTTTGATCAGTTTTTTTGCTGACATTTTCTTCTCCTCCTTCTTCTTTCTTCTATCTTGAACCTCTTACATAAGGCGTTCCCAAAGCTTCCGGCTCTCCGCTCTTTCCTACCGATCCTAAAAGGGCGATCAAAGTGATCACGTAAGGCAGCATAGCCAGGGCCTGCGTCGGCAGCGGCACTCCCAAAGTCTGCAGACGGATCTGCAGAGCGTTGGCTCCGCCGAAGATCAGGGCTGCGCCGAACATTCCAAGGGGCGTATACCGGCCAAGGATCACTGCTGCCAGAGCAATATATCCGCGCCCGGATATCATATTTTCCGTAAATTTTCCAAGCTGTACCAGTACCAGGCAGGCGCCTCCCATGCCTCCCAGAACGCCGTTTACCGCAATGGCGATCCACTGGTACTTATACACCGGGATACCTGCCGCATCCGCCGCCCTTGGGTGCTCGCCCACTGCGGTGAACGCCAGGCCGGCTCCTGTTTTCCTGTAGAAAAATACAGCCAGGATCACCAGAAGATATACCAGGTATGTAAGGATATCCTGGTTAAAAAACGCATTTCCTACCAGCGGAATGGATGACAGGACCGGTATCGCCATCGTAGGTATGGTTTCAATGTCCTGATAGGACTGTCCCGCTGTCAGGATCTTATACAGAAAGCTTGTGAGGCCAAGCATGAAAATATTCAGCGCGATCCCGCTGACGGACTGGTTCTGGGAAAGGTTAATGCACAGGAAACCATGGATGGCGCTGACCGCCAGTCCTCCCAGCATACCGCAGACAAGGCCTACGGCCAGGCTGCCGCTTAAAAGCGCTCCGGCAAAGGAAAACAGCGCTCCGCCCAGCATAACGCCTTCCATACCGATATTTAAGATACCAGTCCGTTCCAGAAACGTCTCGCCCAGTCCCGCATAGATCAGCGGCACGGCCATACGCACAGCAGCGGTCAAAAACGCAGTTAAAAACGATATTGTAAAAATCTGCTCCAGCATAACGCCTGCACCTCCCTATGCTTTCTTTTTAGACTTAAACTGAAAGATACGTTTGCCAAGGACCAGCAGGACCACCATTCCCACCAGGATATTGACGATCGCAGACGGCACTCCCATCTGCCTCTGCATGGAATTGGCACCTACCTGCATTGCCGCCAGGCCTACCGCGGAGAAAAAGACTCCGATAGGATGGTTGGAAGCCAAAAGCGCTACCAGCACGGCTGTATAACCGCAGTCGGATGAGATCCCTTCCAAAAGCTTTTTCTGGATACCCAGGATCTCGATCACGCCGGCCATACCTGCCAGACCGCCGCTTAAGAACGCGGAAAGGATCGTATTTTTCATAACGGAAATGCCCATGCATTTCGCGCCCCGCCGGTTGGATCCCACAACCTTCAGCTCATAGCCGGCAGTGGTCTTTTCCATCAGGACCCACACAAGGATCACTGCGGCAATAGCAATGATAAAGCCCATATTCAGCCTAGTAGGCGGCATCAGGAGCTTAAACGCGGCTTCCGATCCGATCCTGGCAGACTGGGGAACGCTTCCCGCCGGATCCATCAGGAAGGTACGGACGGCGATCCCTACGAAATTAATAGCGATATAGTTCAGCATGATGGTCACGATGATCTCTGAAATACCGAATCTTGCCTTAAAAACAGCGGCGATCAGCGCCCACAGGCCGCCGCAGATGAAACCTGCCGCCATAGCCAGAAGGATACGCAAAGGGCCTGGAACTCCGGTAAGTCCCAAAGCTACGGAAGTAGCCGCAACCGCGCCCATGTAAAACTGTCCTTCCGCGCCGATATTGAAAAATCCTGTCTTAAAAGCTACGGCGCAGCCAAGTCCTGTCAGGATCAGAGGCGTAGCCTTAACAAATACTTCGCAGAAATTGGTTATATTTCCAAAAATACCTCTGAAAAACATCTGGTAAGCCTCGATCGGGCTGGCGTTGGCCAGAGTGATCAGGAGAGTTCCTGCTGCCACAGTGATCAAAGCGATCCATATCACCGCAAGGTACGATTGTTTCCGGCTCATTCTTTTATCTCCTCCTCTGTAATACCGCCCATCATCAGGCCGATCTTTTCCATGTTGATGTGTTCCCTGTCCAGAACGCCCATGATCCGGCCTCCGAACATTACAGCGATCCGGTCGCTTAACGCCACGATCTCTTCTAAGTCCGCCGAGATCAGGAGCACGCTGCCGCCTTTATTTCTGTGGTCCATCAGTACCTGGCGCACAAACTCCGTAGCCCCGATGTCCAGTCCTCTTGTCGGCTGGCTGGCGATCACCAGCTTCGCGCTGTCTGAAACCTCCCTGGCGATGATCACCTTCTGCTGGTTTCCTCCGGACATCAGGCGGACGACCGTGTCTCCCTTTGACGTTCCGGACGTCTTGATCTTATACTCGTCGATCGCTTTTTCCGCTTTCTCGCGGATCAGCTTTTCATTCAGGAAAGAATATTTTGAATACGGCTGCCTGTCATAATCCCGCAGCATCACATTGTCCTCCAGGGTCATATCCAGAACGAGGCCGTCCGCATGACGGTCGTCGGAAACATAGGAGATCCCCATTTCAAACCGCTGCTTGACTGTGGTTTTTGTGATATCCTTCCCTTCAAACCAGATCGTCCCTTCCGTGATCTTTCTCACACCGGCGATCGCCTCTGCCAGCTCCTTCTGTCCGTTCCCGTCTACGCCAGCGATACCCAGGATCTCTCCTTTTTTGATATCCAGACATATATCGGAGAGAAATTCCGGCTGCCTGGCCTTGATGATGCTCACATGCTTTAAGCAGAGCGTCTCTTCATCGGAAGCTTTGTTTTCCATAACAAAACCGCTCTTTAACTGGCGGCCGATCATGTAATTGGACAATTCAGAAGGATTTGTCTCTGCCGTCACCAGATCGATGATCTTTTTTCCGTCTCTGAGGATCGTGACCCTGTCGCTGATGCTCATGATCTCGCTCATCCTGTGGGTAATGATAATGATGGCATAGCCTTCTTCTTTTAATCTTCTTAATACTCCAAAGAAATGTTCTGTCTCGGAAGGAGTGAGGACGCCTGTAGGCTCGTCCAGGATCAGCAGGTCAACATCCCGGTAAAGCGCCTTCAGGATCTCTACTCTCTGCTGCTGTCCTACGGAAAGATGATTGATCAGGGCGTCCGGATTTACTTTCAGCCCGTATTTTCCGGCAAGGTTCAGGATCTTTTCCCTGGCCTGTTTTCTGTCCAGCGCCTTAAATCCCGTATCCATTCCCAGAATGATGTTATCGAGGACAGAAAGCTTCTGGACCAGTGAAAAGTGCTGATGCACCATGCCGATCCCGCTTTCAATGGCCGCCTTTGGAGACGAAAAATGTACCTTTTCTCCTTTCCAGAAGATCTCGCCTTCATCTGCCGAATAGATTCCGAACAAAATGTTCATCAGAGTCGTCTTACCAGCTCCGTTTTCCCCTAAAAGAGCGTGGATCTCGCCCTTTTCCACAGAAAGGCTGATATCTTCGTTAGCGTATACGCCAGAAAACGCTTTGCTGATATGCTTCATTTCCAGAATGCCCATATCATGTCCTCCTTCCAAGTATCGCAAAACACTTCACAAGAAGAGGGACGATGAAATCTTACCGTCCCTCACTTTATGTCTATATATTGCCTACAGGTAACTGTTACGTTTTATCAGTTTCTTGCCGTCGTATCGCATGGTACTACGAATTCGCCGGATTTGATCTGCTCTGCTTTTTCTTCAATCAGAGCCTTTACGTCATCCGGGATAACGGATTCCATATCGTGATATGGAGCCAGTTCTACGATTCCCTCAGCCATACCCAGCTGCTTAACAGTTCCTTCGAAGTTGCCTTCCTGGATATCTGTAACAGCTGTCTTGATCAGCTCTGGTACGTTGTAGATAGCGGATGTAAGGATCGCATTTGGAGCCAGCTCATACTGGTCATAGGAATCGCCGGTTGCATAAATACCAGCTTCCTCAGCTGCGTTTAAAGCGCCTGTACCGCACTCATTTGCGCAGTGGCCAAGTACGTCAACGCCGTTCTCGATCATAGCTGTAGCCGCCTCTTTTGCAAGAGCTGTATCGGTAAAGGAACCTGTCCATGCAGTCTGAACTTCGATGTCTGGATTAACTTCCTTAGCGCCGTCCTCATAGCCGTTCATGATCTTGATCAGAGAAGCTCCCTGAACCGGTCCGATGAAGCCAAGCTTTCCTGTCTTGGACATGCTTGCTGCAAGCATACCCTCCAGGTATCCTGTCTCTTCGCACTTCATAACGTAAGAAGCTACGTTGTCAGAAGCCGCTTCTGCCTCGATGCAGATAAACTTTGTATCCGGATATAACTCGCCAACCTCTAATGCCGGATCGCCGAACTGGAAGCCGTGGCCGATAACAACGTCATAACCATTTGCAGCGTAGTCTGTAAATGCCGCTACCATATCAGCAGCCGCTACGTTCTCTGTATAAGCAACTTCGCATCCAAGGTCCTGCTCAACCAGCTTTAAGCCTTCGTATGCGGACTGGCACCATCCCATATCGTTTACAGCGCCGGTTACGCAAAGAGCTACCTTTAAGCCCTCGCCGGAAGCAGCTTCGCCTTCTGCAGCCTCTGTGCTTTCGCCTTCTGCAGCTTCGCTTTCCTCTGCTTCTGTCTCAGCAGCCTCAGCAGCTGTCGTCTCAGCAGCAGTTGTCTCAGCCGGCTCAGAAGAAGAGCAGCCTGCAAGTAAAGATGCGGTCATAGCTAATCCTGCGGTTAACGCGATAAATTTTCTCATAATCTTTCTCCTCTCATGGTAGACATTCATACCGTATAGGCGGTACTGCATTAGTAACCTATGCGTTCATTATAGTGAACGCGTCAAAATTTGTCAACGGTATTTATAAATATATTCACCAACATTTTTTTGCTTATAACCTGTACTTATTATTTGACAAATTCATTATAATGAATGTATAATGTACACGGAAGCAATGAACGGTGCAAAAGTAACCAGAAGTTCATTTGCGTTATGCTTGCATATAAGCAAATGGGATTCTGGTTGCTTTTATAGCGCGAATGCGCGTGACCGAGCAAATTTTATTTGCGAGGTCTGCACCGTTCATGATAGCAGTGCAGAATCAGCCAGAAAGACATTTGCGTTATGCTTTCATATAAGGAGGGATCAACACAATGGCACAACTGAATCTTTTACGGATCGGCCGTCTTCTCAAAGACCAGCGGATCAGCCTTGGCCTTTCCATCCGCGACCTTTCCGTCCGCTCCGGAGTAGCCGCCGGAACCATCAGCCAGATCGAGACCGGAAAGACATCACCCAATCTGGTCAGCATTTATTCCCTCTGTGAAAATCTGGGATTTCCTATTTCCGCCCTGTTTGTGGAGGAGAGCGACGACCGGATCAACCTGATCCGCAAAGACCAGCGTCCGTCCTTTACCAGGAACGTTTCTTCTGGAAAAGAGATCCGCGAATCTCTTATTACGCGAGGGGACAGCGATATGTGGGGAGGAATGGTCTATATGCCGCCTCATACAGATTCCGGCGCTTTTTACTATCACGACGGTGAGGAATTTGTTTTTATCCTAAAGGGAACCCTGTTTTTTGAACTGGAAGGACGGCCCTTCTATGAACTTCACGAGGGAGACACCCTGTACTATCCTAACGAGATCGGCCACCGCTGGGAAAACCGCAGCGACGACGAAGTCCAGTTTATCATCGTCTCCACTTCTGAGTATAAGAATAAAAACATGGAAAATGCTGATGAGGAAACTATTTGATATAGTCTTCATCAGCATTTTCATTCATCCTGGCAACTATATTGTATCAGTCCGAAACGGGGGAAACATGTTAAGTCCCGGCCTGTTACAACCTTTAATTAAATCCTGTCTGGGCCCAGACGATCGCTCCGTTTTTGATCGTCATCTGCGGGACCAGCGCTTTATCATAATATCTCACTTCGCCGTAACGGTCTGTAAAGGCCACCGGCTTTTCTTCCATCCGGAATATCGCTATATCCGCAGGCGTTCCCGGAGCCAGGGTCGCCAGCGAACGTTCCATCTTCAAAAATCTTGCAGGCGCCAGAGTCACCCGTTCCAGCACATCTCTGACAGACATTCCAAACATCAGATATTTCGACAGCAATCTGGGCAGATCGTATACGTGAGGCCTGTGGAAAGACATAGGCGTAAGGTCTGAACCGATCAGATCCGGAAGGAATCCCTGCTTTATGGCCGCCTCTGCCACTCGGAATGAGAAATTGGCGTTTCCGTTGCAGGCGTCAAAAAGCACGCCTCGCCTCCTTGCCTCCAAAATCCCCTGTTTTACTTTTCCATTTTCATCCAGGATCGTATCGCCTTCCGCCTGGTACATATGGCAGAATACATCTCCCGGCCTTAGTATCTTTGCAGCCTTTTCACAGGAAATAGCCGGATCCGTCATATGGGCTACCGCCGGAACTCCCAGCTGTTCTCCCAGTTCTGTCATCATACGGAGGGGAGTTTCATTTCCTTTCTCTACAATTCCAAGAGAATTTCGAAGTTTCAGGGCCACCAGTTCTCCCCTGTACTGCCGGAAAAGATTTTGGATCAGTTCCCTTTCTATATGTTCCGGCTTCGTATCCTCCGTACATACGCTGCTTAAAAGCCCGGCAGAGGCAATGTTCAGATAAGCCATTACTCTGGTAACAGAACGTCTCACCTCTGTTTCATGGAAAAGCGGATAAGACGGCGCCCCGCTGGTTCCTGCGTCTACCGCAGTAGTAACCCCATAAGGCAGACAGGCCAGATCCGCCTTCACGCTGCCCGCCGATACGTAGGAGAAAAGATGAAGGTGGATATCGATCAGGCCCGGCGTGACGATACAGTCTGTTCCATCGATGCACAGTCTGGCTTCTTTTGAAGGTTCGGCAGCCATCACCTGGCCCTCCACCGCCACTTCTCCTTTCTGGAAGGTTCCCGCCAGCGGATCCAGCACCATAGCATTGGAAATCTTAATATCATTCATAGCCATCATTCTTTCGCTGCTTCTACTGCGGCCAGCACTTCATCTACCAGTTCGTCGCCAAGGTCAGCTCTTACCATATCATATACCCCGGCTGCCTTTTCCTGCATTGTTGCAAGGTCATCTGCTGAAAGGGTGATGATCTCGCATCCCGCATCGATACAGGTCTGCTTATCTGCTTCAATAGAAGCATCCGCTTCACTGTTTCCATATTCGATCGCTTCTGCCATGCACTCATCTACCAATGTGCGGACATTTTCCGGCAGGCTTTCGTAAAGATCATTGTTCATAGCCACAAAAATGATATGTCCAAGGTGGTTTGTTTCCACAATATAATCCTGTACTTCCTGGAAAGAATTTCCAACAATATTCATGTACGGATTTTCCTGGCCGTCAATGGTATTCTGGCTCAGGCCCATATAGACCTCGTTAAAGTCCATCGGCAGCGGGCTTGCCCCAAGGGCTTCCCAGTACGCCATATGGTACTTGTTATTCATAGTACGCAGCTTCAGCCCTGAAAAATCGTCTATTGTGCGGACTGCTTTATTGGAGGAGAGCTGACGGAAACCGGCATCAGAATATCCCAGGACCATAAAGCCTCCCGCCTTGTTGTATTCATTCATTGTAGTCATGAAATCTCCCTGCAGCACCGCGCGCATCGTCTCAATATCCGGAAACAGGTTCGGCAGGTCAAATACCGCTTCCTCCGGAACGAAATCTACCAGACCGCTGCTCATGGAAGTGATGATATCGATAGAGCCGTCGCGGCAGCTGGTAAACATCTCGTTATCTCCGCCCAGCTGACCGCCGGTATACATATCGATGGTGATCTTGCCGCCGGAACGGTCTTCGATCAGCTCTTTAAATTTTTCCACGATCTTATAGTTAACGGTTGTTTCCGCTACGGTCATCGCCGCTGTCCAATGGTATTCTTCTGCAATGCCAGAAGCCTCTCCGGAACCTGCACCGCCGTCGGCAGAAGCTTCTGCAGGAGCCGCCGCTGTCGTCTCGGACGCGCTGTTTCCCGAACCGCAGGCCGTCATAGAAAACGCCATGCTAAACGCAAGAAGTCCAGATAAAATGATCGTTGATTTTCTTTTCATTATGATTTTCCTCCTCTTTCATCTTTTCACGATCTCCCGTCAGTTCACCAGAGACGGCAGAAGCAGGGAGATCTGCGGAATATATGTGATCGCCAGCAACGCGATCAAAAACGCTATAAGGAACGGCACGCAGGCCTTTGCAAGTTTCAATACCGGTATCTTCGTCATGCCGCTGGCCACGTAAAGGTTAATGCCCATAGGCGGCGTAACCATACCGATCGCCAGGTTGACTGTCATGATAATGCCGAAATGGACCGGATCCACTCCCACTGCCTTGGCGATCGGCAGAAGTATTGGGGTAAGGATCATAATATTGGGAATATTGTCCAGTATCATACCGCATACAAGCATGATCACGGTGATGACCAGCAGCACGGCAAATTTTCCGTGAACCGTTTCCAGCACGGCTGTACTGATATCCTGAGGATAACGCAGCATGGTCATGCAGCGTCCGAAAGCCGTAGCTGCGGAAATGATAAACAGGATATTGACATATGTATCGGCGCCTGCCATAAATACTTTTCCAAGATCCCGGATCCGGATCGTCCGGTATACGAACAATGAGATCACCAGGGAATAGATAACTGAGATAACCGCCGCTTCTGTAGGAGAAGCGATCCCTCCGTAAATACTTCCCAGGATAATGATCGGCGTCAAAAGGGCCCAGATACTTTCTTTTAAAAGCTTCCAGAAGCCAGTCCTGTGAAGTTCTTCATAGCTTGCCTCCAGTTTTTCCCTGTCTTCTCCATGGCGGCTGCAATAAATGTACGCATAGATCATCAGACATACGCCGATGAGGATCCCCGGAATGATACCAGCAATGAAAAGATCTCCCGGAGACGTCTGGGAAGCGGAAGAATATACGATAAAGGAAAGGCTTGGCGGAATGATAACTCCAAGGCCGCCTGCAACAGTAACGATCGCTGTTGAGAATATATTGTCATATCCCATCTTGATCAAAAACGGTATAGTCATGGCGCCAACTGCAGAAACCGTAGCCGGCGACGAACCGGATATGGCGGCGTAAAACATACAGGTAACGATCACGCAGCAGGGAAAGCCCGCTTTTTTATTTCCGATAAAATATCCGAAAAAGCTGAAGAGTTTCTCGGAAATCCCTCCTTCCGCCATGATCATGCCTGACAGCATAAACAGCGGGACCGCCAGCAGCGTATAGCTGTCCATACCGTTTACCATACTCTTGATCGCCGCGGCCGTATCATAGCTGAAAGACGGATCGATCAGCGACGGCAGGAACGACATGGTAGAAAATATTGCCGCCATGGGAAACCCGATGATCAGAAACACTGCAAATATCAGTAAAAATATTCCAATAGCCATCAGTCTTTTTCACTCCTTCCTGCTTGTCTGCATTCCCTTGCCATGATCACGATCACCTGAAGAATGCGGATAATGGATAATAAGAATCCAAACGCCACGATCATATACAGCCACGAGGTAGGCATACGCATTGCGGCGCTTACCTGACCGGATTCTTCAATCGTCTGGTATACTGAGATACAGACAAAAAACAGATATCCGAACGTGATCAGAAGCAGGATATGGACCACAAGATCAAGCGCCTTCTGGATCCCGCCTGGAAGAAGGGAAATGATCGCGTCTACCCGGATCCCGGACCTTCTCCTGATCCAGATCGGTATGCTTAAGAAGGTGGAAGCCACAAGGCAATACCTGCACAGCTCGTCTCCCCATACGACAGCAGAGCCCATAGTATAGCGGAGCACTACGTTGAGGAACATCATCGCTGTAAATACTGCCAGCATGATCGCCAGCAATATTAATTCGAAATTTTTTTCTAAAAATTTCAAAACAGACATTTTTTTACCCTCCCTTGGTAAAATGATTTTCCGCCGCAGCGGACACTGCGAAGCATCAAAGCCAGCTTTTAAATTGCACATATTATTTTCGGAATATCTCGTTAAATCACCGGTAAATTTAACTTAAAATCGGAGTTATTTAATATTTTTTTATTCATAACTCATAATTTTGTCTTTATTCCTCTTGCTTTCGATTATAAATATAGTATAATAAAAAGTAAAGTTAAACAAATTTTAGATTTTATTTAGAAAAACTTAAAGATAAAAACAGAAAGGGAGAGCGCTATGGATCTGAAACAGATGGAGTATATTGTGGCGATCGATAAATATAAGAATATGACGGAAGCTTCCAAAAGGCTTTTCATCACGCCTTCCGCGATCAGCCAGCAGCTTTTAAAGCTTGAAGAAGAGTTGAACACCACATTATTCATACGTACAAAAAAGCAGCTGTTCCCAACTGCCGCAGGCCGCATTTTCCTGGAAACCGCCAGGCAGTTCCTGGCTTTGCGCCAATCAGCGCTTTCCCAGCTGCAGGATATTGAAGAAGGCGTCTCAGGCATCTATCATATCGGTCTGGCAGTAGATCATGGCAGCGATGTCTTCGCCAGAGTCTATCCCCGTTTTCACGAGATATATCCCGGCGTGCGCCTACAGTGCAGCCAGCTTCTGCGCGTATCAGAGATGCTGGAAAAAACCGCGTCCGGCGAATTTGATATGTCTTTTGTCCTGTCCGGCAGCCCGGATGGTCCTTCTGATGAAGTTTCCTATCTTCCCATAAGTTCAGAGAACCTTCTTCTCGGACTTCCCCGCAGCCATCCTCTGGCCAGAGAACTTCCCGTTTCCCCCTCGCCTGTTTCTGTGATCGACCTGAAAGACGTGAAAGATGATTTCTTTGCCGTATCTCTTGAAAAATCGACGATGCGCCGTCAGCTGATCGATCCGCTTTTCCAGAAAGAAGGAGTAGAACTCCATGTGATGATCGAATCCAGCTTAAACGGTTTTTTAGAGCAGCTGGCATCCTCCGGGATCTGCGGCACTATCATCCCCCAGTCCTGCGTACATAATTATACAGATCTTGCCTGGTTCTATATGCCTGGCCTGCCCCGTTTTTATTTTGGCGTGATATATCCGAAAGGATACCGGTTAAACCGGATCCTGGAACAGTTCATAGAAATGGTAAAAGAAGATGCCATAAAGAATCTTTATTTTCCGGCTCCCAAAGCGCCGTAAGTGCGCAGCAGGACGCCGTCTGCGTTATGATACCCTGAAAAAAATATCCAGAACAGAAGACGCTGCTCCTTTCTGGATATTTTTCCCCCGTATTTCCTCAGCTTTCCTCTAATATGTACGGCGTTACCTGATATACATAATAATTCAGCCAGTTGCAGTAGATCGTGCCCGACGTATTGCGCCAGCTTAAGATCGGCTCGGAAAACGGATCGTTATTTTCATAGTAATTGCAGGGCAGTTTCGGATTCAGGCCCTTCTGCAGGTCCCTCTGGTATTCGTTGGCCAGCGTCATCCTGTCGTATTCCGGATGGCCCTGGATGAAGACCTGCCTGCCGTCCCTGCTCATAACAAGAAATACTCCAGCCTCATCCGACTCTGCCAGCAGCACCAGCTCCGGATGCTTTAACACATCCTCTTTCCGCACTTCCGTATACCGGGAATGGGGGCAGTAAAAATAGTCGTCCATACAGCGTACCAGCGGCTCCTTTCTGTGCAGCAGGCGGTGGCAGTAAACTCCGGACAGTTTTTCCTTCCTCTCATATTTGGGGATGCCGTAATGATAGTACAGGCCCGCCTGAGCGCCCCAGCAAAGGTGGAGGGTAGACGTCACGTGGGTCTTGCTCCATTCCATGATCCGGGTCAGTTCTTCCCAGTAGTGGACCTCTTCATATGGCAGGTTTTCCACTGGAGCGCCGGTAATGATCATCCCGTCGAACTTTTTTCTTTTGATATCGTCAAAATAGATATAGAACTGGTTTAAGTGGCTGGCGGACGTGTTCTTCGCCACATGGCTGGAAACCATGAGGAAGGTGCAGTTTACCTGCAGGGGCGTATTGGACATTACCCGTAAAAGCTGCAGCTCCGTATCCTCCTTTAGCGGCATCAGATTTAAGATCACGATCTCCAGGGGACGGATATCCTGGCTCAGCGCTCTTGCCTCGTCCATAACAAATATATTTTCATTTTCCAGGGCCGTCTTCGCCGGCAGCCCGTTCTGCACTTTAATCGGCATTCCTTAATCCCTCTTTTTCTACAGCATTTTTAAAAAATCGTCTTCCGAGATCACCGGTATCCCCAGTTCTCTTGCTTTTTTATTCTTTGAAGAAGACGACGCTACGTCGTTATTGATCAGGTAAGACGTCTTGCCTGTGACCGACCCGGTGACTTTTCCGCCCTTTGATTCAATGAGCGCCTGAAGCTCTTTTCTGTTGGAGAAGTGTTCCAGGGAGCCGGTGATCACAAATATCTTTCCTGCAAATGTCCCGTCCTCATCCTCTTCTTCTTTCTCAAAGGTCAGTTCTTTCAGAAGGTGGTCCACCATAACGTTATTCTTTTCATTTGAAAAAAATAACGTCCATGCGTCTGCCAGGACGCCGCCGATCCCGTCTGCTTCCATCAGTTCCTCTTTTCCTGCGGTCCTCATTTTATCAAGATCGTATTTAAAATGGCGGCACAGCACCTTTGCGTTGGCAAGGCCGATCCCGGCGATCCCCAGCCCATAGATCAGCCTGGGAAGGGTTGTGTGGGAGGCGTTCTTTACGGCGGCTGTCAGGTTGTCGTAGGATTTTTCTCCGAAACCGTCCATATTTACGATCTCTTCTTTATGATCGTCAAGATGGAAAATATCCGCAAATTCATGGATAAATCCTGCGCTGATGAATTTTTCCAGCGTAGCTTCAGAAAGTCCGTCAATATTTAACGCATCCCTGCTTACAAACAGGGTGAAGCTTTTGATCTTCTTCGCCTGGCAGTCCGGATTGGTGCAATACAGGGATTTCACATCGTTGATCTGGCGGATCTGAGTGGCCCCGCCGCATACCGGACAGACTTCAGGAATATCCCGCACACCGCTCCTTGTAAGGTTATCCGCGATCTGCGGAATGATCATATTCGCCTTATATACAGTGATCCTGTCGCCTTTTCCCAGCTCCAGCGCTTCCATAATGCTGATATTATGGACGCTGGCCCGGCTGACCGTGGTCCCTTCCAGTTCCACCGGTTCAAAGACAGCCACCGGATTGATCAGGCCTGTCCTGGATGCGCTCCATTCAATATAGGAGAGCGTAGTCTCCTGGATCTCGTCGGCCCATTTAAATGCGATAGAATCTCTTGGAAACTTCGCGGTACGGCCCAGGGACTGCCCGTAGGCAATGTCGTCAAAAAGAAGCACCAAGCCGTCGGACGGAATGTCGTTCGTCCCTATAGCCCCGGCAAAGCTTTCCACCGCGGCAGGAAGGGTCTCCCTTGTCACATCTTTCCATTCCACCGTATCAAACCCCTGGCTTTTCAGCCACAAAAACTGCTCTTCTCTGGAATTTTTAAAATCGACTCCATCCGCCTGCACAAGGGAAAAGGCGAAAAAATGGACGTTTCTCTGGGCCGTGATCTGGCTGTTCAGCTGGCGGACCGAACCGCTGCATAAATTCCTGGGGTTTTTATATTTTGCATCAACATCCTCGATCTCCTCGTTGATCCTGTTGAAATCAGAGTATTTGATCACCGCCTCGCCCCTTAAGATCAGCAGGCCTTTATAATTGATATTTAAAGGGATATTGGCAAATACGCGGGCGTTGCTGGTGATCACTTCGCCGATCTCTCCGTTTCCTCTGGTGACTGCTTTTGCCAGGGAACCATTTTCATAAGTGAGGACGATGGTGAGGCCGTCCATCTTCCAGGAAAGCAGCCCCTTCTTATCTCCCAGCCACTCCTGGAGCTCTTCCACGCTTTTTGTCTTATTCAGGGAAAGCATGGGCCTTTCATGGGCTTCCTTCGGCAGTTCGCTTAAGACTTCGTAGCCTACGTTTTGGGTGGGACTGCCGGAAAGGACGGTCTTCGTCTCTTTTTCCAGGGAAAGAAGCTCGTCATAGAGGCGGTCGTATTCATAATTGCTCATGATCTCCCGGCTCTCCTGGTAATAGGCCTTCCCTGCTTCTGACAATATCTTTATCAGTTCTTTCATTCTTTGGATCTTAGCTTCCATCTATATACTCTCCTGCTGCTATTTAACGGCTATTCTTCACGGCGCGGAAGGTTTGACGAGCCTTCCAGAAGCCATGACAGCTTTTTCCATTCCCGTTCTGTTACTTCTCTGTATTCTCCCGGCTGCAGGTCGCCCAGCCAGATATTCATGATGCGGACCCGTTTTAAGGATACTACCCGGTAGTCAAATACCTGGCACATCCTCCGGATCTGCCGGTTAAGCCCCTGAGTGAGTATGATCCGGAAACTGCATGCGCCGGTCTTTGTCACCACGCATGGCTTTGTCACCGTATCCAGGATCTCCACGCCCTGGCTCAGTTTCGTCAGAAATTCGTCTGTCACCGGCTTATTGACCCTCACCAGATATTCTTTTTCATGGGCGTTGCTGCCTCTTAAAATTTTATTGACGATATCTCCCTGGTTCGTCATCAGGACCAGGCCTGTGGAATCCTTATCCAGACGGCCGATGGGATAAACGCGGATCGGATAGTCCAGAAATTCCACGATATTTTCCGCCCGGTCCTTGCCGGAGGTGGTGCATACGATCCCCCTGGGCTTATTGACTGCCAGGAGAACCGGCCGGTCCTTACCTTTTTTTCCAACATCTGTCCCGTTGCAGATGATCTCTTCTGTTCCAAGGATCTTCATTCCCACGGCGGCTTTCTTGCCGTTTACCAGCACTTTTCCTTCTTCGATCAGCCGGTCCGCCTCTCTTCTGGAGCAGATGCCGGATTCGCTTAAAAATTTATTCAAACGGATCTCTTCCATAACCGTTTCTCCTCTGTTACTATTACGAGTAACAGTTCAGCCGTGCGCCAGGATATATGATAAAGAGCGTTACAAGCTTGCTTGTGAAAGCGATTTGACATATATCCTGGCATAGGGATGACATCCCAGGCTTCCCTCCAGCACATTCTGTGCTGGAGGGAAGATACACGGCTAAACTATTACTATTACAATATCACGCATAAAGGGGTGTGGACAGATATCTGTCTCCTGTATCGGGCAAAAGGACTACTATGGTCTTTCCTTCATTTTCCTCTTTCTTTGCCAGCTGGATGGCCGCCCACAGCGCGGCTCCGGAAGATATCCCCGTCAGGACTCCTTCTTTCTTTCCCAATATCCTGGCTGCTTCAAAGGCCGCTTCGTCTTCCACTGTGATCACCTGATCGTATATATCCTGGTTCAGGACCTCTGGTATAAAATTCGCCCCGATCCCCTGAAGCTTATGGGGCCCTGCGGTCCCTCCTGAAAGAAGCGGGGAATCGGCCGGTTCTACCGCCACGATCCTGACCTGGGGGTTTTTCGATCTCAGGTACTCTCCCGTTCCGGTAATCGTTCCGCCAGTGCCTACGCCGGCTACAAAAATATCCACCTCTCCGTCGGTGTCTTCCCATATCTCCGGGCCTGTAGACGTCCTGTGAGCCTCTGCATTCGCAGGATTGGTAAACTGGCCGGGTATAAAGCTTCCCGGAATCTCTTTTGCCAGCTCTTCCGCCTTGCGGATGGATCCCGCCATTCCCTCCTGTCCGGGAGTCAGCACGATCTTTGCGCCATAGGCTTTCATGATCTGCTGCCTCTCTACGCTCATAGTATCCGGCATGACGATGATCACCTGGTATCCCCTGACTGCCGCTACAGCCGCCAGGCCGATCCCGGTATTGCCTGATGTAGGTTCGATGATAACGGAACCCGGCCTTAAGATCCCCTTGGCCTCAGCGTCCTCGATCAGGGCTTTTCCCACTCTGTCCTTTACTGAGCCCGCAGGATTGAGATATTCCAGCTTTGCCAGGATCTTCGCCCGAAGGTTCTCTTCTTTTTCTATATGTGTAAGTTCCAGCAGCGGCGTATGGCCGATCAGCTGTTCCACGGAAGTATAAATCTTTGCCATCAATATTCCCTCCTCTTGGTCTTTGGCAGCCGCTATCTTACGCGGAAGCTGCTCTCTTCAATAACAGGCAGTTCTTCCGATTCCATCCGTTCTATGGAAATGAAATGGCCTCCATACAGCTGCTCTAAAAGCCTCCCTATCGCCGCTTCATCCCCCTGGACTTCCATCTCTACCCGTCCGTCCCACAGATTTTTCACCCAGCCTGTCAGCCCCAGAGACTGCGCGCCGTAAAAAGCCCGGTAACGGAAGCCGACCCCCTGGACCATTCCGGAAAAAAATATATGTTTTCTGATCTTTTCCTCCTTCAAAGCCGTCTGCTCTCCCTTCTTGTCCTAAGATCATCCGGACTGCGATCATCTGTCTGTCGATATCATACCATGCCAGCCTTTCAGTTTCCAGCTGTTTTTTGCATAAGTTTGCCCGGCTGAAGGGGCGCTGAAACCTCTGGAAATTTATCTTGCAAACTTTCCCGGATTCTTATATAATAAAAATCACCAGATTTCTGGTGCTCTTAGAGGTTCCGTTCGGAACCAATATTCCCCATTTTTTTAATTTCATACAAAGGAGGTATACTCGTGGTATACAAAACATTTCTTGACGACGTCTGCCTTGCTGTCGCCGCCCGGCTTGGAGATTCTTTTTCCGTTTCTCTCCAGCAGATCCCCAAAAACAACGGAGTCCTTTCTGACAGCCTGTGCATACAGAAACCGCCTTCTCCCGTCTCCGCCGCTATCTACCTGGGGCATTTTTTTGAAGAATACCGGAACGGTATGCCCCTTTCTTCCATCACCTCTGAGATCCTGGATCTGTACCGCAGCCACAGCCTTCCGCCTGCCTTCCGCCCGGAACAGTTCCTTTCTTTTGAAACATGCCGGAAAAACCTGGCCTGCAAGCTGATCAATACTTCCCGCAACCAGACGGCTCTCTCCAGCATCCCCCACATCCCCTTCCTTGATCTGAGCATTGTTTTCTGTATCTTTACGGAATCTGAGGACGAGATCTTCACTTCTCTTGTAAACAACAGCCAGATCAAACTATGGGGCATCACGGAAGATGAACTTTTTATCCAGGCCAAAGCCAATTCCATGCTGCTGTTCCCTCCGGTCATCAGAGAACTGGACGAAGTCATCCGGGAAATGATCTCCCCTGATGGACGGAAACAGCCGAAAGAAGAAAAAGAAGCTTCCGCTCCTATACAGGAAGAGAAGCCTCTTATCTATGTTCTTACTAATACCAAAGGGGTAAACGGCGCTTACTCCATGCTCTATCCAGGCGTTCTGGAAAGCTTTGCCCAGGCTGCGGGAAGCGATCTGGTGATCATCCCTTCCAGTATCCACGAAGTCCTGCTGATCCCTCAGGAATCGGATATGGACTACAGCGACATGGACGACACGATCCGGGAAGTCAACCAAAATGAAGTCCCGACCGAAGATCACTTATCTGACCATACGTATTTCTATTCCCGCATGTCCGGAAGGATCTTCCTTCCGTCCGGCATTTCCGCCAAACTCCCCTGAACTGTTACGATTTTTAAAATATCCTGCTTCCGATCTGATATACCAGCACAGCTGCCGCCCATGCGATCAGGATCTGGAACGCTACCATACCCAGAGTCCATTTCCAGGAATTTGTCTCTCTTTTGATCGTAGCTACCGCCGCCATGCACGGAGAATACAGCAGGCAGAAGATCATGAGAGCGTATGCGTTTACCGGCCCAAAGCCTGTGGCCGCCAGAACCTCAGCCAGAGAATGCATTCCCGCCGCTGAGTTGATATTTCCAATTCCGTAAAGCACGGAAAAGCTGGATACGACTACTTCTTTTGCAGATAATCCTGAGATCAGGGCTACCGCAGTCTGCCATGTGCCAAGTCCCGCAGGCGTCAGCGCCGGCACCAGGAAACGGCCGATCATGGCTGCAAAGCTGTCGGAAACATCGCTTACAAATCCCTGTACCCCTGTGTTCAGGATAAACCACAGGATGATCGAAGCGATAAAGATGGTCGTACCTGCTTTTGTCAGATAATCCTTTACCTTATCCCACACATAGATGGCGACCGTATGGCCGTTCGGCGTCTTATATTCCGGAAGCTCGATCAGAAGCGCGTCCCCTTCCTGATCAGAATGGGTCTTATGGACGATAAACGCAATGACGATCGCTACGACCAGTCCGATCAGATACAGCGAATACGCCACATAGAGAGCGTGATCCGGGAAAAACATCTCTGCAAACAGCACGTAGATCGGAAGTCTTGCCGAGCAGGACATAAACGGCGTGATCAGTATGGTCCTGCGCCTGTCCCTTTCGCTTGGAAGCGCCCTTGTAGCCATCACCGCCGGCACGGTGCAGCCAAAGCCAAGAAGCATGGGAAGGAACGCTCTTCCGGAAAGTCCCACCATGTTCATGGTCTCATTCATTACATAGGCGACTCTCGCCATATAGCCGCTGTCCTCCAGAAAGGCAAGAGCCAGAAAGAGGATAAAAATATTTGGCAGGAAGGTCAGGATGCCGCCGACGCCGGCCACGATCCCGTCTACGATCAGGGACGTAAGCCAGTCAGCCGCCCCTACTGCCGTAAGCAGGGAAAGCACGGCGTCTGAAAACCACTCCAGTCCCATTTCAAAATATCCTTTCAGGAAATCTCCTACTGTAAAGGTGAGGAAAAAGACGAGAGCCATGATGCCAAGAAAGATCGGGATCCCCAGCACAGAATGAGTCATATACTTGTCGATCTCATCTGTCTTCGCCTCTTTTGATTCTTTATTAAAAAGACATTCTTTTACGATCTCGTCGATATAATCGTATTTCTCATTAATGATCTCTTTTTCATAGCTTTTATCGATCACGTTCTGGGCGTCTACCGGATGGTCCTTCGCCACCTCTTCGTCATACTCCAGAAGCTTGATCGCATGCCAGCGGATGTTCTCCATCTCGCCGTAATGGGCGCGGAGGATCACTTCTACTTTGGCGATCTTGTCTTCCAGGTAATCGTCATACTTTACTACTATGCCTTTCGGTCCTTCTTCATAATGATGGACTACCGCATGCATGAGAACGTCCAGGCCAGTGCGCTTTCTTGCGGATACCGGCACTACCGGGATGCCTCCAAGCATTTCCGGCAGACGGTGCAGGTCGATCTCCATGCCTCTGTCTTCCACGATGTCCATCATGTTCAGCGCCAGGATGACCGGCTTTCTCAGCTCCAGAAGCTGAAGGGTCAGATATAGATTCCTCTCCAGCGAAGAGGCGTCCACCACATTGATGATAACGTCTACTTCATTTGCCTCAATACAGTTTCTGGTAACGATCTCTTCGATCGTATAGGAAGTCAGGCTGTAGATCCCAGGAAGATCGATGACTTTTATCGCCCTTCCCTGATAGCTCGTCTCGCCTTCTACCCGCTCGACCGTAACGCCGGGCCAGTTCGCCACCTTCAGGTTCGCTCCCGTAAATGCGTTGAACAGCGTAGTCTTTCCACAGTTGGGATTGCCTACAAAGCCTACGCGGATCGGAGCTTCGCTTTTATTTTCCATCCTGCGTTTCCTCCTCTACCTCGATGCCTGCGGCAATCTTTTTTCCCAGAGCCAGCCGGGTCCCTCTCACCTTTATGATAAGCGTCCCGCTGCCCTTTTTATTGACAATGGTGATATCCGTACCTTCGTTTACTCCCAGGGCTTCCAGGCGTCTTGTGAGACGTTCCTCTACCATAACGTCTTTTACCTTGTAAACTGCCCCTTTCTTTCCTTCGTACAGCTTTATCATAATAATCTCCATCCTTTTTCGATCTATGGAGATTCTATCATTGTTGAAAATAATTGTCAACAAAGGTCGGAAGCCCTGGAACACTCCATAGAGCATGCGCCGGGCTGGCTGTCTTCTGCCTATCCTTCTATATCCAGGAGCATTTTTTTTGCCTCCAGCATCCGGTCCCTCAGTTTCATGGCCTCTTCAAAGTTCAGCTCTGCGGCCGCCTGATGCATCTTCTTTGTCAGCTCCTTGATCAGCTTCTTCAGTTCCTCGCTGTCCATGGACTCCGGTTCTTTCTCAAAGTCCTTGTCGTCCTCAACCGCCGCTTTGGAGATCGCGATCAGATCGCGGACTGCTTTTTTGATCGTCGTCGGCGTGATTCCGTGTTCTTCGTTATACTGCTGCTGGATCCTGCGCCGCCGGTTCGTCTCTTCAATAGCTACCCGCATGGATTCTGTAACCGTGTCTGCGTACATGATCACGTGGCCTTCGCTGTTTCTGGCGGCCCGCCCGATGGTCTGTATCAGAGAGGTTTCCGAACGGAGGAAGCCTTCCTTATCTGCATCCAGGATCGCTACCAGAGTGATCTCCGGTATATCCAGCCCTTCCCGCAAAAGGTTGATCCCCACCAGCACGTCGAAGACGTCCAGCCTCATGTCCCGGATGATCTCCGCCCGTTCCAGCGTATCGATGTCAGAATGGAGATATTTCACGCGGATGCCTGCATCCCTCATATAATCCGTCAGATCCTCCGCCATACGTTTTGTAAGGGTTGTGATCAGAACTTTGTGACGGCCTTCCACTTCCTTATGGACTTCAGCGATCAGATCGTCGATCTGGCCCTCTACCGGCCTTACTGAGATCTCCGGATCCAGCAGGCCTGTGGGACGGATGATCTGCTCTACCCGCATAAGCTCATGTTCTTCTTCATAAACCGAAGGAGTGGCCGATACAAACATCATCTGGTTGATCTTGCTTTCAAACTCCTCAAAGTTCAGCGGACGGTTATCCAGGGCGGACGGAAGACGGAATCCGTACTGTACCAGCGTCCGTTTTCTCGACTGGTCCCCCGCATACATCCCCCGGATCTGCGGAAGAGTGATATGAGACTCGTCCACGATGATCAGGAAATCATCCGGGAAATAATCGATCAGGGTGCAGGGCGGCTGCCCCGGAGCCAGACCGGTCAGGTGCCTGGAATAATTTTCAATTCCGGAACAAAATCCTGTTTCCCGCATCATCTCCACGTCAAAGTTCGTCCTCTCTGCGATCCTCTGGGCTTCCAGAAGCTTGTCCTCGCTTTTAAAGAACGCCACCTGTTCCTTCATTTCTTCCAGAATATTTTCTGTGGCCTCCAGCATTTTCTCCTTCGGCACCACATAATGGGACGCCGGAAAGATGGCCACATGGTTTAGTTGCGCTTTGATCTCTCCCGTCACCGTATCGATCTCCATGATCCGGTCCACTTCATCCCCGAAAAATTCCACCCGGTACGCTTCATTTCCGGAATAAGCAGGGAATATCTCTACCACGTCTCCGCGGACGCGGAAGGTTCCCCGGTGAAAATCCATATCGTTTCGCGTATACTGGATATCGATCAGCTTGCGGATCACTTCGTCCCGGTCTTTGATCATGCCCGGACGCAGAGAGATCACCATCTCCTTGTAATCGATCGGGCTGCCCAGGCCATAGATGCATGACACCGAAGCCACGATGATCACGTCGCTGCGTTCAGAAAGAGCGGCTGTGGCGGAATGGCGCAGCTTGTCGATCTCGTCATTGATCGCCGAATCCTTTTCAATATAAGTGTCCGTCGACGGGACGTATGCTTCCGGCTGGTAGTAATCGTAGTAGGAGACAAAATACTCCACTGCGTTCTCCGGAAAGAACTCCTTAAACTCACCGTAGAGCTGGGCTGCCAGAGTCTTATTGTGGGCAATGATCAGCGTAGGCTTGTTTAACGCCTGGATGACGTTGGCCATGGTAAAGGTCTTGCCAGAGCCGGTGACGCCCAGTAAAGTCTGGCATTGATTGCCTTCCCGGAACCCTTTTACAAGCGCCTCGAT
>DWZA01000003.1 GCA_019118365.1 Candidatus Lachnoclostridium stercoravium | reverse complement strand
ATGCTCTTTCTTACAGCGCTGATCTGGGGGCTCTCCTTTGTAGCCCAGAGCGTTGGGATCGAGTATGTGGGAACATTTACATTTAACGGCTCCAGATTTATCATAGGAGGCGCGGTGCTGATCCCGTGCATGTTCCTTTTGCGTTTTGCGGATAAGAAGACGGCGGGGACGGGAGAGGATCGCGGAGACAGGAAAAGGACTGTGGAAGGGATCAAAGGCGGGATCTGGTGCGGGATCGCCCTTTGCGTGGCTTCTGCGATCCAGCAGAAAGGCATCGCTTATACGACAGTAGGAAAAGCCGGTTTTATCACGGCTCTTTATATTGTGATCGTACCGCTGTTTCGGCTTTTTGCCGGGAAAAAGCCGGCGGGGAAAATCTGGGTCAGCGTCGCGGCGGCAGTGGCGGGCCTCTATCTGTTAAGCGTGAAAGAAGGGTTTTCAGTAGGATTCGGTGAATTTCTGATCTTCCTTTGTTCTCTGGCCTTTGCGGTGCATATTCTTGTGGTGGATCATTTTTCTCCGAAGGCGGACGGAGTCTTCCTTTCCTGTATCCAGTTTTTTACAGCGGGAGCGATCTCGTGGGTCCTGGCTTTTGCCTTTGAGACTCCCAGGATCCAGGACGTCGCGGCGGCCTGGCTGCCGGTCCTTTACGCTGGCGTTATGTCCTGCGGCGTGGCCTATACCTTCCAGGTGATCGCTCAGAAAAATACAGATCCTACGGTAGCTTCGCTGCTGCTCAGCCTGGAATCCGTATTTTCCGCGCTGTTTGGCTGGCTGATCCTTCGCCAGGTGCTTGCGCCAAAGGAGCTTTTGGGCTGCGCGCTGGTATTCGGGGGAGTGATCCTGGCCCAGCTTCCGGAAAAGAAATAATAAAAAAGATGCCATCTATAGCCGGCACTTTCGGATTTTTATCCTTAGGCCGCCTATAGATGGCATTTGTTATTCAGTCGATTATTATAATTGCTGCGTCAGTCTGATCTGGATCAGTCCAGTTTCAGTCCGTCCAGGTATAACTGGTAGGTTCCAAGTCCGGAAAGATCTACAGCGTCAAGAGTAACAGGCTCGCCTTTCTTGATATCCTTTAACAGCTTTGTGCCGTTTAACAGATAGAACGGAGCCAGCTCGCCGGCAGAGCTTCTTTCCAGCAGCTGAGGCGTCAGGCCGTCGATCTCATGGTGATGTCCGTGAACCCAGAGCTCGGTGCCCTTTGGAAGGTCTTCCTGGGCAACGCCGGAAAGTACGGATACCTGACGGCATTCCGGGTGAACGCCAACGCCCATTAAGTCGCCTAAAAGGATGGAAACAGGAGTTTCCAGTCCCATGTAGTGATATGGGAGATAGATACAGCAGTATTTTCCATTGCGGCTCATAACGTGGCCCTTGCCCTTTAAGATATCCCACATCTTTTCGTTCTCGCATCTGACGATGATGAATTCGCCTCCGCAGAAGCTGGCTTCATCAGCTCCTCTTAAATTGTAGAATACGTCTACAACGCCAGTCTTGTCCAGGATACCGCCGTCTTCCTTCGGGATGAAGATATTGGCAAGCTCGCTTGTCTTTGCGATCGGATAATGTAAGCCGGGAGCGGCTGGTACAAGTCCGGTTACGTTGGAAACCAGGTTCATCTCGCAAAGGTCTGCGGAAATGACTTCTCTGTATTTCTCAAGGAGTTTGGAACGGGCTTCCAGAGTCTCAGTTCCCTCGTACAGCCAGCAGTCTTTCATCTCCGGAAGATCTTCTGCTTCATGTGTTCCGTCCATATATGTAAATTTGCCTGTCTCTCTGTCCCATACAAAGTCGTATTCGCTGGATTTTCCTGCTGCAACAACTTCCAGTCCAAGGAGCATAGCCCAGGAGTACAGGTCTAACAGGTTACGTGGCTGGTCGCCGTTTACAAGAGAGTAGATAGCGTTATTTTCGGCTGCCACTTTATTTAAGATCGGACCGCATACGCTGTCTGTCTCCTTGGATACCATGTATACGTTGATGCCTTTGCGAAGAGCAGTAAGAGCAGCGTCGGAGCTGATAGCTGTATTTCCTGTGCACTCTACCATAGCAGTGATGCCGCATTCCATAACAAGGCGGTAGTCGCTGACAACAAGAACGGCATTTTCCGGAGCCTTGTCGATCTCTTCTTTATTTGCGCAGACAACGATCTGGTCTTTCGTATAGCCGATCTCTTCCAGTACGGCGATGCATTCGTCTGTATGGCGGGAGGAGATGACTCTCAGTTCCATATGCTTTACATGCGGGATCTGTGCAAGAAGGGTATAACCATAGCCGCGTGTGGCGCCGATGATACCTACTCTTGACTTCTTTCCAGATTTGTCATTGATTAAATTCGTGTAATCCATAGATTCTATTCTCCTTTTCTCATTCTTGCTTCAGACGGTCGTTCTGGTCCCTCTGCGGTCCGCCGCCTGAATGGTTACGGGTTACGTAATGTTGCATTTTGTGTCTCTGCTATTTATTATAGCAAATATTGTGCCAGGAAAGAAAAATGTTAAAAAATTTTTTGATCTGAACCCGGTATCCGGTAAAAACAGAAGGGTTTTGGCAGGCAAAAAGGAATTTGTTCCAGAGAGGAAAAGAAAATGCTGTAGCAAATAAAACAATAGTGCTGCATAAAATGCAACACTATTGCTACAGTGAGACGGCTGATTTTTTATGTCGGACAGGGATCATGGACGGATCCCGTATTTTTTCAGCTTGCGGTACAGCGTAGAACGGTCGATTCCTAAAAGCTTTGCAGCTTTGCTGTGATTGCCGCCGCATTGGTTCAGCGCCCATTCCAGGGTGTGTTTTTCGTCTTCGGCATCAGGAATGGGTGAGGCCGGCCCCTGTGGACTGTCTTCCAGGCTTTGTGGATAAAGAGCCGCCAGAATATCTTCTTTGTGGATGTTCCTGTCGCAGAGGACTCCCACACGCTCTACAATATTGCGCAGCTCCCGGATGTTTCCTTTAAATTCATAGTCGTTTAAGACGGACAGGGCGTCCAGATCGATATCAGGCATGGCCCGCTCATTTTCCTGGCTCTGCTGCTTTAAATAATGAAGGAATAAAAGTTTGGCGTCGCCGCCCCGCTGGCGCAGAGGTGGAAGAAAGAGCCGCAGCACATCCAGACGGTACATCAGATCCCGCCGGAAAAGCCCCTCGTCCGCCATACGGGTCAGATTCTTATTGGTGGCGGAGATCACACGGACATTGACGGAGATCACCTTGTTGTCGCCGATGCGCCGCACTTCCCGCTCCTGAAGGACTCTTAAAAGTTTGGCCTGGGTGGACATGGAGATCTCGCCGATCTCATCTAAAAATAAAGTTCCGCCGTGGGCCTGTTCAAAAAGACCGATCTTGCCTCCCTTTACTGTGCCGGTAAAAGCGCCTTCCACATATCCGAAAAGTTCGCTTTCCAGGAGGTTTTCCGGGAGCGCGGCGCAGTTGATCGCCACAAAAGGCCCGTTTTTCCTGGGACTGGCGTTGTGTATGCTCTGGGCGAACAGCTCTTTTCCAGTTCCCGTTTCTCCGACGATGATGATATTGGCCTCTGAACCGGCGTAGCGCCTGGCTGTTTCGATCGTGCGGTCGATGACGCTGCTTTCATGGAGGATATCTTCAAAATGATACCGGGAGCGGAGTCCCTTTTCGCTTAAGCTGCGGCGGATCTGGCTCTCCAGCTTCTGTATCTGGGTAATATCTGTAAGAGTGATCACGATGCCGGATACGACGCGGTTTACGATCACAGGAGTAAAGGAGGCGGATACAGTCAGTTTCCCTCCCGGCAGGGTATAGATCTTTCCGGAAATCTCCTGGGCGCTTTTAAGCACTTCCTGAAACGTATCCCATAAAAAAGGAAAGGATGTTTCCAGAGAGCGACCCAGAAGGGAAGAGCCTCCGCACATGGAACGGACAGCGTGGTTCCGGACCTGGATGATACCGTCCGGGTCGGCAAACAGAGTCCCGTCCCTGGAAGCGTAGATGATCGTTTTATAAGTCTCAGCGTTCAGCCGTTCCTGGTGGATCCGGTCCGCTGTGCGGACAGCCTCGTCTATGGCCTGGCGCACAGCTTCCTCGCCGGTGCGGATCAGGCAGAAATTCATCCCGTGGCGGGCGGCGTACATCTTGGCGGAATAGCCTCCGATCAGGGCGTCGCAGCCCTTTGAAACAGCATCTTTCATCACCTGCTCCAGCTGGGTGTCATCCGCGGCGGAATAGACCTCTGTCTCGCAGCCGAACAGCCGGCAGATCTCCTTGGCCTCGTAAAGCTCATCGTAAAAGCCACAGATAGCGATCTTTTTCGGGTGAAAAGTCTCTCTGCACTGTACCACTGCGCGGATGATATCATATCCGGAAATGGGTAATGTTATGAGAGGGATATTGGGATGGGATGCTTTCAGAGCGGACGCGCTGTAGCCCCTGGCGATCACCGCATCATAGGCGGAGATGTCGATATCCGACGTCTCATTGGCGCTGCGCAGCAGGATATCTGCGGCAAGCCGGTCTTTTTCTCTGTGATTTTTCAGTACATATTCTACCTTTTCCCGTATCTCCGGGTAGGGCACGATAAACAGCAGATGGATCATAGGCCCTCCTGATTCTGTAAACGTATTGCCGTCAGCCCATGGGGCTGCAAAATCTGTTATCCTATTTTACAGCGTTGGCGGTCTCCCGTCAATGAAAGGAAACTTAAAGGGGATAAATCTTGTATTTTAAAAATGCTTTGGATATAATTAAGATGATACCAGGGTCAAAAGGTCAAAAATCCGATGCAAGCTTGCTTGCAAGAGGATTTTCGATCTTGGACTCGCCAAAAACATGAATAAGCAGCCATTTTTCGCAGAAAAATGAGTGGATTATGAATGTTTTTGAGGCTTGTGGGAGTGCAAAGCACGGAACAAGCCGGTATCATAGGGGTCAAAAGACCTTTTGCCCCCAGCATCATGATATTTAATTATAGCAGTGCAAAAGTTCCTCCGCAATCGCAGACAACGTAATTCTTCAATGCAGAATCACGCCGGAGTCACGCGCCAGATGTTCTGCAATCGCATCCACCAGTATTCTGTCAGCCGAAAGCCAGTTTACACTGTACAATTCATCCGGCTTCAGCCACCTGGCGCTCTCCGCCTCCTTAAGCACGATCTCTCCATCCGCGATTTCGCACCAGAAACAGTCCATACTTAAATGAAAAGATGGGTAATCATATTCAATCCTGTTAATTA
>DWZA01000071.1 GCA_019118365.1 Candidatus Lachnoclostridium stercoravium | reverse complement strand
TGGATCTCTTTCTTCAGCTCCGCTATATCCGCCTTCATCGGCTGGATCTCTTTCTTCAGCTCCGCTATATCCGCTTTCATTGGCTGGATCTCTTTTTTCAGCTCCGCTATATCCGCTTTCATTGGCTGGATCTCTTTTTTCAGCTCCGCTATATCCGCCTTCATTGGCTGGATCTCTTTCTTCAGCTCCGCTATATCCGCCTTCATCGGCTGAATCTCCTGCCTCAAGTCTGCTATATCTGCCTTTATCGGCTGGATCTCTTTCTTCAGCTCTTCCTGCAGTACCGATTTCAATTTCGTATCCATCATCTCTGAAATAGCCCGCAATAACTCATTGTCGCTCATACGATCACCCTCCCTTATCCAATTATAGTGTATCATGGAGGCAGCGCAAAGTCTATGAAATTTTCATGGTACAGTTTTCAATGGATATGCCGCCGGGATCCCGGCCATGAATTCTGCCTGTTCTGTCCTGGAACAGTTACAGCGTAAGATATGTTTATACAACGTAACAGTTCAGCTGTGTATCTTCTTGCCAGCACAGAATGTGCTGTTACCATAAAACTGGATTTTCCGTATAGCCAGTATAACACGTTTTCTCTGACGTAGCAATGGATTTTTCTGATCCGTACTCCCTACCCCAGTCCAAAACTCCGATCCGATCAGTAAAGTAATATTGAAGGATAAAAATAAGGCAAAAGCAGTCTTCCACGTGTTTCAGTTTCAGGCCACTTTTGCCTTATCCTCGATCTGCAAGATCGCGTTTACGCAAGATACTCGATTGAAATGGACACAGCTATCATTTTTCTATGGCTGCTTCGTCTTTTTCCATCTTAAAGATATGGACGGCTCCAGTACGGTTCAGATACAGAAGCAGCGATAAGCCGATAGGGAATCCGAAAAGTCCCACCACCCCGAAAAGCTGCACGCCGGCAAACATGCACACCAGCGTAACTACCGGATGAAGACCGATCTGGCTTCCCACGATCTTCGGCTCAATGATATTTCTTACTATGGTAACAATCAGATATACGACAAATAATTTGATCGCCATAGGGTAATCTCCCAGGATAGCGGAAATGACCGCCCAGGGGATCATAATGCCGCCGGTGCCAAGGACTGGCAGAATATCAAATATCGCGATACTAAGAGCGATCAAAATAGAATTTTCCACTCCGATGATAGTAAAACCGACAGACAGCTCTATAAAAGTAATGCTCATGATCAGGGCGTAAGAGCGGATGCAGACGAACAGCGTTCCCACTACGTATTCCTTGATCTGAAGGACAAGATCTCTTGCTCCCCCGTCCAGCTGCCTCATGCAGAAAGAGGCCAGCCGGTCGTAATCCATCGCGATAAAAAATGTGGAGATCACCATTAAAAGCATTTTGATGAACAGCACTGGAAATGAAGACGCCATGCCGGAAACCGCTTCCATACCGGTGAGAGAAAGATTCATCACCAGTCCCCTTAAGGACTCCATCAGCTGTCCCCAAAGGGAATCCACTGTGTCCAGGATCGTCGGGTCCATCTGCCGGATGGCTTCCTCCAGCTCCCGGAACAGTTCCAGAAGGACCGGATTCATGTACTCCAGATACATTTCCGGAAGCCTTGGGATCAGGTCGACAATATAGGAAAGGACCCGGATACTGCCAAGGACCAGAAATGTTCCAATGGTCCCGTAAAAAAGCAGTACAGTCAGTATCGCGGCCGCTTTTTTTGACAGCAGCGTCCTTTCTGATATGAAATGGACCGGCCGCCTTAATATGTACGCGATAAACAAAGCCGCGACAAAGGGAAACAGCAGCGTCAGCGCAAACTGGAGCACAAAAACCGCAAGAGCAATAATGATCGCAAAATATAAAAAATTGATGATAAATTTCTTTCGTTTTTCCATGGACATAATAACCTCTTACTTTTGATCATAAAAGCTCTGCCAGCTTCTTCACGTCTTCTTTTGACGTCGCCCAGCTGGTGGCAAAGCGCACTACGGTATGATCCGCATCCGTCTTTTCCCAGAAGCTGACTACTGCGTTTTTCTGGAGCTCTTTCAGCTTTTTATCCTCCAGCGTAACAAAGATCTGGTTGGTGGGGGAATCCAGATAGAACGGATATCCTTTTTCCCGCAAGATCTGCTTCAGCATCTCCGCCGTATCGATGGCATTTTTGCTGATCTCAAGATAAAGACTGTCTGTAAAAAGCGTATCAAACTGGATCCCTAAAAGACGTCCCTTAGCCAGCAGAGCTCCCCGCTGTTTTACCATGGTCATGAAATGGGGCGGCGTATTATTCTTTGTAAAGACCACAGCTTCTCCGCACAAAGCTCCCACCTTTGTGCCTCCGATATAAAATACGTCGCAGTATTTTGCCACGTCTGCAAGGCTCACGTCCGTTCCGGGGCTTACAAGCCCATAGCCCAGTCTCGCTCCATCCATATACAGGGGCAGCTTGTACTGGCGGCATATTTCAGAAAGGGATTTCAGTTCCTCTTTTGTATATAATGTGCCGTATTCCGTAGGATGGGAAATATATACCATGCCGGGAAATACCATATGTTCGTGGTTTTCATCTCCGTAGAAAGTCTGGAGATACCGTCTCAGCTCGTCCCCGTCGATCTTTCCCTCATGCTGGGGCAGCGCAAGGACTTTGTGGCCAGTAGTTTCGATCGCCCCGGCTTCGTGGGTATTGATGTGGCCGGTTTCCGCCGCCACGACTCCCTCATAGGAGCGGAGCATGGACGATATCACGATCTGATTCGTCTGAGTCCCTCCTACAAGCAAATGCACGTCTCCCTCCGGGCACTGGCAGGCGGCAAGGATCTTTTCCTTCGCCGACTGGCAATAATGATCCATCCCGTACCCAGGCAGGCTCTCCCGGTTTGTCGCAGCCAGGCGCTCCAGGATCTTTTCATGGGCGCCCTCCGAATAGTCGCACTCAAAATACAGCATACGTTTATACTCCTTTTCCATTTCCATTTTTATCTTCTAAACGATCGATCTTTTCCAGCAGGATCCTCTGAAACTCCGGCAGATCTGCCTGGTTCAGCACAAAAACGCGGTTTCCCGCGCTGATACCTGCCGCGGCCATTTGTCCTGACGGCCTGCATACCGTCCTGCCCCGCTCTTCTGCCTTCCCCCAGACCACTTCTACGTCCATATAACTTCCCTGAAACAGCTGAGGATCGGTCAGGTACAGAATCGTTACTGCGTCGTGGATACAGGCCAGGCTGCGTTTTTTATAAGACGGAGAATTAAAATAAAATTCCAGCATTTCTCCAAAGGCATGTTTTACCGGCCCCCTGCTTTCCAGAAGCTCTTCCATCTGGCTGCGGAAAAGGCCGCACTGCCTGGTCACGTCCAGGCCGCACATAACGATAGGAATCCCGGACTGAAAAACAATAGCCGCCGCCTCCGGATCTGTCCAGATATTAAATTCCGCATAAGGCGTGGCGTTTCCGCTTCCGGCAGAACCGCCCATCAGGACGATCTGTTGGATCTTTTCTTTCACATGAGGAAACGTCTTAAGAAGCAGCGCAATATTCGTCAGCGGAGCCGTAGGGACCAGAGTGATCCGTTCGTCTTCTCCCATATTTTCGATCGATCGTCCCATATAAAGGACTGCGTTTTCCGACGCCAGCTCTTTTCCTCCGTCCGGCAAACGGCAGTTTCCAAGTCCAGTGTCTCCGTGGACGTCGTCCGCCGGTTTTACATCTCCCAGGATCGGTCCCTCTGCGCCTTTTACCACAGGCACGTCCGCCAGCCCCAGAAACGAGGAGAGTCTCAAAGCGTTTTCCGTCACTTTCCTGCAGGTCTGATTTCCTCCCACCGTAGAGATCCCGCAGATGCGAAGCTTATCCCGGCTGGCGGCCGCCATGGCCAGGGCGAAGGCATCGTCGATGCCCGGATCGCAGTCGATCCATATATTTAATGGCATTATTAACATCCTTTCTCTGTCTGTAACTGTCTTTTCTTTTCAGCGATCTTCCTTGCCATATCCCAGAACGCCCACACCAGGCACATACCTGCGGCGATGCCTAAGGCGTACTGAAGCGTCTGCGTTCCATAATACCTGCTTTCCAGCCAGTCCCTCTGGACCGCGCAACTCATAGTATAATACAGCGCCCGCCCCGGAACTAAAGGCATAAGGCTTACCACAAGGAACTGGTTCGCCGGGGCTTTTCGGATCCTTGCCAGGATCTCCGCGTACATTGCCGCAAAAGCGCCTCCGATCACAGACGGAGCTATAATGCCGCCTGTAACGGCGGCGGATATCAGATAGACCGCCCATGTGAGCATTCCGCCAAAAGCCGCCGAAATCAGATGGCCGCGGCGCACGTTAAAAATGATCCCATATCCCAAAGAGCCTACAAAGGCTGCAATGATCTGTATTGTCACATCCATATTTTTATACTCCTGTCTGTTTCGATTATATTCCAACGATCCAGACTGCCGCCATAAAGCCGCAGGCCAGAGCGCTGGCCCACAGCAAAGACTCTGTCAGCCTCATGATGCCTGAGATCGTATCTCCTACCATGATGTCTTTGATCGAATTCGTCATAGCGATCCCTGGGATCAGGAGCATGATATCTCCGATCATGATCTGATCTCCGTGAAGGAACGGGACCAGACGGGCCAGCACCGCAATAGATAAGCCTGTAAGAAATGCACAGATCAGATTAAAGATCATCTGATTTGCGCAAAACGGCTGAAGTTTTTCCTGCATAATGCAGATCAGGAGCGCAAATGCAGCCGCAGCGGCTCCATCCGCCAGGCTTCCGCCAAAAAATACGCACATACCTGCAGCAGTCACAATGCTTCCCAGATACAGCCGTTTTCTGCTTAACCCTTTCTTTTTCTCATCGCCGATCATCCGCTGCAATTCTTCCGCCGCCAGCGTACCTTCGCAAAAACGGCGGCTTAATCCGTTCAGATCTTCCACACGGCTAAAATCCGTCGCTCCTGAATTGACGATCCTTCTCATCTGGGTCACTTCCTGGTCATCGGCAAAAGCCATCGTCACGGTAATACTGGAAGTGATGGCAAATACGTTCATGCGGACGGCGCCGTAAGCCCTTCCCATCCGCTCCAGGGTGTCCTCCACCCGCTTTACCTCCGCTCCGTTTTTCAGGAGCTCCTCCCCGATGTCCAGGAGCATATTTAACATTTTATTCCTGGAGTCCATGATCCAAGACCTCCTCGTTTGATTGTAGTTGTTCCGGACAGCTGCTTCCATTTATTCATGTTTTTGGCGGATCCCAAGATCGAAAATCCTCTTGCAAGCAAGCTTGCATGGATTTTCAACCTTTTGATCCTGGTATCGTCATAATATAATTTGTCAGCAGCACTCCTTTTCTCTCCACCTGCTGCTCTTTTTTAACCTGATAGCCTCTTTTCATAAAAAACGGCCTGGCTGTGATCGAGGCGTGAGTAACGATGATCTTCACAGGAAACCGTTTCTCCAGCTTCTGACAGATCGCGTTTCCGATACCCTGTCTCTGAAAATCCTTATGGACGTAAAGCCGGTCCAGGTAGCCGGAACTGTCCATATCCCCAAAGCCGACGATCTCTCCCGCCTCTTCCGCCACTACAGTAAAATGCTCCAGAAAAGAGCGGTTCCAGACATCCAGATCCACATGGCCGTCCGCCCAGGCATCCAGCTGCTCCTGATCGTAATCCGCCGCGTTCACCGTGTGGACCGTTTCGTAAAACAGCCTGGCCAGCGCGGAAACATCCGGCGGCCGGTATTCTCTCAGTTTCATCGATATCTTCTCCCTGTCTAGATGGCGGTAAGTGCATAAATATTTACCAGGATCAGCACGCCGGCAAAGCCGATAAATGCGATGTAGATCCCTTTCATGCTTTTCGATTTCGTATGTTTCGCGCAGTACCACAGAAACGCGATCCAGGCGGTAAATACGATTATCGCAAGAACTGCGCTGCGGATAAGTATGAGCAGGAGAAAGAGCATGTTCACGATCTTCATGCCGTCCTCAGAAAGCAGCTTTTTCTTAAACTTTTCCCACATCAGTCTATCCTTTCCTTTTCCAATGTCATTTTCCTTCCTATCTTATCATACTCTTTCCGATTTTCATAGAGTGTTCTGGAAACATAACGCCCGCCTAACTAGATAAAAGTATCCGTTCAGCCGTGTATCTTCCCTCCAGCACCAAATGTGCTGGAGGGAAGCCTGGGATGTTATCCCTATGCCAGGATATATGATAAATCGCTTTTACAAGCAAGCTTGTAACGCTCTTTATCATATATCCTGGCGCACGGCTGAACTGTTACAAATAAAATCCAGATCTTAAGCCAAACGATCCGACATGATCGGCGCGCAGATTCCTGCTGCTTTCACAGCCGCATTTGACCCTGATCTGGATTCTTCTCATTAAATGCCCAGCTCTTTAAACTTTCTTTCCAGCTTCTCCGCTTCTTCCATGGTATTTTTCCAGCCGTATTTACCCATGTCCACCTGCCAGCCTTCTTCTGTCCATTTCACCTCTACGCCTTCTTTCTCCAGAAGGAGACGCTGCATATCCAAGGTTTCAAAGGAGGCGGCTCCAGACAGGATCCCCCTGGCGTTGACTACCCGGTGGGCGGGCACTTCTCCCAGCTTTCCCCGGTTCAGGCCGTGTCCCACCTGCCTGGCGTTCCTCGGCTTTCCGCAAAGAAGGGCGATCTGTCCGTAGGTAGCTACTTTTCCCTTAGGAATAGAAAGGCAGACCAGCCTGGCTCTTTTATAAAAATCTTCCATTTATCTCCGCTCCTCTTCCTCCACTCTCCGCTCCTTCATCCTGCGGAAATAGGAGCTCATCTCGTCCGCCATGCCGGACAGGCGGTTGAGCAGCGTAGAAAAGTCGTTGAGCATCTCGTCGTCTTTAAAATACGGATATACGATATCGTGGTCGATCTCGCTCCATCCCTCTTCGAACAGAGTCCTCCCCTGGATCTCCACGTAATATCCCTTATATTTGATAATGTAATGAAGAGAGCGGTAGATCCCGTCGGAGCGGATCTCGATCAGGTCGTCGTCATAGATCCTGGAATCCCCGTTTCTTCTGTATACCTTCGGACGCTCTGCGATGTAATAATGGCTCGCGTCTTCATCGAAGTCCTCGATCCTGTCTTTGATATAAAGATCCGGGTTATTTTCAAACACTGTCGTAATGTAGGAGTGGAAATGGATCCAGTCTTCCCGGTACAGGAAAAAGACGCGGATGCCGATCAGATCCGTGATATATTTGTGGTAATTATATCGGTCGATCTTCGCGAATTTACCCTCCTGCTCGTCCCTCTTGCGGATGATCTTCTCCAGAAGATGGCCCGGCTCCTTGATCCGGTAGCGGTAGGAATGGATCCCCGCCCGCTCGATATCGTAAAGGTATTCGTCTACGAAATCCTTGCCGATCTCACGAAGCTTTCCTTCGATCTTGCAGTAGTCCTGGTAAATGGCCTTCAGCTCCCGCCAGCTGATCTTCGCCGCCTGGAAATCCGCTTCTGTCATATTGTATCGTTTCAGAAATTCACCCTTGTCAATCATCTCTCTGCCGCTCCGTCCTGTTTCTAACTGTTCCTTTTGCTCTCTTATTATATCCTGTTCTCAGCGGCAGTACAAGAGGGTTAACACTTCATTGCAAATTTGTTATAGCAAAAATGCCCTTCGCAATCAACGAAAGGCACTTGTTACTATCATCTACAGCCGATTCTTCTCTCCCCAGTCGCACATCATATCCAGGATCGGGATCAGGGACTTTCCCCGCTCGGTCAGGCTGTATTCTACCTTAGGAGGGATCTGCGGATATTCTTCCCTGTGGATCAACTGATCTGCTTCCAGTTCTTTGAGATTAACGCTCAGCGTCTTGTAGGAGATCTCTCCGATATATTTTTTCATCTCGTTAAACCGTACGGTTCCGAAGCGCATGAGGGTATAAAGGATGGTCATCTTATATTTTCCATTGATCAAAGACAGGGTATAACAGAACCCGGTAGCGCTGAGACTTTCTTCTGATATACAATGTTTCTTTTTTGAAACGCATTTGCTTTCCATTTTCACTCTCCTTCAGGTAAGTATGTGTTATGATCGTAAGTATCTTACATGAATGTGCGTACTTGCCTTTTTATCTGTCACCGTCTATGATGGGTTACAGGTCACAAACGGGCTTATTATAAGCTGAAAGGATCTCCCGGCCTATAGGTAGGATTGTATCGTCGCCGGGCCGGGAAGTCAAGAAGTGAAAAGAAAGGAAGCGCTGTCCTATGAAAATGATCAATCTTTCCCAGGCGTCGAAGCTGACGTCGCCGAACCCGGTAGCTCTTATATGCACGGAAAAGCCTGACGGAACTACCAATCTCGCCACCGTATCCTGGTGGATGTACCTCTCCTTTCATCCCGGCATGATCGCTTTTGCCATGTCGAAAAAATCCTACAGCGGGGAAATGGTGCGAAACACAAAAAAAGTGATCCTTACGATCCCTTCAAGCCCTATCGCCGAAGCGGTCATGGGCTGCGGCAGCACATCTGGCAGGGACACGGATAAGGCGGAGAAATTTGCCATTGACCTTGCCCCTGTAGAAGGAAGTTCCATCCGGATCCCGGTCCACTCCAGGGCGGCGATCGTCTGCACCCTGAAAGAATTTATAGAAGCAGGGGATCATTATCTTTATGTCTGCACCGCAGACCAGGTATATGGCAATGAAGAGGAAGAAGCCCTCTTTGCATGGAACGGATACGGACAGGTAGGAACGGCAAAACGGGGATGATTGACTTTCTGATCTTCTTCTGCTATACTGCTTAAAGAATATCTGCCGACACGTTATCACCGGATAACTGTTGTCCATTAAGGCATTCAGAGATCAGCCGCAGGTACGGCGCAGCATCTGCGCTATAAGGCTGGTTTTTGGGTGCCTTTTCGTTTCAGGCAGCAGATCTATAGAACCTGGGAGGAAACAGACATGGTCAAGACAAACAAATCAGACTGGGGATCACAGGACAATATCGTACTCACCCTGATCCGCTTCAGCCTCCCGCTGATCTTAAGCGGGATCCTGCAGCAGCTCTACAACTGGGCGGATGCGTTTATTGTTGGAAATGTAGATGGAGAAGTGGCTCTGGGAGCGATCGGCTCTACAACGACAGTGATCAATTTTTATATCATGGTGATCACAGGCTTTACTCTGGGGCTTTCCATCCTTTTTGCCCACAGGTTCGGAAGCAACGATATGGAAGCCATTCCAAAGATCCTGGCTTCTTTTTCCCTGGTTTTTACTATAATTTTTGTATTATTTTCTATAAGCGGCATCTATCTTGCCCCCTGGCTCCTCAGGCTTTTAAATACAACGCCGGAAACCTTTGAAATGGCCGCGGATTATCTGAGGATCATTTTTATCGGCCTGCCTTTTCTGGCTGTATACAACGTATATTCCGCCGCGCTGCGGGGCATTGGCGACAGCCGGACGCCGTTTTTAGCTATCCTTTTATCCTCTGCTGTAAATGTGGTCCTGGATATTATTTTTGTAGCGGTCCTTGATTTAAATGTATCCGGCGCAGCTGCCGCCACCGTCTTTTCCCAGATAGCTATGGCTGTATTTCTGGTCCTGTACAGCGCCAGAAAGTATGCGATCCTCCGTTTCCCATTGCGGAGGGAATTTCTTTTTAACAAAACAGCCCTGCTCCAGGGGGCAAGGCTGGGGCTTCCTCCCATGGTGCAGTCCAGCGTTACCGCCTGCGGCAATCTGGTGCTCCAGAATTTTATGAACAGCTTTGGAACCCAGACCGTAACAGCCATCACCACGGCATACCGGGTCGATTCCATCGCTCTCCTTCCCATTATCAACCTGGGATCCGGCATTTCTACTATGACTGCCCAAAGCTGGGGCGCCGGGGAAAAGGCGCGGGGAAAAAAGATCCTCATCGTCGGTTCTGTAATGATGGCTGTCGTAGCCCTGATCCTGACAGCAGCGATCGTGCCGGCTGGAAGCAGCCTGATCGCCGCTTTTGGCGCGGGGCCTGAGGCAGTAGAGATCGGCAGGGATTTCTTCCGTTCTCTTTCCTCTTTCTACCTCATATACGGCCTTGCCACCTCCCTGCGCAGCTATCTGGAGGGTACCGGAGACGTGGTCTATTCCAGCGCCTCCGGGATCCTCTCCCTGGCGGTCCGCATCGGAGCCTCCTATGCCTTTGTCCTTTTCTTCGGAAATATGGTCATCGCTTATGCCGAAGGATTTTCCTGGTGCGCGCTATTATCTCTGTACGTGTTCCGTATGGTGTGGAAGCGGAAGGAACTGGCCATTTCAAAGACTTCCCGGCAGTCCTCCTGAAGCTTCTTATATATCGCGTAGCCATTGTCATATACATCTTTTTTCTTTGGATCCGGCTCATAGCGGGCCGTGATCTTTACCATGCTGGCGCTGGCTTCTTCAATATTATCAAAGATTCCCGCCGCTTTTCCTGCCAGCATGGCGGCTCCCAGACAGGCGGCTTCCTTTGAACTGGTCACACAGACAGGCCTCTGGAGGATATCCGCCTTGATCTGGTTCCATAACGGACTTCTGGATCCGCCTCCAAAGGCTCTGACTTCCTCCGTCCTGATCCCCATATCTGAAATCGCTTCGATATTTCTCCGGATAAGATATCCGATGGATTCCATGATCGCCCGGATGAAATGGCCTTTCCCGTGCATCAGGCTGATCCCCAGGAAAACTCCTCTGGCCTGCGTATTCCTGTCCGGGGCCTGGGATCCGTTTAAATGGGGCAGAAAGCACAGTCCGTCCGCTCCCGCAGCTACCTTTGACGCCTCTCTTGTCATAAGGTCATATACGTCTTCCCCTGACAGATCCGCATAAGCTTTTTCTGTGCAGCAGAAGCAATCCCTGAACCACTGCAGGCAGATGCCTCCGGAGGTAAATGTATGGATCATATAGGTATTATTGATCGGATAATAATGGATGGGAAGGCGGCGGCCAGGATCATAGCTGAGAGTATTCATAGGCATGCATACTGCCAGCGTGGATCCAATGCTTTCTGACAGGATCCCAGGATGGAGCGCTCCTGCCCCCACAGAACCGATCCCATTGTCCATTGCTCCCGTGCAGATCTTTGTTCCGCAGCGCAGTCCCAGCCGCTCCGCCATTTCGGGACGGATCTCCCCCACGATCTCTCCGGATTCCATGATCTCCGGAAAATGCCGTTCGGAAAGTCCCATCTCATCCAGCATAAGTTTCCAGTAATTCTTTTCTCTGATATCCCAATACAAGGTAGACGACAGCATGGAACATTCTGCAGCCCACCTTCCTGTAAGCTGATAAATGATGTAGTCTTCTAAAAGAGCTACTTTATCTGTCTTTCTGAAGATCTCCGGCTCATTTTCTTTCATCCACAGTACTTTTGCCGCCGGCCAGTTGGCTGCGAACCCTACCTGTCCGGTGTGGATGTAACACTGTTCATCTCCGTATTTTTCTGAAAGATACTCTGCCTGCTTTGCCGCCCGGTTGTCCATCCAGCTGATAAAATTGCACAGAGGTTTTCCGTTGTTATCTGCAAAGACCATCGTCTCGCTCTGGCAGGAAAATCCCACTGCGGCGATCCTCTGCAAGTCGACTCCCTGACTCGCCAGGCTGCGAAATCCAGATTCTACACTCTCCATATAAATGTCAGGATCGGATTCCACAAAACACGGTCTGGGAGTCTTAAGGCTGTAAGGCAGGATCGCCCTGCCTTCCATGACTCCGTCCGTGGAAAAGGCGGCGATCTTTAAGGAGGTGGTTCCCAGATCAACAGCAGCGATCAGCAATCCTCCCTTTCCTTTTTCTTTATTCTGTTTCATAGGTTTTGTCCTTCTTCTGCTACACTTCCTGAGTGGAAATAACGTCGGCTCCGCTGCCGCACACATCAGCGATCACCACGTCGCCGATATGAATGGGAAGCTGTTCTTTCCTCACCGGATGATCGGCGATCTGTCTGGCGCATGCAAGGAGGATCCTTTTCGGAACAGGAGCCGAAGTTTTTACGCTGAACGGTTTATCTCTTCCTTCCACCCTCATTAATGACGTGAGGATCCGCATTGGCTCCACCGCCTCCTGGCAGGCAAATTCCTCCCCTCTTTTACAGGTATTTCCCTGTACGGACACGACTTTTCCGTCGTCGACCCCTACTGTCATGCGGCAGCCCATGGGGCAATTGATACATATGATCTGTTTTTCTTCCAACATGTCATGACACCTCCAGCCTTATGGTAACTTCTCTCTCTGCCTGTGCAAGCAATTCCCTTTCAATCTGGAAGGAACACATTTCTCCTGGAGTCACTACCATTTTTTTCATACGCTTTACGCAGGTTTCTCCTGCATCTACACAGATACAGCAATTCGTATATTTATTTCTGGGGCGGAACATAAATTCCACATACTTATCTCCGTCTCTTCTCACCTTCTGAGGAACTGCTCCGTTTACGCCGAATCCGTCTTTTACCTCTATATATTTTCCTGTTTCTTTTTGCCCTTTCAGATACCTTGCCGCATTCTCTCCCGCGCGGGTCCCTTCTATACTGACAAAATCTACCAGATCGTGGACGTGAAGTACGTTTCCGCAGGAAAATACGCCGTCCAGGGAGGTCATCAGCTCATCATCCACAACCGCGCCCTTTGTCACTGGGGAAAGAGTAATTCCCGCCGCTTTTGTCAGCTCGTTCTCCGGAATAAGGCCTGCAGATATAAGAAGCGTGTCGCAGGGGATCACTTCTTCTGTGCCGGGCACAGGGCGGCGGTTCTCATCCACCTTAGCTACTGTTACCTGTTCTACCCTGCCTTTTCCCTGGATATCGATCACTGTGCTGTTATAGCTAATAGGAATATCGAAATCTTCAATGCACTGGGAAA
The DNA here is from genome assembly GCA_019118365.1 of Candidatus Lachnoclostridium stercoravium. Classification (GTDB taxonomy): domain Bacteria; phylum Bacillota; class Clostridia; order Lachnospirales; family Lachnospiraceae; genus Lachnoclostridium_A; species Lachnoclostridium_A stercoravium. The sequence goes on along the minus strand of DWZA01000071.1, from coordinate 14,842 downwards.
TGTTCCTGGCCAGTCCGCTGGAATATGGCATGATCTCCACGACCCGTTCTACAGAAGCGCCTTCTACCACAAACTGCCGGGCCATGATCAGTCCGATGTCTCCGGATCCCAGGATAACGATCTTTTTCCCTGGAAGATATCCGTCTAAGTTCAGGTAGTGTTGAGCCGTCCCCGCTGTAATGATCCCAGCGATCCTTTTTCCCGGTATCATAAGCGCGCCTCTGGACCTCTCTCTGCATCCCATGGCAAGGATGATCGCCTTTGCCTTTACTTCAAACAATCCTTCTTTAGGGCTTACGGCTGTGATCACCTTATCTTTCGAAATATCCACTGCGAATGTGTGAAGCATACATTCGATCCCCGCCTCCTCTGCTTCTTTCGCTATTCGGCTGGCAAATTCCACTCCTGTCAGGTCTTCTTTATATTTGTGTACGCCAAAACCATTATGTATGCACTGTCTTAAGATGCCTCCCAGCCAGTCGCTGCGCTCGATCACAAGGATATCTTCGATCCCCTGTTTTTTTGCTTCTACAGCTGCGGACAGTCCGGCTGCGCCTCCTCCAATGACAACTAAATCTTTATTCACCATCTGCCGTCTCCTTTCTCTCGCAGGCCCTGTCCAGCAGGATATTCGAGCCTCTTCCTGACTGAGTGATCTCTAAAGGCGTCTTATGAAGTTCTTCGCACAGGATCTCCAGCACTCTTGTACTGCAGAATCCTCCCTGGCATCTTCCCATCCCGGCGCGGGTACGCATTTTCACCCCATTTATGCTGCGCGCTCCCACTGGCCTGCGGATGGCGTCCCGGATCTCTGCCTCCGTCACCTGCTCGCACCGGCATACGATCTTCGCATAATCCGGATCTTCTGCGATCGCTTTTTCTCTTTCTTCTTTTGTCATGGTACGGAAAGGCGCCTTGACCTCTCTTCCCGGTTTATAATCCGCCTTTTTCCGGGGCTTTAACCGGTCGATAAGGATCTTTGCCATATCCTCCGCGATCGCAGGGGCCGCCGTCACTCCAGGAGATTCAATGCCCGCCACATTAATAAAACCAGGAGCATCCTCCGGCTCTCCAAGGATAAAATCATTGGTATCCGCGTGAGCCCTCGTTCCTCCATAAGCAGTGATCACTGCGTCTTTCGGAAACCTGGGGATATGTCTGCTGATGGGAAGATATTTCCATTTATCTTCAAAGTAGTTTAAGATCTTGTCCAACCCTTCTCTTGTATTATCGGAAAAATCTGGATCGTCCACATCATCCGCGTTCGTCCCCAGGATAATGGTCCCGTCTACGGAAGGCATAAATCCCATGCCTTTTGTATGGCCGCCTGTAGGCAGTTTTTCCGGAGTCTGGCAGATCGTAGTCTTTGCATATTTAGAAAGATCTCTGTCTAAGATCAGATGCTGTCCCTCTCTTGGGATGATATGGAACGTATGCCTGGATACCATGTTGTTAAATTTGTCACTATGCGTTCCAGAGCAGTTAAACACATATTTTGTTTCCAGCTCCTCTCCTCCCGCTGTACGTACGATCCATAATCCATCTCTGTTCTCAATTTCTTTTATCTCTGTGGCCGTCCGAAACTCTATCCCGTTCCTGGCAGCGTTTTCCGCCATAGCAAATACCAGGTTATAGGGGCAGACCATAGCGCTGTCAGGAATCCAAAGGCCGCCGATCACTCCTTCTCCCATATCCGGTTCAATTTCCAAAAGCCGTTTCCGATCGCAGACCTCTGTCCTGACTCCATTTGCGTCTCCTGTGGCTTTCAGCCTGCGCACTTCGTTCATCTGCTCCTCATTTACAGCAAATATGATCATTCCGTTTCTTGTGTATGGAACATCCAGCTCCCGGCACAATTCTTCATACATCCTGCTGCCCCTTACATTATAGATAGCTTTGTTAGATCCTGGTTCCGGGTCATAGCCTGCATGGACCGTAGCCGAATTTCCCCTGGTCGCCCCGGCGCAGAGATCATGGCCCTTTTCCACCACCAAGACCTTCAGATCGTACCTGGCCAGCTCCCTGGCTACGGAACAGCCGCTGACTCCGGCTCCGATAATAACTGCATCCCACATAAACAATTCCTCCTTCTGTCAGATTATTATTGGGTCATACTGCCATCTTATCGGAATTTGCAGAACAAAACAAGAAACCTGCCGGTTCACTCTGTCCAAAAAACAGGGATTATGATACAAGTCGCCGATTTTTAGGCAGATATTCCCGTCTTGGGATATGGAGTCTTGCTGTGATCTGTAAGCTGGAGGCGGTTTTCGTGGAGATTGTAATTGAATTCAATACATAAAATATTGGGGCTGTCACACCAAATAATTAGTGCGGCAGCCCCAGCGCCCGACCTGCTATTCTGTTGATTTTGATTCAGTCAAGAACTTGACAGATACTCATTAGCTAAGATTGCTAAGCGACTCAATATCACACCCAGGCCTTCTGTGAACAAGACCATTGATAGTCAAATTCTTCGCCTGACAAGATTGAATCATATATGGGACGAAGGAACTGATCTAGCTGATACAATACCTCTGGAAAACCCAGTCCGGCTTCTTTGGCTGGTTCAAATCGTATCCACTGTGTTTTCATAAATGAATCGTCTGCAAACCCTCTGATTCGCGTAAAGGTATTCTGCTCCAAAATACGTCCACGGTGCCTTACCGTTTGCAGGACCGCCTCCTTCAGTGTACTGCCAGAAAAGTCAAAAGCACTCGACAGATAGTAAATATCAAAAAAATCCTTCATTCTGCTTGTCATTTCCATCCTCTGGATAATGGCATCAAATTTCTCTGATATTGTACTTTCCAACGAATAGGTAAAAATCTCCGGTGCTTCAAAGCCCTCTAAGCGAGTGGAAAGGCGTCTGACCACAGCGTCCGGCACAATCACATCGTCAATCCCCAGATCAACCGAGAATGGTACTCTGACATTATTGATGTGCCCCATAAATTTTATCTTCACACCGGGATATTTCTTTTCCAGCGTAATTTGCTCTGTGCCGGTTACTTTCAAAAGGATGTAGTCATTTTCTGTTGGCAAAGCACAAATTTCATTCATCACAGTCTGAATATGCTCCAGATCATTGGACAAGCTCCTCATCAGAAAATCCATGTCCCGTGTCGGCCTGCTGTCAAAAGCAGTAAGAGTATATATGAACATTCCACCCTTCAGCACCAGATTTTCCCTGTATTTTGAATGCGAAAGTCTCCGCAGGAATTCCTCCTGAAAAAACAGCTGGAGGCACATCTGGTAACTGATTCCTTCTGTTTTTGCCTGATTCTTAAGTCTTGCCAGTGCTGAAGCAGCTTGATTTCTTACAACCATATTCCAAGCACCTCCCGTACCTTTCTCTGCACTCTGAGTGCGGCAGCATACATTCCAAGGCGGGATTCTTTACGTCTCGGATCTTTAAGGTACCCACGTATGGCATTGTTAAACACCTCGGCGTTCATTTTGTTCCTATGCGTAAGACAATCACAGATCGTCCTTTCCCTGTCATAAATCCTCATGTTCGTTCCTTCAATCTCCGCCTCCACGATCCCGACAGGAAATTTGCTTTCACTAATAAAGTGTGGTTTTACGATCGGCCACGAAATATTAAATCGCCGTCTGGATGAACTGTCCAGGACAGCAAGATTCCACGAAGATGGCGTTCTTTCTGTATACCCATAATAGTCCAGTGCACTTTCCATACAAAGGACTGCATCCGGAAACAGTCTGACGATGACTGCCACTTCAGAATAGGAATTATCGTCTATGCGCTGGTAATACCCGCGCCGCACCTGTTCAATTTCTCCATCATTTATCAGCTCTTGAATTTTTCGATAGTAACACCCACATTGGAGTAGTTCACTTGTTTTAAGGATTCCGCCGTGGGAAGCAAACAGATCCTGCAATTCCTTCTCCATCAATGACCACCTCCCCGAAATTACGTAACAGTTCAGCCGTGCGCCAGGATATAGGATAAAAAGCGTTACAAACTTGCTTGTAAAAATGGATACATGGATGAACTGTTATAAATTTACAAATCATGCCATAAAAGAAATGTTGTAAACTGCACAAGTTTGTCTCATTTCTTGTGCAGTTTACAACATTATTTTACCTCTCTGTCCAAGATATATCAAGTAGAATTTTATGATTTATACCTTAATCTTTTTTCTATGTTCACTGTAGCTATGGCAGACTGTGCACTACCGCACCGCCGGTGCGACGATCACCGTAAGACCGCGCTCTCTTAACGCCGCCACATGCTCCGGATTGGCATCGTGATCGGTGATCAGCGCCGTAACTTCCGAACATTTCGCATAAGAAAAAAGGGCGTCCTGACCCAGCTTCGTGCTGTCGCATAAAATATACCGTTCTTTCGCGTACTGGAACATAGTCTGTTCTACCCGCCCCACCAGGATATTATCGCTTCCGATCCCCTTCTGGCCGCTGAAGGAATCACAGCCTAAAAAAGCTTTATCGGTATAATACCTCTGAAAAAGCTGGTCGCTGGAAGGGCCGACCACACAGCCTGTCCGCTCTCTTACGATCCCGCCGTTGATATGGACTTCCAAACCCTTATTTTTCGTCAGGAGATTTGCGATCACTGTGGAATCAGTCAAGATGATCGCTTTCTTCAAATGGAGAAAATAGGTACAAAGCTCCGCTACTGTAGACCCTCCCCCCAGGGAAATTGTCTCTCCATCACGGACAAACCGCGATGCGGCGGCTGCGATCATCCGTTTCTGCTGAATATTCATCTGGGATTTTCTTCCGATCGTCTCGTCTCTGTCTGCGTCTAAGCTGGCAGCTCCTCCATAGGTACGGATCAGAAGTCCTTCTTCCTCCATTTTCGCCAGTTTTTTACGAACCGTGGAAGTAGACAGGTTTAACGCCCTGCACAGGTCGCTGTTAGACATCCGTTTATGGATTTCCAGCAAATATAAAATATAATTTTCATCTTCTCCGCCAAATCTGTCAATTACCATAATTTTCTCCTCTGTCTCTTTCTTGTTGTCATAAATTATGTTTTCAGTTACAGACGCCGCCCTTTTTCAGACAGCAATTTACCTTGTTAATCATATCAGATTTTAAAAAACATATCAACTTACGGAGTCCATAAAATTCGTAACCGTTCAGCCGTGCGCCAGGATATAGGATAAAGAGCGTTACAAGCTTGCTTGTAAAAGCGATTTGACATATATCCTGGCATAGGGATAACATCCCAGGCTTCGCTCCGGCACATTCTGTGCTGGAGCGAAGATACACGGCTGAACTGCTACTAAAAGTCAGCAATAATCCGGCTGCACATTCCACAAACTTTTTTCTCCTCTTTTATTTATTTTCTACAAGAAGTCACTCGTTTTTTCTAAATTTTTCCTGTTGCACTTTTTTCAAGAAAACATCGAGCGTTTTTCGGTTCTTTTCAGACTTTTCATATATTTGACAATCAATTCTGTCTATAGTATGATACATTTTGTACAAAGTTTGGCGCGCGCAAAACGATTCACTCATTTAAATTTCATAAAAAACAAAATTAAATATAAGCTGAATTTTTATGCTGAAAGTGAGGATCAAATGAAAAACAGACCAAACTTAATCGTGATGCTTACCAACAATGATGTAACCGTAAAAGACGCTTACGAAATTTTCGAATCCTGCAAGGATCTGGATGAAGTGCAATATTGGGGATTCAAAAATGTAGGACTTCCAAAGGATGAAATGAAACGTCTGGTACAGGCTATGAAAGCGGCTGGAAAAACTACGTATCTGGAAGTCGTAACCTATGATGAAGAATCCTGTATGGACGCGGCAAAAACCTGCATTGACTGCGGCTTTGATACATTGATGGGCACAGTTTATTTTGAATCCGTGCACAAATACTTAAACGAGCACCATATGTCTTACAGTCCGTTTGTCGGAAAGGTTTCCGGATCCCCAAGCATTCTGGAGGGGACCAATGAAGAGATCATACAGAATGCAAAAGATCTGATGGCAAAGGGTATTACTGCTTTTGATATCCTGGCTTACCGTCATGTGGTCGACGGAGAAAAACTGGCGCGGGAATTCTGTGAGGCGATCGACGCAAAAATAGTCATTGCAGGAAGCATTTCCACTTATGAACGGATCGATACCATGTTTGATATCGGGCCGTGGGGATTTACCATGGGCAGCGCGCTCTTCAGCAAAAATTTCGTATCAGAAGGAAGCTTCCGTGAAAATCTCCAGGCAGTAACCGATTATATGAAAACAAAATAAATATATAACTTAAGGGGGACAACTTTTATGACAAAAAATGTGAAGGTATTCGGTGGACTTTGTTTATGTTTGACAGCAGCATTTGCTATGACCGCCTGCGGCGGCAGTTCTTCAGGATCCGCAAATTCCGGCGGAGAAAGCCAGGCTGCTGAAAGCGGCGCTGCTTCCGGGGATTCCGGTTCCTTTGAGCCTGTTACTCTCAGGATGGCAAACCAGCATTCTTCCGATACGATCGCGAACCAGCTGGATCAGGAAATGTGCGAACGGATCGCGGAAGAAACGGACGGCCGCATCACCATTGAGCTGTATTCGGACAGCGCGCTGGGCGATTACACCAATGTATTTGACGAGCTGATGGTAGGAACGATCGACGTGGCCCACATTACGCCGGTGGAGACGTATGACAGCCGGGTTTCCGCTTCCATGATCCCATACCTGTCTTTCAACTATGACCAGCTGCTCCAGGTATATGCGGAAGACGGCTACCTTTTCACTCAGGTAAGCGATGCGTTAAGCAATCTGGGTATCCATTTAAGCGGTATCTTCTGCGAAGGATTTAACGGAGTAGGATCCATGTCTGAACTGACTAATCCGACGACTCCAGGGGCGGACAAAGGTATCATCTGCCGTTCTCCTATGACCAATGTATATTCTCTGTGCCTGCAGGATATGGGATTCCGCGTTTCTTCCATCGCTTATTCTGACACCTATACAGCCATGCAGACAGGCGTTGTAGGCGGACTTGCCGGCGGCACCGCGCAGGTCAACTACCTGACCTTCCGCGACCTGATCAAAGCGTTCTACGATTACCGTTACATCCAGGAAGCCACTTTGATCATGTTTAACCAGGATCTGTGGAATTCTTTCCTGCCGGAAGATCAGGAAACGATCGCTGCGATCGTACGCGAAACCTGCGAAAAGGCCGCTCAGATGGCCGAAGAATCCAATAACGACTATATGAGCAAGCTCCAGGAGGAAGGCATTGAGGTAGTTACTTTTACTGACGATGAATTAAATGCTTTCGCAGAAAGCTGCCGCGCGAACGTATGGCCTCAGCTGGAAGAAAACTATCCGGAAGGTTTCCTGGAAGGGATCGAGGAGAGCCTGCAGTAACTAAAATATATCCGGCATTTTTCAGGGCTGCTTTTACCTGACCCAAAGCGGCCCTGAAGCCAGAAAGGAGATCTCTGTGAAATTAATAAAAACATTAGATAATGGGCTGAAATGGATCGAGGAATGGATCCTGATCATTACCGGTACTGCTGTAGGCGTCATGATACTCGCCAACGCAGTCTGCCGCTTCTTAAAGATCGACTGGTTCGGTTCAGAGGAACTGACTTTATTTGTGGCTTTCTGGCTCTACTTTACGGGCTGCGCCTGCGCTTCCCGCGACAAAACCCATATCAGCGCGGAAATGATGGATCTTTTCACGACTAATAAAAAGATACGAGCCGTCGTCTCTGTGATCAAAGATATCGTTTCTATCGCCATGTGTTCTGCATTTATCGTCTGGTGCTATAAATATGTAAGCTGGCAGCTGAACCTCGGAGCGAAATCCCAGGCTTATCATCTCCCAGTGGTGATCGCTACATTCCCGATCCTTATTTCTTTTATCTTGTGGCTGTTTTATCTGATCCGCGACCTGATAAACGATGCACGATCGGTTTCTGCCTGCAGCGGCAAAAGCGCAGATACGAAAGGAGGCAACTAATCCATGCTTGTTCTTAGTTCACTGATCATTCTGATCGCCGTTATGATCACCGGCGTCCCTGTGCCTCTGGCATTTCTTATCTCCGCTTCTGTGATCTGTCTTGGAAACGGTCAGGATCCGCAGATGCTCCTGATCAACGGTTACAACCGCATCAATACGATCCTGCTCCTTACGATCCCTCTTTTCGTACTGGCCGGTTCCCTGATCAACCAGGGCGGTTTAGGCGAAAAGCTGGTAGGCGCGGTAGAAAAAACACGTTTAGGAAAGATCAAAGGCGGCCTTGGAGTAGTCACCTGCGTTTCCTGCGCGGTATTCGGAGCTGTTTCCGGCAGTTCCTCCGCTACTGTTTCCTGCGTCGGCGCCATTATGGCTCCCCGGTTAAAGCAGGCCGGATACAAAGATGGATTAGTGGGCGCTTTAGTCGCCAGTTCCGGCGTGCTGGGCATCCTGATCCCGCCAAGTATGATCATGATCCTTTTTGCCTGGGCAAGCAACTCCTCTGTATTGGGCTGCTTCGTATCAACGGTAATCCCCGGCATTACTCTGACGATCCTTTTGAGCGTTGTCAACTGCTTTTTATACCGCAAAAACGGTTCCACCGGCATCACAGACGCTATTATTGAAAATGCAAAACTTACTCAGCAGATCAAAGAAGAACAGAAGAAAAAGAGAGCCGGCGAAAGCGCTCTTCCGGCGCTTTTGATGCCAGTCATCATCCTTGGAAGTATCTACGCCGGTTTCCTGACCGCTACAGAATCTGCGGCCCTGTCTGTTCTATACGCGATCCCTGTAGGTATCCTGTATTACAAAAAGATCGACTTTAATACCTACAAGATCGCCATGGTAGACGCCGGAAAGACCGCCGGAGTGATCATGGCCATGACCCTGACGGTCCAGATCTTAAGCCGTCTCTATATGACAGAAAATCTTCCGGATATGATCCTTGGAGTGCTGACTCAGATTTCCACAAATAAGTATGTGATCCTTCTTATGCTGAACCTGTTCATGGTCATCATGGGAATGCTCATGGACGACTGCTCCAACACGATCCTTTTAACACCGATCCTTCTTCCGATCATGCAGAGCCTGGATATATCGGTTTTCCACTTTGCAGCGATCTTAGGCGTCAATATCGGTATGGGAAATATCACTCCTCCTACCGCTCCCCTGCTTTATCTTTCCGGACGTATCACTGGAGCACAGGTAAAGGACATGCTGAAGCCAACGCTGATCCTTATCGCGTGCGCATGGTTCCCGACCCTGCTCATTACCACGCTGTTCCCGCCGTTTTCCGAATTTCTGCCAAGAATTTTAGGATATATGTAAAGCACAGGGAGGGATTGACAAATGAAGGAATACAATACTATTTTTAACCACGCTCTGGCCCCGATCACACCGGGGCCTTCCAGCTCCAATACCTGCGGCCCTGTCCGCATAGGCCTTGTATGCCAGCAGCTTCTGGGCGAGATTCCCCAAAAAGCTGTGATCGAATACTATACAAAAGGGGCGTTTCCAAACACCCTTTACGGAATGTGCAGCGATATCGCCTTTATCAACGGCCTGTTAGGGAAGGAACAGAACGCTCCCGGCTTTACAGAAGCCTATGAAAACGCAAAAAAAGCTGGTATGGAAGTCTCCTTTGCCGAAGTGGACGATCTGACGGTGGGAGGCATGGAAACCGTTCGGATCCGTATGACAGCTCATGACGGTTCCCAGCTCACTGTCATCGGGGAATCCGTTGGCGGCGGCGCGTTCTGCACACACTTTATCGACGACTGTCCTCTTACGATCCGCGGCATGAACCACGAGCTTCTGATCTTCCTGAAAAAACCGGATCAGGAAGAGGCCGTTCGTTTTTCCGGGAAGATCAAGGATCAGCTCAGCCATATAAACGACTGTATATGTGTCACAGGGAAAGAATATTCCATCGTAAATATCCGAAGCGCCTGCCCCTTTGGTCAGCAATTCCTGGAAAATCTGAAATACGATCCCCAAGTTCTCCGGATCCGTACCATCGCTCCGATCCACCCGATCGTAGCCGATATCACCAGGAAACCTCCTTTTGAAACGCCGGAAGGCCTGATCGCCTACTGCGAAGAAAATCATTGTTCCCCGGCGCAGGCTGCCGTGGCTTATGAGATGTCTTTAAGCGGATGGGATGAAAAACAGACAAAAGATTATGGCAATATGCTTTTAGGTATTATGCGGAATTCCCGTAAAGGAGGCTACGATCCAGGTCTTTCATTTAAGGGGATCGTAAGTCCAAAGGCTGCCAGGATGCATGGTCGGATCGGTACTGGATCCATGCCCTCCCTGGGCCTTTTAAACGAAGCCATCCCAGCTTCCCTGGGGATCATGGAGCACAGCAATGCATCCGGGAAAATCGTCTGTGTGCCTACTGGAGGATCTTCCGGCATTGTACCTGGTCTGCTTTTATCCGCCGCTGAACAGATGGGATCTTCCCCCGATGAGCTTTATGACGCTTTGATGTGTGCAGGCATGATCGGCGTCTTAATGATGGTAGACGGCAACGAATTTGCCGGCGGGACTCATGGCTGCCAGGCGGAAGTAGCCTGCGGCACCGCCATGGCTGCGGCGGGTCTGGTACAGCTGATGGGCGGTACGGCAAAAGAGGCCTGTGACGCCGCTTCTATGAGCCTTCAGTGTTTCCTTGGGCTAATCTGCGATCCGGTAGCCGGATTAGTACAGGTTCCCTGTCTTGCACGAAACATTGCTGGCGTAGCGGTGGCCGCAGCCTGCGCCCAGTCTGTATGCGCTGGTTTCGATGTTGTGATCCCTCTTCAGGAAATGAGCCGTATCATGGTAAGGGTTGGCACTGATATTACCAGAGAGCTTGGTATGTGCTGCAGCGGCTGCTGCCTCACTCCTACTGGTGTCCGCCTCACAAAAGAACATGACGACGCTGTCAGAAGTGCATCAGAAAAACGATGAGCAGAAAAAAATTTAAGAGCAGCGTCATGCTTTTACTTACCGCCCTGATCTGGGGTCTGTCTTTTGTTGTCCAGAGCGTTGGAACCGGATACCTGGGAGCCTTTACCTTTAACGGCGTCCGCTTTCTTTTAGGAGCGGCGGCGCTGGTTCCCTGCATGCTCCTTCTGCTCTTTGTACATAAAAACAGGCAATATCCGGCAGAACGCGCCGCCGGCGCGTTTTACCGGATATTTCATAATAACAGATCACAGGTGCGGGAAGGGATAAAAGGAGGTATCTGCTGCGGTATCGCTCTCTGTACCGCATCTGCCATCCAGCAGACAGGGCTTGCCTACACATCCGTAGGAAAGGCTGGTTTCATCACCGCCCTCTATATTGTGATCGTGCCTTTATGCCGGCTCTGTACGGGGAAGAAAACTCCCGGAAAAATCTGGTTCAGCGTGGCCGCTGCTGTATTTGGCCTGTATCTGCTGTGTATAAAAGAAAACTTTTCCGCAGGCTTTGGAGATTGCCTGATCTTTCTATGTTCCATTGCTTTTGCCGCGCATATCCTGGCGATCGATCATTTTTCACCGAAAGCAGACGGGATCTTTCTATCCTTCATCCAGTTTCTCACAGCCGGCGTGATCTCGTGGGGCTTTGCTTTCCTGCTGGAAACGCCGCGGCTGGAAGATATTTTTGCCGCCCGTTTTCTTGTTCTGTATGCCGGCGTCATGTCCTGCGGCGTAGCCTTTACATTGCAGGTGATAGCCCAGAAAAATACGGACCCTGCATCAGCCTCGCTGCTGCTCAGCCTGGAATCTGTATTTTCCGCTATCTTCGGGTGGCTGATCCTTCATGAGATACTTGCGCCCAAAGAACTCTTAGGCTGCGCTCTGGTATTTTGCGGCGTTATCCTGGCCCAGCTTCCAGATAGACCAAAGCCGGTAAGAAACTAAAAATAACATAGTAGTCTTCCACGAGTTTAGTTGGCATGGTATAATACCGACAGGTATTATACTTGCGCCGGCCCGGTAACGCCGTCAGGCGTTAAAACGCAATACCGGGCCGTGCGCATCCCCCGGAGGGATCATGTCCGGAGGACATGGTATAATAGGAGCACTTGGCGAGGTATTTTCGAGCCTAGTGCGAGTCATACCTGTCCACTTAACGAGGTCTTCCACGAGTTTAGTGGACAAGGTATAATAATGTCATTACTTTCCAACCACAACAGGAGGATCTGCAACATGAACGACACTTCTTTTACCAATATCCAGAGACTGGAGAAACTGATCCAGGCTTCTGTCTCCCCCTACCACTGCATACAGAACGCAGAAAGCCAGCTTTCTAACGCCGGCTTTCTGCCATTGGGATTGAGTGAAAAATGGGGTGATAAAATAAAAGCCGGCGGCTCTTATTATGTAAAAGCCTTTGATTCCACGCTGTTTGCCTTTTCCATTGGAGAGGATTTCAGCGACGCTTCCTCTATCCGCATCGCTTCTGCCCATACGGACTGGCCCTGCCTGAAGCTGAAGCCCTCCCCGGAGATCTTTTCAGAAGGATACTGTAAGCTGAACGCGGAAATATACGGCGGCGCCATTCTTTCTTCCTGGCTGGACCGCCCCCTTTCCATTGCCGGAAAAGTCTGCTTAAAAAGCGAAGATCCATTCCAGCCCAAAACGATCTTTACTGATTTTCAGAGGCCGCTCCTTACGATCCCCAGCCTTCCCATCCACCTGAACAAAAAGGTGAACGAAGGGATCGCTTTAAACCCGCAGACGGATATGCTTCCGATCCTCAGCATGGTCACAGACGGGCTGGAAAAGGACGGCTGCTTTCTGAAACTTTTGGCCGCTCAGATCGGAGAAGAGCCGGACGATATCCTGGACTATGAGCTTTTTATCTATAACTGCGAGGAAGGCGCGCTTCTGGGAATAGACAGAGAATTTTATTCCTCTCCCCGCCTGGACAACCTGACTTCCGTACAGGCCGCCTTGGACGGCATTATAACGGGCAGGCGGAGGAATGGGCTGAATATGATCGCTCTCTTTGACAATGAAGAGATCGGAAGCTTCACAAAGCAGGGCGCAGGAACAGCGCTTGCCGAACGCGTCCTGGAGAAGATCTATTCTTCGTTTGGTTATGAGAACAGCCTGAACGACGCTCTTTTTAACGGTTTTCTTCTTTCCATGGACGTTGCTCATGCCGTACATCCAAACCACAGTGAAAAATACGATCCTAAAAACAAGGTGGCCCCTGGAGACGGAGTCGCCATCAAGATGGCCGCCCGCCAGTCTTACGCGACAGATTCCCGTTCTGTAAGCGTGATCGAAGGTCTTTGCAGAAAAGAGCACATTCCTTATAAGAAATTTTCCAACCGTTCGGATATTCCCGGCGGTTCTACCCTTGGAGCGATCGCTTCCGGTCTTTTGAATATGCCGGCCGCAGATATCGGCGTACCAGTGCTGGCCATGCATTCCGCCAGAGAGGTAATGGGAACTGCAGATCAGGCTGCTCTTTCCAGCCTGTGCCGGGCTTTCTTCTGCTGATCGGACTCAGGGATAAGCAGCTGCTGCCATATACTCTCTGCTTATTTCCCATGGGTCTATCAAAATCTATCGCGACTGCATTTTACCGAGAATTTCATACAAAACGCCAGGTCAGCCTGCAGAGTTTTCTCTGCCGCTGATCTGGCGTTTTATAGAATCGTTTTTTCGGATCTTCTGTCACAAATGTCAGCCGAAATACTCGTGATACAGCTGAAAAAAGTTCTGCGTGGTACAGCCGTCCTCTGCGGAAAAGTCCAGGGAATCCCACATGTCCGGACCGAAATCTACTGGATGTTCTTCAGCGAATTCGTTATAAAGCTGTCCGAAGACCTGATCTTTTTTCTGGATCTCCAGCTCCTGCTTCCGTTCCTGAGTAGCATCCATATCATAATCTTCAATACACTTCACGATATAGTATGCCGGCCCGACCTCGATCACCGGACTTATCTCTCCTTCCGCCAGGGAAAATGCGGTTTCCTCCAGCTCCGGAGCGTCTTCTCCCCGTCCCAGCTTCCGCTCAAGATCCGGGTTTACAGAGTATTCCTCTGCGATCGCCTCGAAATCCGCCCCCTCTTCCTGGGTCAGCGCCCATACCATATCCGCTGTTTCTCTGTTCCATACCTCGATCTGCTGAAGTACGATCACCTTTGCTTCGCTGTCGCTGATCTCCAGATCCATATCCTTTGTCGTCTCTGTAACCATCTTATTGGCCAGACAGTATTCCTCATACATGATCTGCACATCTTCTATGGAGATCCCCATGTAGTCGATGTCTTCCTGGGTCAGCCTGCTGTAATAGTCTTCAGAAAGAGCTGCAGCCTTTTCTTGCTCCGCTCCATCCAGGCTTATCCCCTGTTCCTTTGCCATCATAGTCACGGTTTTTAACTCTTCTAAAAATGCCTGCACCTGTTCCAGAAGATACGTTTCAAAATCCGTTCCTTCCTCATCGATCTGCACATCCCAGATCTTGTCCGTATAAATAGACTCATATCGGTTTCGTTCTGTAGCTGCTATGATCATCGCCTGAGGCTTTGTGTATGCCGCCGCTTCTCCTGCCCCTGACATCAGGGGAATGCTGCCGCAGCCTCCAAGCAGGAATACGGAAAAAGAAAACATACCTGCCCATTTCCATCTGTTTGATCTGAAAAGCATTACAAATATCCTCGCTCTCCCTTAAAGAAGGTATTTTAATACCTTTAATACTCCTTTTTCCGTGCTTTTATCAGCCAGAAATCTCGCTTTGCGGCATACTTCTTCTCTTGCATCGGAAACAGCAAAGCTGTAGTACGCCTGCTCTAACATTTCCACATCGTTAAACTGGTCGCCAAAAACCATGGTTTCTTTTGGACTGATATTCAGGCTTTCCTGAAGGACTTTGACCGCCCGGCCTTTATTCACGCCG
>DWZA01000070.1 GCA_019118365.1 Candidatus Lachnoclostridium stercoravium | reverse complement strand
CAATAATCTGTCGAATCTGTTCCTTAGCTACCGGCATAAAAATACTCCTTTTCGATAAGAATTTTCATATCGTAATTCTTACCAAAAAGGAGTCATTTTCTTCCAAAGACACAAACTTTTTTACACTACCTAATGGCCTGTCGTTCTGAATTGCTGCGCGTCAGATTCTCCATCCTCCTATCTTAAGATTAGAAGATGCCAGATTCCAGCTTGATCCTTAAAGCAGAACGAATACAATCACACTCTCTGCTGACACCGTTGCAGCCGTACGTATGTTGCATAGTCCTAATCGTTGCCCGGCAATCGCAGCTACCACCAGCAGGCTCCAGTATCGTCATCTGTATATGCCACATTCTGCACCGCATAAGCGGTCGGTATACAAATACCTTTGCAATACCGTGAATCAAATCCTGGATAAATCCTATCCAGTTCATGTTGTAAGACTGCAATACAGAAGGCTGCAACGGCAAATTTCTTTTATCAAAAAAAGGATCCCTGCAGCTGATTTTATGATAATCTGCTTTTACCATAAAATCAGCTGCAGGGATCCTCCCTTAAACTATACTTAACACTTTAATTCTTTAATAAATGGAAATCTATTCTTCCTAAACTAGAATAATTTCATATTCTCTTCTGTTATTTCGTTCTCCTGCTCCTCTTTCGGCTCAGTCTCGCCTTCTTCCGCGTCATCTTCCTCTTTTACCTCTTCTTCTGTCTCCTGTACCACGTCCATTACTTCGCTCTCCGGCTCAGCCTTGCTTTCTTCTTCACCCTCACCCTCTTCTATTTCTGACTCTTCTGCGTCTGTTTCCTGTGGTTCTTCTGGTTCTTCCCTTATCTCGCTCTCCGGCTCTTCTTCCAGCTCTGTCTCGCTTTCTTCTGTCCCCTCACTTTCTTCTATTTCTGGCTCTTCTACGTCTGTTTCCTGTAGTTCTTCTGGTTCTTCCGTTACTTCGCTCTCCGGCTCTGTCTCGCTTTCTTCTGTCCCCTCACTCTCTTTTTCTATCTCTGACTCTTCTGCGTCTGTTTCCTGCGGTCCTTCTGGTTCTTCCCTTATCTCGCTCTCCGGCTCTTCTTCCGGCTCAGCCTCGCTTTCTTCTATCCCCTCACTCTCTTCTTCTATCTCTGACTCTTCTGCGTCTGTTTCCTGCGGTTCTTCCGTTACCTCGCTCTCCGACTCTTCTTCCAGCTCTGTCTCATTTTCTTTTGTCTCTTCACATTCTTCTTCTATGTCAGTTACTTTCTCTGTATTTAGATTAGTCATATCTGCCTCTTCTGTCTGCAGCGTATTATTTATCTTCGGCTCCATTAAAAATTCCTGGCTGACCAGAATGTTTTCTTGTGGTTCTTCGATGACTTCCAGTTCAATATCAAACTCGGCACCATCCTGATTACTTTCATCAATAGTTATTTCCATCTCTACTGGGCGGCACTCTAAACTCTGGTCTGCATCATATATTTCCCAAGCACGATCAATATGGAGCGTGTAGGTTCCATACCATAGGGTCGCTTTAAATACATCACCATCTGGCTCGAGGCCTGCAAAGTGCTCTTCATCCAACCAAAAAATGCCGTCTGTCATTTCAAAGTAAGCTTCTACGCTTACAGGATTTCCACGGGGCACCGTTATGTTAAAAGTAACTGGAACCGTCAATATCTCCAAATTGAGTTCAACATTGCGAATCTCATTTTGACTCAAATCCAGAGGAAATGATGTTTTCGTGACATATCCAGGAGCTGACATCTCTACAGTATAGCCTGAGCCACTCTCTAACTCGCATTCATAAAATCCTGTTTCATCCGCAAATACTTCTTTTATCAATTGGTCAGTCTGATAAATTCTCACTTGTGCACCAGGAATATACCAAGAGCGATTCTCTGAACATGTAACATAGCCCACAATACCTGTTGTTATTTCTGTGTCACGAATTGGCTGTAGTTTCCAGTAATATGTATCCGTATCATTTCCTGTAATTCGGATATTTTCAACCAGAGTTTCATAACCGTCAGCCCGAACCCAAACTCTGTAATCTCCTGACTCCAAAAGCTTAGTTCCTTCACAGAAGCCTTCCATATTTGTATAGACTTCATCCAGAACATCATCCTTTAAAATCCAAACAAGCGCCTGAGAAATCGGTTCACCGGTTGTTTCACTTGATACATAGGCTTCCCATCCGCCTTCCCCGGCCGGCTGAACAGGAACTAATGTAATGTTCAAAGGTATTGTTATTCCGCTTGTAATTTTAAAAGATTCCTGGTACTCGTCAAAACCGTCTGCAGATACGCGGAGAGTATAGGTCCCTTCCTCTAAATTTGTCCCTTTACAAGAGCCGTTTTCATCTGTATAAAATACATTTAATACCGCATCATTTTTCAGCAGCTCAACCTTTGCATTAGAAATCGGCTCATTATTTGTCTTATTCCGAACATCAGCTGTCCAGCTTCCTACGGATGCGGACTCCGGCAACAGTTCCACTTTAAGATCCGGAATCTTTCCTTCCTGTGGAATTACCGTTGTCTCATAAGATGTATAACCGTTTGCAGATATACGAACGCTGTATTCTGTCGCTGGCGGTACTAAACCGTCGAATACTCCGCTGGCATCCGTTGTCAGAACAGCAACGGCAGTTCCTTTGCTGTAAATTTCAATTTTCGCTTGATTCACTGGCGTAAGAGCAGCAGCATCGACTACGCTTCCCTTAAAGTTATAATCTTCCGGCGTCAATACAATTTTAAGCTCCGGCGGATTCCCTGTTTGAGGAATTACCGTCGTTTCATAAGGCTTATATCCTTCCGCCGACACATTAACTGTATATTCATGCGGCATAGCGAGCTTCCCTTGAAATGTTCCGTCTTCTCCTGAAAAAACGATTTCTTCGCTATGGCCGGCGAGGGACAGTTCTATCTTCGCCTCTTTTACAGGCTGCCCTGTTATGGAGTCGGTTACGGAACCCTTATAACTGCAGTCCTTACGGGTGCATTCCTTTACAATACCTGTTTCCTCCGCGTGAAAAGGATTAAGCAGATCCTGGTTATATATCTCCCATTCCGCTGAGAGGAAATCATCGCCTAATTCTGCAAATATATTTCCGACAAGGGAAAGCGTTGCGTCCATACAGTACAGCGATGGATCGCCGTTTACCGTCTTCGCCTCTCCGTTTGCTACAATTCCTCCCTGAAGTCCCGCGCTCGTCAGCTGGATTCCCAATAATTTCACAGGATACTCTGCCCCTATCATAATTGAAGCGGAAGCGGATAATTTCGCATAGCTTAACGCGGGGCTAAACTGCAGCGTTGGATCCCACCCTGTATCCTGGACATAACGGATTCCTGCTTCCGTTACAATATTGACTCCAACCTCTGCACCGCCCTCTATAGTAAAATCAGCAAATACTGTAAGCTCCGACCAAACGCCTGTACTCAAAGGTATAATATATTTTCCGAGGGGAATGTCCCTCTGCACCTCTCCACCTATAGAAGTTGACAATGCGAACGTAGTAGTAAGATCCGCTTTCAATCCACAGGAATTAATCTGTATTTTACCATCTACCTTATCGGCATCATAATCGTAGGAAACGCGGTTAAGCAAAAGAGTTCCTGATACGGAACCGCCATCTAGCTGAAGTTTAACGCTGACTGGCTTAAAAGCATCAAAAGTTCCTGAACCAGCGCTTCTGCTTACAGACATAGGCGATATACTCATGGCTCTCATGGCATATGTATTTACAGACATGTCCTCTGCGGTCACGCCCTCAGCCGGTATAAATATTCCTCCAGATTCTACGATCTCTGAAATGTCCACAGAATCTACCAGTTCCTCCAGCTGCGGCTGCTCATAATGGACGATTGCACCGTCCTCGCTTTCTTCAATACTGATCACCTTTACAGCAATATCGTTCCAAGGCGTTTCTTCATCATGCAGTACATAAATCTCTCCGTTATTCCAATCTTGTATCGCATTCGAATCAGGAATCAGCACTGTGCCAGAGTCGGAATCTGCAGTAAACGCAACGTCCTCAACTGACACATTATTTGCAAATACGATATCCGGAAAATCCTCAAACACAACGCCTTCATCAGCATTTTCCTGTTCTGAATCTTCGCCGTTTTCCGTGCCGGAACCGGAACTGTTCCCGCCTGAGCTGCCGCCATCGCTGTCTTCATAGGAATCCTTGGTCTCTGTTGTTTCGGAACTACGTATTCCCTTCCCTTCCACATACTGTACGGTGCCGTTCACGGTCCATTTTCCATCTGCATTGACCGTATATCCGTCAGGCGTCGTACAATCAGCATACATTTTTCCATCTTGGTCAAACAAATAGCAATAACCATCGATCCATGCCCACTGATTAGTCAATGCCCGTCCATAATAGCCGTCATGTATCGTATTCAAGAAATACCATGTCTGCCCCTCCAGATACCAGCCAGAATGAAGCTTTCCGTTATCGTCCAGATGATACCATCCTGTATCATCTTTTACCCATCCTCTTTGTCTTATTCCATCCTCTTCATAGTACCAGCTGGAATTATCCTGCTGCCATTCTGCAGCATATGCCACGTTTTGGCCCAGCAGTGCAGCTATTAACATACATACCAAATATCTCCTACCTTTACCCACTTTAATTTCCTCCCAAACATTTTTGTAAATATTATATAATTTTATCTGTAATAAATCAACTTTTTTATGTGTTTTTCCAAATATGTTCCTTTATTTTTGATAATACATTTTTAGGTTCCGTTATTAATTAGTTTGTCATAACATTTTCAATGCGCAAAAGAAAAAAGCCACAGGTGATCAGTCTTTCCGACCACCCATGACGTTTTTCTGTCATATTAATTTTCAATCCGCTCTTGTTTCAAATATAAATAGAAAATGTATTTTTACATTTTCCACCATTTATTTCAGTTGAAATGAAAAACACATTTTTGCATTTATATCCTTTATTAAGGAAAAATAGAAAAACCATTTTTCCGTTTTTACCCCTATATTAAGGATATAATGCAAAAAAATTGCCTGTTTTCAAAACGCTTGTTAAGGATATAATAGCTTATTAAGGATATAAATAGAAATTAACACAAGCTCCCGATCCCGCTTTACGCCTCGTCGATCGCCTTTCCGATATCGTGTCTCATATATTTATTAGCGAAGGAGATCCACTCCGTCGCCTCGTAAGCTTTCTTTCTGGCTTCTTTCAGATCTTTTCCCTTTGCTGTCACGCCAAGAACGCGGCCGCCGTTAGTAAGGATCCTGCCCTGTCCGTCTCTTTTTGTCCCTGCATGGAAGACAAAGTAGTCGTCCTTTCCTGCAAAGGCGTCGAAGCCGGTGATCTCAAAGCCTTTCTCGTAGTGTTCCGGATAACCGTCGGAAGCAAGGACTACGCATACCGCCGCATTATCCTCAAATTCCAGCTGGATCTGATCCAGGGTTCCGTCAACGCAGGCCTCAAATACGTCGATGATGTCGTTCTTCATCCTTGGAAGCACCACCTGTGCCTCCGGATCGCCGAAGCGGGCGTTGTATTCCAGCACCTTCGGGCCGTCTGCGGTCAGCATGAGGCCGAAGAAGATCACGCCCTTAAAAGGCCTGCCTTCCGCCTTCATGGCGTCTACGGTCTTCTGGTAAATGTGCTCTTTGCAGAAATCATCCACTTCTTTTGTATAGAAGGGGCTTGGAGAGAATGTTCCCATGCCGCCGGTATTTAATCCCTGATCTCCGTCTTTCGCCCTCTTGTGGTCCTGAGCGGAGGTCATGATACGGATGGTGTCGCCGTCTACAAAGGAAAGGACGGAAACTTCCCTTCCTGTCATAAATTCTTCAATGACGATCTCGTCTCCTGCGGAACCGAACTGTTTGTCCAGCATAAGGGTCTTTACCCCTGCCTTCGCCTCTTCCAGGGTATTGCAGATCAGAACGCCCTTTCCAAGAGCAAGGCCGTCCGCCTTTAAAACGATCGGCATCTTTGCTGTCTCCAGATATTCCAGGGCTTTCTCCGGAGAGGTAAAGTTCTCATAAGCTGCCGTAGGAATGCCGTACTTTTTCATCAGATCCTTGGAAAATGCCTTGGAGCCTTCCAGGATCGCCGCGTTCTTTCTTGGGCCGAATACTCTGAGGCCTTCCTTTTCAAATACGTCTACGATGCCGCCTACCAGCGGGTCGTCCATGCCTACGACGGTCAGATCGATCTCCTTCTCTTTTGCAAAAGCCGCCAGCTTTTCAAATTCCATGGCTCCGATATCCACGCACTCCGCGTATTCCGCGATGCCGCCGTTTCCAGGAGCGCAGTAGATCTTTTCCGCCTTCGGGCTCTGAGCGATCTTCCATGCGATAGCGTGTTCTCTTCCGCCGCTTCCAACGATCAGTATCTTCATCGGTCTTATCCTCCTATCCAATCGTAAACGTAACAGTCCAGGATATCCTGAACTGTTACTCTTTATCCTGTCTCTATATCTCTCCGTCCGCGATCATCTGGATCGCCTTTGGCAGGATCTTCCATTCTGCCTCTTCCATCACTCTTCTCTGAAGGATCTCCGGAGTATCTCCCGGCTTTACCTCCACCGCCTTCTGCAGGATGATCGGGCCGGAATCCATGCCTTCATCCACAAAGTGCACCGTGGCTCCCGTTACCTTTACGCCTCTTTTTAAAGCTGCCTCATGGACCTTCAGGCCGTAGCAGCCTACGCCGCAGAAGGAGGGGATCAGAGACGGATGGATGTTGATGATCCGGTTCCTGTATTTCTCGATCATCTTCGGCGGGATCCGTACCAGGAAGCCGGCCAAGACGATCAGATCCAGATGGTATTCATTTACCTTTTCAAGCAAAGTTTCGTTAAAAGCCTCCCTGTCGGAAAAGCTTTTTGGGGAGATGCAGACTGCCTCTATCCCGTGGTTTCTCGCCCTCTCCAGAGCATAGGCCCCTGGGTTGTTGCTGATGACTACGGCGATCTCTGCGCCAGTGATCGCGCCGGAATCAATATTGTCCATGATCGACTGGAGGTTGGTGCCTCCGCCGGAAACCATGACTCCTATTCTCAGCATATCGTCACTCCCTTTTCTCCCTCTTCAATAGAGCCGATCACATATGGCGTCTCGCCGGCTGCCTTTATTGCTTCCATGGTCTTATCCACGTCTGCAGGATCCACTGCGACGATCATTCCGATGCCCATATTATAAGTATTGTACATGATCTCTTCTTCGATCTCTCCCTTTTTCGCCATCATAGAGAAGATCGGCGGGACCTCATAGCTGTCCTTTTTGATAACGGCTCTTACGCCGTCCTTTAACATACGGGGAATGTTCTCGTAGAAGCCGCCTCCGGTGATATGGCTGCATGCTTTCACAGTCACTCCTGCATCTTTAATGGACTTTAAGGCCTTGACATAAATTTTGGTAGGAGCTAAAAGAACGTCTCCCAGCTTTGCGCCCAGTTCGTCATAATAAGTGTCCAGGCCTTCCTTTGTCAGTTCTTTTTCAAATACCTTTCTTACAAGGGAGAAACCGTTGCTGTGGATCCCGGAAGAAGCCATACCTACCAGCACGTCTCCGGCTTTTAAGCTGTCTCCGGTGATCAGGTCTTTCTTATCTACGGCTCCTACTGCGAATCCTGCCAGGTCGTACTCGTCCTCTGGATAAAAGCCTGGCATCTCGGCAGTCTCGCCGCCTACTAAAGCAGCTCCCGCCTGCTTGCAGCCTTCCGCAACTCCCTTTACGATATTGGCGATCTTTTCCGGATAATTCTTGCCGCAGGCAATGTAATCCAGGAAAAATAAGGGTTCTCCGCCGGCGCACGCCACGTCGTTGACGCACATGGCCACACAGTCGATCCCTACGGTATCATGCTTATCCATGATAAAAGCCAGCTTCAGCTTTGTGCCTACGCCGTCTGTTCCAGACAGCAGCACCGGCTCGTCCATACCTTTTAAAGCGGCCGCGCTGAACGCTCCGGAGAATCCTCCGATCCCGCCCATAACTTCCGGTCTCATGGTCCCTTTTACAAATTCTTTCATCAATTCCACTGACTTGTAGCCAGCTTCAATATCCACTCCGGCTTTCTTGTAATCCATATGCCCTCCTTGGTCTGTTACATTATTTCATCTGTTCCAGATATGCCTTATATCCGATCTCGTCAAGCTTCTCAGCCTTCTTAACAACGTCGTTCTTCAGATCCTCTGAATAATTCTTCAGTCTTTCCAGCAGTTCGCTGTCAGAAGCAGCCAGGATCTTTGCAGCCAGGATACCTGCGTTCGTACCGCCGTTGATCGCCACCGTAGCCACCGGGATGCCGGAAGGCATCTGTACGATGGAGTACAGAGAATCCACGCCGCCCAGGTCAGAAGTCTTCATCGGGATACCGATGACAGGAAGTGGGAACAGAGCCGCGCACATACCTGGAAGATGAGCCGCCTTTCCGGCTCCGGCAATGATCACCTTAAATCCCCTGCTTTCTGCTGACTTTGCATATTCAAAAAATACGTCAGGCTCCCTGTGGGCGGAAATAACTGTCATTTCAAATTCCACACCTAATTTTTCCAGGATCGCTGCAGCCTGCGCCATAACAGGCATATCAGAATCGCTTCCCATAACAATGCCTACTTTTGCCATCGTATATCTCTCCTTTTCATATATTATTTGTAATGTCCTTATCTATTAATTTAGCTTATAAATAGATAGTTTTATGTATTGATTACTTATATAAGATGATACAGGGTTTTCTTTTTGAAGTCAAGTAGACATTCTATTTTTTTGTAACAGTACGTAACAGTTCAGCCGTGTATCTTCCCTCCAGCACATTCTGTGCTGGAGGGAAGCCCTGGATGTCATCCCTATGCCAGGATATATGTCAAATCGCTTTTACAAGCAAGCTTGTAAC
>DWZA01000069.1 GCA_019118365.1 Candidatus Lachnoclostridium stercoravium | reverse complement strand
GGAGAGAGCCCTGAAGAGAGAAAGGGAAGGAAGATAGTAAGGCCCCATGGTCAAGCGGTTAAGACATCGCCCTTTCACGGCGGTAACACGAGTTCGAATCTCGTTGGGGTCATCAATACGCCGATGTGGCTCAATTGGCAGAGCAGCTGATTTGTAATCAGCAGGTTATCGGTTCGAGTCCGATCATCGGCTTAGTGTACTTGACGGATGAGTTATGAGTCCAGTACGTTATTATTTTGGACCTTTAGCTCAGTTGGTTAGAGCAACCGGCTCATAACCGGTCGGTCCTGGGTTCGAGTCCCCGAAGGTCCACTTTTCTTTTTGTTAATTATATTATTTGGCCCGATGGCTCAGTTGGTTAGAGCGCCGCCCTGTCACGGCGGAGGCCGTGGGTTCGAGTCCCATTCGGGTCGTTTTATAAAATATATTTTTTGCGGGGTCTTAGCTCAGCTGGGAGAGCATCTGCCTTACAAGCAGAGGGTCATAGGTTCGAGCCCTATAGGCCCCATTGGTAATTTTATTACCAGAAAAAGCCGGCGTGGCGGAACTGGCAGACGCACAGGACTTAAAATCCTGCGGGACTTACCTCCCGTACCGGTTCGATTCCGGTCGCCGGCATAGAAAAGAGTCTTATTGCAAGGCTCTTTTTTGTTTTCAGAAAATGCCGCGCTGCATAAAGATAAGGTAAGAACGTTCTGGCAGGTGATAGAATGGCTTCCATAAGCCTTTGTATGATCGTAAAGAATGAAGAATATGTTCTGGAACGCTGCCTGGAATCAGTCAGGTCGCTGGCAGACGAGATCATTATTGTAGATACTGGTTCTACGGACCGGACAAGAGAGATCGCCAAAAAGTATACGGACAGGATCTATGAGATCCCATGGAAGGACGATTTTGCATGGGCAAGGAATTTCTCATTTTCCAAAGCGAAAATGGATTTTTGCATGTGGCTGGATGCGGACGATGTGATCGATGAAGAGAACCGGAAGAAATTCAAAAAGGTAAAGGAATCGCTTTCCTGGAAAACGGATGTGGTCATGATGAAATATGCCGCGGCTTTTAATGAAAGCGGGGAACCCGTTTTTTCCTATTATAGAGAACGCCTGCTGAAAAACGATGGAAGCTTTCAGTGGGAAGGGCGTGTGCATGAGGCGATCGTTCCTCATGGCGAGATCCTTTACACAGACGTAGAAATATTTCATAAAAAAGAGAAGGACGGAGAGGCAGGAAGAAACTTAAGGATCTACGAAAAGATGATCAGTGAAGGAAGGAAACTGGTTCCCAGGGAACTGTTTTATTACGGCAGAGAGCTTTATTATAATGGAAGGAAAGAAGAAGCGGCAGAAGTTTTGCAGGAGTTTTTACAGGGGCCGGGAGGATGGCTGGAAAATAAAATAGAGGCGTGCAAAACGCTTTCTGACTGTTACAGGGAAAGCGGAAATGATGAAGAAGCTTTGGCAATATTATTTCGCAGCTTCTCAATGGATGTTCCGCGGGCGGAGATATGCTGCCAGATCGGGCTGTGGTTTCAGGAGAAAGAACGATGGAAAGAAGCGGCATTCTGGTATAAAACAGCACTTCAGGCCGAGAAAAAAGAAGAAAACGGCGGGTTTATCCAGAAAGAATGTTATGGATTTCTGCCTGCAGTAAATCTCTGTCTGTGTTATGATAAATTGGGAGATATTTCTGCAGCTTATAAATTCCACAAGATGGCGGTCAAGATCCGGCCCAATGCCAAAGAAGTAGAGTGGAATGAAGCATATTTTCAAAAATTACAGGAAGAGGTGGAAGGAAATGAAAGCAGTTGTTTATCGGGGCAAAGGGGATATCGGCCTGGAAGAGAGGAACATGCCAAAGATCATTGACGGACGGGATGCGATCGTTAAGGTCATGTGCTCGACGATCTGTACCAGCGATATCCATATAAAGAACGGAGCGGTTCCGAGAGCCGTGCCAGGGATCGTTCTGGGCCATGAGTTTACAGGGATGGTGACGGAAGTTGGAAAAGATATCAAAGATCTGAAACCAGGGGACCGCGTGGCAGTAAACTGCGAGACATTTTGCGGCGACTGCTGGTTTTGCAGAAGAGGATATGTAAATAACTGCATTCACGGAGGCTGGGAGCTGGGCTGCAGGATCGACGGCTGTCAGACAGAATATGTCCGAGTCCCTTTTGCAGACACTGGCCTTACAAAGATCCCGGAAAAAGTTTCCTATGAAGATGCATTGTTTACCGGGGATATCCTGTCCAGCGCCTACTGGGGAGCAAAGCTGGCAGAGATCAGGCCAGGAGATACGGTAGCTGTGATCGGAGCAGGGCCGGTAGGGCTTTGCGCGGCAGAATGCTCCAGGCTTTTGGGGGCAGAAAAGGTTATTATCATAGAAAGAGACGGGTTTCGAAGACAGATCGCTATAGAACACGAGCTGGCGGATCTGGCTTTAGATCCGGCGGAAAATGATCCGGAGATATGTATAAAAGAGCTGACGGATGGAAGAGGGGCGGACAGCGTGATCGAAGCCGCAGGAGGCAGCGATACCTTTCAGACGGCCTGGAAGATCGCCCGTCCCAATGGGATCGTAGTGATCGTAGCGATGTATGAGAGGGATCAGATCCTTCCTCTCCCGTCTATGTATGGAAAAAATCTTATATTTAAGACTGGGGGAGTAGACGGCTGCTATTGCCAGGAACTTCTGCGATATATAGAAGAAGGGAAGCTGAAAACGGATTTCCTGATTACTCACAGGGGAAGCCTGGAAAATATCATGGAAGGCTACAGAGTATTTGAAAATAAGGAAGATCACTGTATCAAATGGGTGATCGAATAAGATAGGACAGATCGGATAGGGGAAGAAGCACCCTCTATCCGCCGGGCAATGGGCAGCTTACAGAAAAGCTGTCCGTTGCCCGGAAAATGCGTGCTCATGCAGAGCGTGGCCGCAGCTTGCCGAGCCTATGGCGAAAAAAAACCTCGTGAAGCGTTACGCAACACGAGGTTTCCAGCGCGCCAGAGAAGATTCGAACTCCCGACACTACGGTCCGTAGCCGTATGCTCTATCCAGCTGAGCTACTGACGCACATTGCTGTATTCATTTGCAACAGTAGATATTCTACATTATTATAACAGATTTGTCAATAGAAAAATTAAAAAATGTGCTCGGAAAATTTTTGTAATTCCATGTGGATTATTGTATAATATCTATGTAAAAACAGTAGGAAAAGGAAGCGAAGGTTTCATGAGTAATAAAGCGGAGAAACCAGAGCCTGAAAAGAATAAAACAGAGGATGGCAGGATAAATGGCAGCAGAACAGTGGATGATCCAGACCAAACGGGCGGATTTTAATGAGATAGCAAAG
>DWZA01000068.1 GCA_019118365.1 Candidatus Lachnoclostridium stercoravium | reverse complement strand
AGCCTTCCGCTTTATCCCCTGAAGAACTCCTGTATCTGCCGGTCTGTAACTTCCAGCATATTTTCTCCTCTAAAATAAGCTTTGGACCATTCGACGGTTTTTTCCACCGCCTCTTTCACGCCGTACCGGGGACGCCATCCAAAGACTTTTTTAATATGGGAGCAGTCTAATTTCAGGAAAGAGGCCTCGTGGGGGCCGCCGTCATAGCGGTTGATCCAGGAAACGCCTCCCCACGCCTGGCAGAACAGATCGGTCAGCTCTCCGGTCGTCACGCAGTCGCAGTCGTCCGGCCCCACATTATAATATCCCTCGTATTTTCTGTCTTCGTACTGTTTCATAGCGATCGTCAGGTATGCTCCCAAAGGTTCCAGGACATGCTGGAACGGGCGGGTGGAGTGAGGGTTTCTCACGATGATCTCTTTTCCTTCCGACGCCGCTCTTATGCAGTCCGGGATGATCCTGTCGTTGGCGAAGTCTCCGCCTCCGATGACGTTTCCGGCCCTGGCGGTGGAGATCCTGCACCTGCCATCTTCAAAAAACGACTTCTGATAGCTGTGAGTAGCCAGTTCTGAGCAGGATTTGCTGTTGGAATAGGGATCGTAGCCGTCTAAAGGATCGCATTCCCGGTATCCATATTCCCACTCCCGATTTTCATAAACCTTGTCTGTAGTCACGTTTAAAAAAGACTTTACGCAGGTTTCCTGCCGGATGCATTCCAGCACGTATACGGTTCCCATCACGTTTGTCTCATAGGTATATACCGGATCCTTATAGGAATCTCTTACGATCGGCTGGGCGGCCAGATGGAAAACGATCTCCGGCTGCACCTGATGGAATACCTCCTTCAGATGGTTCAGATCCCGGATATCTCCAATGCGGCTGTCTATGGTATCTTTCAGGCCCGCGATGGAAAAAATGCCTGTCTGCGGCGGCGTAAGGGCATAGCCGCTAACTTCAGCCCCTGCCAGCGTCAGGATCCTGACGAGCCACGAACCTTTAAAGCCCGTATGCCCCGTTACCAGAACTTTCTTTCCCTTATAAAATTCCTGAAGCTGTTCCATATTCACGTTCATATTCTGTATCCTTTCTATGCATATCCCGGCCTGCTGCCGGAAAGCTGCTCTCAGTTATCCCAGATCTTCCAGGGAGCCTTTCCAGCCTGCCACAGCTCTTCCAGTTTTTTCATCTCCCGCTGGGTATCCATGCACTGCCAGAATCCTTTGTGGTAAAAAGATTTCAGCTGGCCCTCTTCCACCAGCCGCTTCATCGGCTCTTGCTCGAATATGGTGTCGTCTCCGTCCAGATAATCAAAGATCTCCGGATTGAGCACCATGAAGCCTCCGTTGATCAGGCTTCCGTCTGTCTCCTCCTTCTCCCTGAAGGAAACAATGGTATTATTTTCATCAATGTCCAGCACGCCTTTCAGCTGGCCGATATTTACCGTGGTGATCGTGGCGATCTTTCCATGGCTCTCGTGGAATTTCTTCAGAGCCGCAAGATCCACGTCCGCCACTCCGTCTCCGTAGGTGAGCATGAACGGCTCGTTTCCCACGTATGGACGGATCCTTTTCACCCGGCCGCCAGTCATGGTGTTCAGCCCTGTGTCCACCAGGGTCACCTTCCACGGCTCAGAGTAATTGTTGTGGACCTCCATTTTGTTATTGGCCAGGTCAAAGGTCACGTCTGACGTATGAAGAAAATAGTCCGCGAAAAATTCCTTTACCACATACTGCTTATATCCCAGGCAGATGATAAAATCATGGAAGCCAAATTCTGAATAGTATTTCATAATATGCCACAGGATCGGTTTTTCGCCGATCTCGATCATCGGTTTTGGCTTTAAATGGCTCTCCTCGCTGATCCTTGTTCCAAAGCCCCCGGCCAGAATCACAACTTTCATATACATTCTCCTTATCTTGAATTGTAACTATCCCACACTGCTACTTTGCATCGCTGTTTCGAAATACATTTAGATGGTTCTCTTCCAAAATAGACAAGGCCTCCCTGATCTTGTCCGCGTTTCTGTACTGGAACCAGTAGATCAGTTCGTCGTCGTCGAAATCTTCATAATGAACTGCCATTTCCGCTACTGTTTTTCCCCATTCCTGGCGGTTCGGAGCGATCTTAACCTCTCTCCAGGTGGTATATCCCCCGCCCAAAAGCAGAAGAACGCACCAGAGGACCGCCGCCAGGCGGATCCACCGCCCCTTTATCCTGTCCCATAAAAGAGCGGCTGTCAGGATGATCCCCAGGATCCCCACCTGAAACTGCAGAGCGTAACGGGAGCTCATTCCGTAGCTGTCTTTTAAAAAGATCCATCTGGAGGCCAGGATGAGCAGGTGGTTCATGCCGCCAGCAAGGATCAGGATCAGTGGAAGGACCGTTTTTTCATAAAGTCTGTATTTTAAATTCAGGTACAGAGCCGCAAGATATCCTCCGATCACTAAAAGCCCCAGCAGGTATACCACTGCATAAGGGAACAGCCCTTTATTTACCAGCTCCTCAAACGCCTCCTGGCCGATCGCCATCCCGGCGAAGGATTTAATAAAAAATTTTACAAATAGCTGGGGCTGCTCTGCCAGGATCGGAAATATGGAGCCTTCGTATGCCCCGGAGTGCTCGTATACCGCATGGGAATTGCTCCACATATAGAGGAACAGCGGGATCAGCATGCAGATGCTGTATTTCAGGTATTTCAGATCCCAGGTTCCGTCCGCCGCCTTTTTTCTTCCCGCCGCAAAGCCGTAAGCCAGGAGCATAACGCCTGTATACACAGCGCAGTACGGCCCCGCCGCGCATATGGTGATGAAAAACGGCAGGACCTCCAGGCGGAGAGCGTCTCCTTTTTTCCCATCCCCGCTCTCCATACGGTCAAAAACTGTATAATGATAATAAAAACAGGCGAACGCAAAAAAATGCACCCAGCCGGTTCCATTGGTGAGCATCTCCCACTTATTCAGGCTGAAAAAAATGAGCATGAACGCGGCGAACCACAGCGCCGGGATCTCTTTTTTTCTTCCGTAATCCGCCAGTACAAACGCGGCCAGACCAAGGCCAAGGCCACCCAGGATAAGATCAAAGGTCACGGAAAACCCCAGAACGCTTACGTTAAATCCTCTTACCGGGAAATTCACCGGGATCCTTGTCAGAAGGTCCGCCACGAAAAATTTCTCCGGATCCCATACGTCCGGCAGATAGGAGAGGATCTGGCGGATGTAGTCGGAATACGCCACATCCCAGGTCGCCGCCATTATGTACCACAGCACAAAAAGCGTCCCCAAAAGGGGAAGTATATAATAATATAGATTTTTTCCATTTCTATGGGTTTTCTCAGTCATAAGCTTTGTACGCTTTCTTATAAAAATGCTCCAGAAGCTGCACGGCCGGCTCCGGCCAGAATTTCCGGAACATGGCCAGTTCTTCTTCCATGCGCCGGTTGTCGCCGATCCACTTTTTTGTAGTGGCCCCGCCATGGACCCGGTAGTAGATCAAAGGCCTTTCCACGCAGATGAACCGGCCCTTCTTTCCAGCCAGCTTCCAGAGAGTATCCCAGTCCAGCACGTAGCGGAACGGGGAATCAAATAACGGGCTTTTCAGCTGTTCTTTATTATAAGAGCAGGCGGAGCAGCAAATAGGATTGCCAAAGATAAGCGCCGCTTTCTTGACCTGGCTTATCCCGTTCCACCGCGGATTGCGCAAAGGCAGGCGAAGGATCGTCTTGATCCATTCCACGGAACCCTTATGCTTTTTCATCGTCCGCTCCTTCACCGTCACATAATCCGAGGTAAATACAGTCATATCCGGATATTTTTCCGCCATTTCCAGCAAAGTTTTCGCGTAATCCCTGGCGTACATATCGTCCTGGTGGGCGATGGTCACAAAACGGCTGTCCGCTTTTTCATAAGCAAAATTCCAGTCGTCCTGGATGTCGCTTTTCCCGTCCCTTACAAACACCGGGATCTCATACTTTGCCGCCAGCATTTCAATATATGGGCTTGGCGTAGAGGTGCAGAGGATGATATCCGTCTCTGCCGTCTGAGCCTTAAGGGACCTTATGCAGTTTTCCAGAAACGGGGAATCCCCGTAAGCGCAGATCGCAAATGTATGTCCTGTCATTTTCAGAAAAACCTTTCTTCCAGCATAAGGCAGAGCACATGGTAGATGGGCAGGTGGAATTCCTGGATCTTATACGTCTCCGGCTCCGGCACGATCACCGCAACGTCGGCCGCTTTTCCCAGCTTTCCTCCGTCCTTTCCCGTAAGCGCGGCTACTTTCATGCCCTTTGCCTTGGCTACGGCCACCGCGTACATCACATTTTTCGCATTTCCTGAAGTGGAGATCCCCAGGAATACGTCCCCCGGCTTTCCATATCCGTAAACCTGCTGAGCTACGATCAGATTTCCGTCCACGTCGTTTAAATACGCCGTGCAGAGGGCCGGGTGGCTGGAAAGGGATATGGCCGGCAGGCCTCCCTGAAGTTTTGCGATCAGTTCGTCCGCCCGCTCCGGATCGATCTCTTTTAAGCGGTCCGCAAATTCCTGAGAAACCGAGCGGCTTTTCTTAAAGCCCTTCATCAGTTCTCCTACAATGTGTTCCGCGTCCGCGCTGCTGCCGCCGTTTCCCGCGATCAGCACCTTGCCTCCTGCGGCGTAGCATTCCTCCAGCGTCTTATATAAGTTCCAAATATCTTCTTTTACCGGCGTCAGAGCCGGATAACGTTCGATCAGTTCATCCAGAAAATCTCTTGGCTGCATTATCTTCCTCCATGCTTATCTTTCTTTGCGAAGTATCCACTCTACTGCTTCCCGAAAGCTTTTTCCATAAAAATCAAAGTTCTTTTGTTCTTCTCCCTTTAAAACCTTTTCATAGAACTCTTCTCCGTATCCTGTCCCCACCAGGACCGGCGTAACTCCGTAGTTTTTTCCCGCCTGCGTGTCGATCAGCTTGTCGCCGATCATATAAGAACGGGCCTTATCGATCTCATAAAAGGCCTCCGCCATGTGAAACATTCCAGTCTCCGGCTTTCTGCAGCTGCAGGCCCTTTTATATTTCCCGATCCCATTTTCCGGGTGATGGGGACAATAAAAGAAATGGTCGATATGGGCGCCCTGTTTTTCCAGCAGCTCATTCATATACTGATGGAGCTTTTTTACGTCTTCTTCCTGATAGTATCCCCTGGCTACTCCCGCCTGGTTCGTCACTACGATAGTCTTAAATCCGGCTTCGTTCAGCCGCCGAAGTCCCTCCGGCACGTCGTCAAACAGGACCAGGTCTTCCGGCCTGTGAAGGTAATGGACTTCTTCGTTCAGCGTCCCGTCCCTGTCCATAAACACCACTTTTTCCATTATTTTACCCTATCTTTCCCTGTTTTACATCTTCCATAAACCGGAAATAATCTTCCGGGATCCCGATATCGATAAAATACCCGTCGTTTACAAAACCGCCCAGAGGGCGTCTTTCTTTCAGCCACTTGGGGATCATCTCATTTTCCAGGGATACTTTGCCCTCAGGGATATGGTCGATCAGCTCTTTCCGGATCAGATAAACGCCCCCGTTGATCGTTCCCGGCTTCGCTTCTTCTGATTTTTCATTGAATCCCACCAGCTGTGACCCTTCCAGGACCGCCTGGCCGTACCGGGAAATATCGTCTACTTTTCTTAATACGAGAGCCATATCCAGTTTCTGCTCGTCCATCAGGGAAACCAGGCGGCTGTAATCCAGCTGGTAAAAGGTATCCGCGTTCAGTACAAAAACCCGATCTCCTTTCATCAGCCTGGCCGCGTTTTTGATCGCCCCCGCCGTGCCTAAAAGCTCTTCCTCATAGGCGTAGGAGGCGCGGATCCCAAAGGCGCTGCCGTCCTGAAAATACTCTTCTACCATCGATCCCTTATATCCCACGGCGAAAATAACGTCCGTGACCCCATGGGCTTTCAGCCCCTGGATCACATATTCCATAAATGGTTTTCCTTCCACCAGGGCCATAGGCTTGGGCCTGTCGCTCACTACGCTGCGCAGGCGCGTACCCAGGCCGCCGGCCAGTAATATTGCTTCCATATTCCTCATATCCTCCTGGCTGCCAAATGGCTGCGCAGTTCTGCGAGCTAGCTCGCGCCCCGCTCAGCCGCTTGGCAGCGCTTCTATTCCATCCGTGAAAGCCGATCGCTCAGCACTCTCGCAATCGCCGCTGGTATTCGGAATCCGGCCTATCGGCCTTCTTCCTCATACCACCTTGGCTGCCAAATGGCTGCGCAGTTCTGCGAGCTAGCTCGCGCCCTGCTCAGCCGCTTGGCAGCGCTTTCACTGTAAAATCTTCCTGTATCCGTTCCCACGCTCCGTCTACGCTGAAATATTTCCGGATATAGGCCTGGGAGGCCTGGCTCATCTTCCTGCAGGCTTCCGGGTCTTCATAAAGATCTGCCGCTACTGCCGCGAACTCTTCCGGCGTATCTTTTACCAGCATGATACCTTCGATATCTTTCATTCCCTCGGCTCCCACGGATGTAGTCACGATGGGGGCGCCGTTGTAGATAGCCTCCACGACTTTTCCCTTGATCCCGGCGCCATAGCGCAGGGGAACTACAACTACCCGGCAGGAACTGTAAAGCCTGGCCAGTTCTTCCTCTGATACAAAGCCTTTGACGATGATCCCGTTTCCCGGCTGCTCTAAAGCCTGGATCTCTTCCGTCACCTTGGATCCAACGATATAAAATGGCGCGTCCAGCCTTTTTCTGATCAGCGGATAGATCTCCCTCGCAAACCAAAGCACCCCGTCGGCGTTCGGCGGATGAGCGAAGCCGCCTACAAACAGCAGGCCCTCCCGTTTTTCAAAATCTTCGCTGATATTTTCCAAAAACTCATCATATACATAAGCCGTAATGTCCTTGACCCGGATCCTGGAATCAATGTCGTGGATAGCGTCCCGCTCCACATAAGAGGGATAGTAGGACATATCTGCTTTTTTCATCAGAGACAGCTCCACGCTCCTCCAGTAGTCCGAAGCTTTTTTATTTTCCTCGTTTCCAGTCAGGGCGTATTCCCTGCCTTCTCTTAAGAAATGAAGGTCATGGCCGTAATAAATGATCTTCATATCCGTATATTTCTTCAGGAAATCAATATACTTGCTGGCGATATGGGGCCGGTTCAGGTAGGCGATGCTGATCTCTTTTCCGTTTTCCTTCAGCCAGTCCCAGATCTTGGACTGGAACTCCGGCCCGTAGAGGATCTCGATGCCCATCTGCTCCAGTTCTGTAGAGTACGGTTCCTCGTGGAGGAAATTGTCTCCCAGGAATTTTACCACAAAGCCTTTCTTTATAAACATCTTCAGATACTGATATGTGGTCTTGGAGCCGGCGTCCTTATCGAAGGTGGGCACATAGTGGTCCACCACAAGGATGATCTCTTTGCCCATGCTCCGCTCCCTTGCCCGGAAGGGGTTGGGGTTGCCGTCGTTGACGCACTGCTTTTTAAATTCTTCCGCCCACTTTTCCTTCAGCTTCTCGCTGTTTTCCACCTGGTACCGTTTTAATCCTGTGCCATTGACATCGGTTCCATTGGAAACGCCTTCGAAATGGACGACTTTGGAGAGAGGCTGGTATACCACCCGGTATCCTGCCTTGCGCACTTCAAAGGCCAGATCGGAATCCTCGCAGTATGCCGGGGCAAAACGCTCGTCAAAGCCTCCGATCTGCTTCCACAGGCTGAGGGGCAGAAGGATCGCCGCGCCGGAAATATAATCCACATCCTTGACGTAATTGTATTCCGGTTTGTCCGGATCGTCCAGGCGGCCGTAATTCCAGCCGGAGCCGTCGCTCCAGATGATGCCGCCGGCCTCCTGCAGTCTTCCGTCCGGGTAGACCAGCTTGGAGCCTACCATGCCGATAGACGGATCCGACTGGATCAGCTTTACCAGGGAAGAAAGCCAGCCCTCTGTCACCTGGGTGTCGTTATTTAAAAACATGATATATTTTCCCCTGGCCGCTTTCGCCGCCTGGTTGCAGTTTTTAAGGAATCCCTGGTTCGTCTCATTGCGCATGATCATCAGGTTGTCCGCGTACCGGGAAAGATCCTTCGTCGCGTCGCTTGAAACGTCGTCCGCGATGATCACCTCATAGCTTACGTCCTTTGTAAACTCCAGAATGGAGCGGAGGCAGGCATAGGTATAGTGGATCTGGTTGTACACCGGGATCACAATAGAAACCGTCGGGTTTTCCTCTTTTGGGAAACGGACCTTTCCGTAGATCCGGTAATCGTCGCCGATCTGGAAGTCCCCCTCGATCCGGTTCCTTCCTTCTTCTGTAGTGTAAAGCTTCATATAAGAAACAGGATGGATCAGGGTGTTTTTGCAGTAGGACATGATCTTTCTTTTCCTGGTCCCCTTGGGGAAGAAACGGTTGAAGATCACTCCCAGCTTTCTCCTTGCCCTGTAAGGCAGGGAAATATGGCGGTTCAGTACGTTTAAGGTATTGGCCAGCTCGCCGTTTTCCCTTCTTAGATCTCCGATAATGATCTCCAGATTGGTCACATGGTTCTGGGTCAGACGCTGGATCTCCTTTAACTTGGACAGCTCCGTATCCCTGTTTTCCAGCTCATACTCCAGCTCGCTCATATGGGAAAGCTGTTCCCTGGCCTCTTTCATCTCCTCTTCCACGCCTACCAGCTCTTCTACCTGCCTGTAATTCTTCCGGTATTTCAGCATGTAAGTTTCCTGATTTTCACCGTGGACGTAGTGCTGGAAACGGACCTCCATCTCGTCATAGGTTTCCGCCTCTTTTTCAGAGATCCCGAACTGGGCGAGAAAATGGCCCAGGTCTTTATATTCCATAAGACTGCCGTATTTGCGGTAAAAATAGAAAAGGATCCTGTATTTTACAAAGCGGACGGGAACAGGGAAGTCATAGACCCATTCATAGTCGATGGCATACCATCCGTCGCCGGTCACCAGGATGTTTTCCAAAAGCATATCGATATTAGTAACAGTCATGGACACGTCTTTTAAGCGGACAAACTCCCCGAACACCTTTCCAAACTCTCTCGTCACCTGGAAAGGAACGAGGCAGCCGTCTTTCACCTGGCAGATCTTGTCCATTACCTCTGCAAGCTCCTTCACAGGAGCCTTTCCGTCCCTGATCTTATGCCCCAGCAGTTCCGCCAGGGTCTTACCCTCCAGATAGGGAAAACGGGCGCATGAGCCGTCTTCCGACAGGATCGGTTCCGCTGCGCGGACTGCGCTTCTCTGCTTTGTCAGCCCTTTATATTTCCACAGAAAAGCCTCGATATGGGGGATCCCCGCGTCTGTCAGGGCGGACTTCTCCACCCATTTCCTGCCGTTCTCCTCCAGGATCGCAGTCCTGATCTGAAACTCTTCTTTTCTTGTTCTGTTGTACTTTATATAAATAACCTCTGCCATACATTCCTCCATCGGGCCGCTAAAAAAATGCCGCCCTATTCTTCCCAGCCGCCTTTTCTCCAGACTGCCAGAAATGAATTTGAAAATTCCCGGAAATTGCCTTCCTCGCAGATCATATCGTAGGAAGGGCCTGTCTCTGCCTTTAAAAATTCCGGATAATCATAGGAGATCACTGCGCCTGACAGATCTCCCTTTTCAGGAAGCCAGCTATCTGAATAGATCTCTGTGGGAAGTTTATGATCCGGAAATGGATAATACATCGTAAGTTCTCCCCGCTGGTCCTTCTGGCCCTTTTCAAGGAGTTTTTTCAGTCTCTTTCTTCCAATGGCGTTGGCCTCTTTCGGCGCGCCGGCCCAGTGCTTTAAGCCGGAAGGGTTGTCTGCAGCCACAAAAAGATATCCGCCTGGCGCAAGAAGCTTTCTTGCGTTTTTTATCTGGCGGTTTCTCGCCTCTTCCTCTTCTTCCAGGGAACCTGCTATGCAGATATAATCCACTTTTCCCGTCCGGCCCTTTAATGCTTCCAGGCTGCCGGACAGGCGGCCCTGTATGCAGGCTGCTTTCGGCCAGCGGGTCTTCGTAAATGCCAGCTGGTCTGCAGAATCGTCCAGAACAGTCACTTCCAGCCCCTTTTGCAGGAACAGTCCCGCCAGGCTTCCGCAGTCCGCTCCATCCACAAGGATCTTTTTCCCTGGCTGAAATGGAAACCACTCCAGAAGATTTTCCCTGGCTTTCGACAGCGCATACAGATAGCCCAGATCCACGTGCTCTTCCAGGATCTTTTCGCTGTTTCCGTCATATTTTTCCCATAAATCCAGCAATTCTGCTGCTGTATTCTTCATAGCTTTAACTTTCACCTGCCCTTGTCAGCTTCGTCTCCACCTCGGACTCCATGTCGTAGACTCCCACAGTATTCTTATTGGAAATGACCGTGATATTGGCCACGTCATAGAGGCGGTGGTAT
The DNA here is from genome assembly GCA_019118365.1 of Candidatus Lachnoclostridium stercoravium. GTDB lineage: Bacteria > Bacillota > Clostridia > Lachnospirales > Lachnospiraceae > Lachnoclostridium_A > Lachnoclostridium_A stercoravium. Next base: position 28,967 of record DWZA01000068.1, on the reverse strand, counting down.
ACCACGTGCTCCCCGTTTTCAAAACCGGTGCAGCTCATGGAAAGAAGATATTCTCCCCCCTGAAGGGTCATCTTCTGCTTAAAAGAAACGTCGTAAACGTCTCCTCTCTTTACCGGCTTGATATCCGTGCCTTCAAACATGGTATTGGTCCCTGACAGGTCCGTGCCCTTTTTGTCCTTGATCGTATACGTAAAGATGGGAGCCTGGATATCCGCGTTGAAACGGATCCGCTCCTTTATCGTAAACATCTCTCCCTTTAGCAGGAGATTGGTCAGATTTCCTCTCTCATCGCAAAGCCCAAGATCAAAGATCTCCGCTCTGCCGTCTCCGTACTCCGTACGGCTGGCGTTGATAGTGATCTTGTCCTTCATCAGCCCCGTATGGCCGCTGGCTTCTTTTTCAAACTTTTTCTTCTCAAACAGCTGCTCTTTTCCATCTTCCAGCGCCTTTTCGCCGGAAAAATCATTCATCTCTTCCAGCTCTTCCTTCAGAGAATCCATCTGCCCGGCCAGGATCTTCTTATACATATCCACCATACGGCCCGGCTCGCCCTCGGCGATGAACTCTCCCTTATTTAAAAGAACGACTTTATCACAGTATTTGATGATGCTTCCCATATCGTGGGTGACCATCAGGATCGTAGTGCCGTTTTTCCGGATCTCATCCATCCGCCGGTAGCATTTGGACTGGAAAAATACGTCGCCTACAGAAAGCGCCTCGTCTACGATCAGGATCTCCGGATCCACATTGATCGCCAGGGCAAAGGCCAGACGGACGAACATACCGCTGGAATAGGTCTTCACCGGCTGATAGACGAAATCGCCGATATCCGCAAAGTCCAGGATATCCTGAAGCTTGGCGTCCATCTCTTTTCTCGTAAAGCCCATCATCGTGCCGTTCATATAGATATTTTCAATGCCTGTATAATCCGAATTAAACCCGGCGCCCAGCTCTAACAGGGCTGAGATCACCCCTTTTACCTGTACGTCCCCCTCTGTAGGAGTGAGCACGCCGGTAATGATCTTTAAGATCGTAGACTTTCCCGAACCATTGGTTCCGATGATCCCTACCGTCTCTCCCTTTTTCACCTGAAAGGAAATATGGTTCAGGGCATAAAAATCCTTATGATAGTTTTTATGCAGCGGATTTAAGGACTCCTTCAGCCGGTCAATCGGTTTATCGTATAATTTATATATTTTAGTCACATCTTTGACTTGGATCGCATATTCGTCAGCCATAGCTTTCCTCCGTTGGGTAGTACATCGCCATTAGTATAGCATAAAAAAATTTTCCGTGCACCTTATTCCTATATTTTTCCGTAAATGGTAAGAAATATGTCAGAAACAGCTGCGGATAAGGGAGAATGGCGAACGCTTGCCCGGCAAATGTCTGCTCATGCAAGCCTGGCCGCCGCTTGCCCGGCTTATCGCCCAAAAAGAATGGGAAAACATTCTCTCCTGTTTTCCCATTCTTTTTTTATCCGCCTTTGCAGCTTTAATAAGCTGCTCTTACGGCAAAGTTATGTTTTACTGTATCTGTGTAGAAATATCTGACGCTTTCCAGCGTCCTGTCTCTTTCCAGTTTTTCAATATCCAGCCGGATCGGACTTCCTGGGATATCCGGCAGATAGAGCCGCCCGTTTTTCTCTTCCGGCTTAACGGACAGGCAGTCGCCGATAGGAGCTGTCATCGGCTCATGATTCTCCAGCATCTCGTTCTCATCATATAGCGCGCCGAAAACAGCATTGAGCCACACTGTCCCGCCTGAAGAAAAGCGCAGCCCGTTCTTTCTCGCCAGATCCCTGATATCCAGCAGATCGCTCATACGGCTCATACGGCCCACTAAAGGCATCAGGTGATCGACGCCCTTTTCCGCATATGTTTCAAATGCAAACTTATTGCGCATAGATTCTCCATATCCGATCATCATTCCGGAACGCTCCTTTACTTCTTTTATCGCGTTCATATCATGGGAATGAACCGGCTCTTCGTACCATGCCGGACGATATGGGCGGATCATATCGGCAAATTTCAGGGCGTTTTCTACATCCCATACCTGATTGGCATCTACTGCGATCTCAATATCATCTCCTACTGCGGCCCGGACTTTTTCCATCCGCCTTGCATCCCTTTCCATGTTCCTGCCCCAGTCGCTTCCGACTTTAAATTTAATCGTTTTATAGCCTTCCTCTACATACCTGGTCATATCAGAAAGAAGGTCTTCGTCGTCAGACAAAAGGGAACCGCCGCCCTTGTAGCATGCCGCCCAGTCTTTCTCCGCGCCCAGAAAACGATGAAGAGGTTTATTTTCTCTCTTTGCCATGATTTCCAGCATAATAAGGTCCAGCTGGCCAAGATCAACGATCTGACCGCTCTGAAAGCCAAAATTTCTCATTTTCCAGTAAATATAGTTGTACCATTCTTCATAAGTCCGTGTCTCTCCCGTAAGGATCAGCGGCAGGATGTTGTTCACAATACCCATGGAGCAAAATGTGCCGCCGCTATAGCCTTCCGAATCATAAATGTCCACCCAGCCCTGGAGCGGAGCGAAATTGCCGAATCCGCCTGTTGCATCCCGCCAGGGCTTTTTCACTGGAATAGGGTGGAAATTATAGTAAACTGCTTTAGAAAAACTAAATTTTGAATCTTTGTCGATAGGAAACATGTCCGTTCCTCCCCCTTCTTTATCTCTGCTGAAATACTTATAGCACGCCCGCAACCATTTGTAAAATTAATTGATCTTTATCTTGAATTAATATTTCTAATACTTTTATTCGATCTCAGCCCAACATGGTTTATGCTATGGGATCGTTTTTCCGCTATCCTGAACTGTTACCGGGAATATGAAATATTTGTTAAATCTTTGTCATTTCTCTTGACAGCCCCGACAAATTATGCATTAAATGGTAACGGAGGCATACAATGTCTCTGACTTTCAAAAAAGGAGGATTTTCTATGGATTATCTGACGCTTACGATCGGGAAGCAGAAAAATATCGCCCTGATCGCCCATGACAGTAAGAAACACGAGATCATTGAATGGTGTGACGCAAATAAAGAAATTTTAAAACATCACTTTTTATGCGGGACGGGAACTACTGCCCGCATGATCACCGAAGCTACCGGCCTTCCGGTCAAAGGCTACAACAGCGGCCCTTTAGGCGGCGACCAGCAGGTAGGCGCTAAGATCGTAGAGGGACGGGTCGACTTTGTGGTATTCTTTTCTGACCCGCTGACTGCGCAGCCTCACGACCCGGATGTGAAGGCGTTGCTGCGCATCGCCCAGGTATATGATATTCCCATCGCTAACAACAAGGCGACCGCAGACTTTCTGATCACTTCAAAATACATGGATGAAGAATACGAGCACAAGGTGATCAATTTCCATCAGAGCATCGCGGAACGGGCGCGGACACTGTAATTCCGTCCAGGTGTAGGATCATCGCAGCAGATGGTCTTACGCCTCCTTTTCGCCCTCTCAGGCACACATATCTGTATCACATGAAACCATATCATATATTTACATATCTTTGATTTCTGCTGTTTGATTTATTAGGGATCGTCATCTTAATACGATTTAATTCAATCGCAGCATCAACCACAAAGGAGTTTTTATGGAGACAAAAATTGTATATTTTGATGAAACTGGCGACGATGGATTAAATACAAAATCCAGCGATACGTTTATTCTTACCAGCGTATATATGCCATGCGGTTCCTGGCAGGATAATTATAACATTATCCGAGCTTTTCGCTGTAACCTAAAAAAAGAATACGGATTTCACACAAGTCAGGAAATGCATACCAAACATTTTCTCACCGATAAGAATCCCTACCGTTCCTACCAATGGTCGCATGAACAAAAAACAGAGATTCTTAAAAAATTCACTTTAATGATCGCTTCTCTCAACCTCGCATCTATCAATGTAATCATTGATAAAACCAGGATTACTATTAAAAATTATCACATATTGGAAAATGCTCTTACTTATAATGTTCAACGGATTGAAAATGACAGCCAAGGAGACTGGAATTTTCTCCTTATTACAGACAAAGGCCGCATTGCTCCTATGAGAAAAACAGCCAGAGCTATAAGAGCATTTAATCCTATTCATTCACAATTTGGGGGGTATATTAATAAGCCAATTAAAAATATGATTGAAGATGTTCTAGAAAAAGACTCTGAGGAATCTTATTTTATACAGATTAGTGATTTTATATCGTATTTTGTCCATCTTTATTACCTTACACGATACAAAAGCAAGCCTCTCCCCAATCGTGTCGCAAACATTATCGATCGAGATTTTATCAGTCGCGTAATGGTCACATTATCTGTAAATGGAATCTTTAACGAAAAGGCCAGCCCTGAAAAATATGGACTAGTCATCTACCCTAAGAAATAAAAACACCACCTACGACGTATTCACGTTTTCAGTGGTTCAATTTGATTATCCCATAAAATTCTTAGTTTGTCAACGCTTTGCCTTATTATGATCCAATATTACTTTGCGAATTAGAGTTTTAAAGCGCCATCCTGAACGGTTACCTTCTCTCATACCATCGCCCCGTTTTCCTTCAGCCACTTTCTCCTCTCCTTATAATCCGGCAGGATCTTTTCCACCTCCGCCCAAAACCTGGGAGAATGGTTCATTTCTTTTCTGTGGGCCAGTTCGTGCACCACCACATAATCCAGGATCTCCGGCGGCATAAGCGCCAGCTTCCAGTTAAAGTTCAGGTTGCCTGCTCCGCTGCAGCTGCCCCACCGCCGTTTCTGGCTGCGGATAGCGATCCTTCCGTAATCCACGCCCATCAGAGCGGCGAAATGCGCCGCCCGTTTTTCGATCTGTTCCCTTGCTTTTTCCCGGTAAAGCTTTTCCAGCTTCGGATCTTTCTCATAATCTGCCGCAGGCCTGTCCTGCTTTTTCTTAGCCCGCTCCATCTGGAGAAGGTATTTTTCCACGATCCAGACCTTTCTTTCCTCTGCAAATTCCTTTATCTGTCTGTCAGACGCCCGTTTCGGGACCCTGGCCCTGACCTTTAAGTCCGCGGTCACTTCCAGCCCAAAGGTTTTTCTGGCAGAATAAAGGACCTCCACAGGTATGCGGAGATCCTTCCAGCTTATCCACAATTCTTTTACCATGACGTTCTCCTTTAGAGTACATCTGAAAAATGAGGCCTTAACTTCTTAAATACTTTCAGCCCTACTAAAAATACTACGACTGTTACCGCCCAGTAATACAGCGTCAGCGTCGGCCTTTCCCAGAACCAGTTTCCGGTAAGCATACTGTCCCGGTAGCCTGCCACGATATAGTAAAAAGGATTCAGCTTCAAAAGCGGCAGCACCCACGGCGCGTTCCCTGTAAAAAGAGATTCGTGATACATGATCGGGACCAGCCACATGCCGAACTGCAGGCAGATGCTCACGATCTGAGCCATATCCTTGAAAAACACATTGACCGCGCAGGTAAAATATCCGATGCCCAGAGCCAGCACGGAAGCCGCAAAGCTGTAATACAGGATCTGGATCCATGTAGCCATAGGCAGACGGCCGTAGCACAGGGTCATGATGATCATGATGATGATAAAGAACCCGTGAACGATCATGCAGGAGATCAGTTTGATCACCGGCAGGATCTCCACCTGGAACACCACTTTTTTAACCAGGTAATGGTATTCCTGCAGGCAGTTGGTCACAGAGTTTAACGTCTCGCTGAAAAAGAACCAGGGCACGATGCCCGGCACCAGCCAGAGGACGTACGGCACGCCCGGTATAGGCGGCACGCTCTTAAATCCCAGCTGGAAGATAAAAAAATAGATCACCACTGTCACGATCGGCTGGATAAACATCCACACGATGCCAAAATACGATCCCACAAACCGCTTTTTAAAGTCTGCCTTGGAAAGATCCCATATAAGCTTTCTCTTCTTGATCATCTCTTTGATCAGAGACAATACGTATTTCATCTGAAATGTTTCCTTTCTTGGCTTTTAAACGGCGTGGAACTTAAAGGTTTCCTTAAAGCCGCCCCATTTTTTATCTTTCTCGGAAATGATCAGTTCCGTTCCTTCTTCGATCGGCCACTGGATGCCGATGTCCGGATCGTTCCAGGCCATGCCGCCTTCATCTCCCGGATGGTAGAAATCCGTGCATTTATAAGCAAATTCCGCCTCGTCGGAAAGCACCAGAAAGCCGTGGGCAAAGCCCTCCGGAATATAAAACTGCTTTTTATTCTCCGCAGACAGGATCACACCGAACCACTTCCCATAGGTTTTGGAGTCTACCCGCAGGTCCACAGCTACGTCGAATACTTCTCCCCGGATCGCCCGCACCAGCTTCCCCTGGGGGTACTGTTTCTGATAATGAAGGCCTCTTAAAACGCCTTTTACAGACATGGACTGGTTGTCCTGGACAAACACCATATCCAGCCCTGCCTCCTTAAAATCGTTCTGGTTATAAGTCTCTACGAAATAACCTCTTTCATCCTTAAATACGGTAGGCTCTATCACATATAATCCTTCGATCTCGCAAGGAGTTACTTTTATCTTTCCCATCTTGATTTCCATCCTTTCTGATTCTCAATATCATCTGCAGCCGTTCTCACCTGCATATAAAACGGCGCCGTTTTATGCAACTATACCACTAGATCCTCATGCTGACAATACTAAACAGTCTGAGGACCGCGAAGATATCCGCGCAGAGGAGCAGGTACAGGATCTCCCTGTCCCGGTTTGTCTTACAGACGATCCAGCCGTTTTTCACTGTCATCAATACTGCTGGCAGGAAGGGGATAAAATACCTTCCCTGCACGCCGTTGATCACCAGAGAAGTGACCGGCGTCCACGCTACCAGCATGGAGAACATCGCCGCTCCCCCTGCCGCAGCGGCCAAAAACCAGATCCATACCCTTTGTTTTCCGGTAAAATACACTGTCTCGTCTCCCGGCTTTTTTAACGCCAGTAAAAAGAGCGCCGCAGTCATCCCCATCACGATAAGGTAGGGCACGTCCAGCACCTGGTCCACCTGGCCCAGATAAGCGCCGATCATGGTCAGGTGGTAATACTCCGCCTGCCAGATAAAGGAATTATAAAACATCTGGATCACAAGGCCAGGCCTGTGCAAAAGCTCATTCATAGTATAACCTGTCTCTTCCGCCCAGCCGATATAATTTTCCGTTCCGCCGGTGTAGACCGCGATGGTCTGGGTGTTGACGATGATCATAGCCGCCAGCCAGGCGCCAAATACCACTGCCGCCGAAACCGCCCAGTTTCTCCAGCCGCCGAACTTCTTCACCGGGATCAAAAGGCACAGCCCCATCACAGGCGCGTAGACCATCTTGCAGGGGCCGACCACAGCGATCAGTGCCGCCAGCAGCGCTATATCCCGCGCCCTTACATTTCTCTGGCTGTAGGCCAGATCCAGGCAGACGGCGGAAAACCAGAAGACCAATGCGTTGATCATAGCGTCATAGGAAAAGGACGCCGCAAGATGAAGGCTCATAGGCAAAAGCGCCGCCCCGCACATGACCGTTTTCCCAAAAGGCAGGCGTCTCAGCGCAAGCCAGACCGCCCCTAAAAACATGGCAAGGTTAAACATTCTTCCCAGGTACAAAAGTCCCATGCCGCCAAGGTCCAGGATCCTTGCCAGGGTGATCCCCATTGCTGAAAACACATAGGCGAGCGGCGTGGTCTGCACTGCGATCTGTCCAGATGATACCAGCTGATCGCCGCCTGTCCCGGAAAGTCCTCTTTCATAAGCCGCATGATAGGTATCCTGACAAAGGAACTGCCCTAAGATCACCGGTTCTTCCTCTTCTCCATCGGGATAAAGGTCTACGATAAAACGGTCCTGCTCCCGGATGTATACCTGCCCGCTCTCATTGGTGTCCGGAAGTCCCATCATCTGGTTGGAGATCCGGTATGCCGATATAAAATGGCGGATCTCATCCGGAGCGGACAAAGGCTGGAGCACAAAGAGGAACAGAAGCCCAAGGGCAAGGCCGCCTCCCAGGAAAAAGTTCTCTACGGAAAGTCTGCCCTTTACCAGGAAAAAATACCCAGCCGCAAAGGCAGCCAAAAGTCCGGCCGCAGACAGGACCATATACCAGGTCAGCATAAAGCGGTCCCCTGTCTCTATGGCTCCGGCCCATACATTCTGATAATGCCATATATCCAGCAGGAGCAGCGGCAAGAACCCCGCCGCCGCCCATTTCCATTTTCCATATTTTAAGATCATTTCGTTTTTCTCATTTTTCATGGCTCTTTCCCGCAGGTCTTCTCCATATTATCCACATCTTCTTTTGTCTCTTCCAGCTCCTCTTCCAGCCGTCTCTGCTCCAGAGCCATAGCCTGCACCAGCTCCTTCACTTTTGTCTCCAGCTGGGAGATCCGGATGGTCATAGTAAATACCCGCACCAGCAGAAGAAAGATCATGAAAAGGAAGATGAAGTTGGAGGTGGAATAAGTCCCCACCAGCCTGGACAGGATATCCGCGCTCCTTGGAAATACGCTGAATACGATCAGGATGATGGAACAGAACAGCCAGAAGAGGGAATCCTCGATCTGGACCTTGGACTGGCGGATCTTATGGATCATCAGCGCCGTCACAAGGATCGAACCGCAGACCAGCACGATCCGAAGCATCATTGTCATAGTTGTCCTCCTCCTTTTCTATTCCAGTAATCCGGATCCGTCGTCAGCCGCCGTACCGCCCCTTTCGGCAGATGGCGGTAAGCTTTCCCCAGGCGGTAGCCGATGTATTTGAAGCCGCTGTTTACGATCAGTCCCGGAAGCTCCAGGTATTTTTTCCTGGAGATCAAATAAGCCGCCGTCTGCTTCACCAGCTTTATCCCTTCCCCTTCTGACGGCACTCCTTTGAATACCTCCGGGTGATCCGCCTGGGAAACCCCCAGGTCGAAATTTCGGTGAAGCTGCTGCATGGGCGTATAATTGTGAGAATGGATCACCTGCGCTCCCGCCTCATAGCGCACGGCGTAGCCTGCCTTCAGCGCTTTGGCGGCAAAGATCATATCTTCATTAAATATCGTCCTGGAGATAAAGCCGCCCAGCTTTTCAAACTCCGCCCGCCGGTAGGCGCAGCAGACGTCGGAAGCAAAATACGTCTTGATCCCCAGCCGTTCCAGGTCTTTGATCGTCTTTATGCGGCTCGTCTCCGGATAATTGAACTGTCTCGTGTATTTCTCCGCTTCGCCGCACTCCGGGCCTGGTAGCTGCCTGGCGTATACTTCAATGATCGTCTCTCCGGACGGCCCTGTCCCGGAAAATCCTTCCGTCAGCGCCGTGATCAGCTTTCTGTCCGCCGGAACGGCGTCGTCCGTCATACAGACTACGATATCCGCTTTTGAAAGGCTGATCCCCATATTTCTGACCGCCCCGTGGTCAAACTGTTTTTTCGTTATATGGCGGACCTCCAGGTTGGGAAAAACGCGGTACTTTTCCGGATCCCAGTATTTTTTTTCTGTATTTATGACAATGATCCTGTTTACCGGCGTCTCCTGTGCCTTCAGCATAGATAAAAGCCTGTAAAACCGTTCTCCCGGCCGGTAGCTGGGTATGATCACATCTACTGTCATCGTTCTTCCTCCTGTTTTTTCTCCGCCTTTTTCAGGCATATCTGCTGGATCAGCGTAAATCCGGCGGTCAGTCCCGCCATCAGGATCAGATAGCAGGCAGCCGCCCCTGTGATCCCCAATGCGCCTACCATAGCGGAAGATAACAGCCACCCGGCCGCAGCCATGGCAAGGTAAACGAAAAAGATCATGGTCTGCCTGCGCATGATCACAAGAAGGTAATAAACCAGGTTCGCCAGGGCGTACAGACCGCCTCCGAAAATGATCAGTACAAATTCCAGCCTGTAGCGGGTCAGGCTTCCTTCATAGCCGCTCCCCAGCAGGATCTCCATGATCCCCAGCGCCCATGGTCCCAGGATCACTGTCAGGATAACCGCCAGGGCAGTAAGCCCGCAGATGATCGCGGCGATCCGTTTTCCCACTTTTTTAAAGTCATCCAGGCGTCCCTCTGTCCAGCAGTCTGTCAGCTTTGTAAGGAAGGGGCGGATGATAAAATTCGCCATCAGGTAGATGACGGACGTAGGCATGAAAATAATATTGAAATATCCGCTCATAGCGTCGTTCAGTTTTAAGTCGATGGCGTACTTGGCCGCGGAAAATATATAAAAATCCAGAAATACAGAGAGAAAAAGGAGCCATGTCTGGGAAAACAGCCTTCCAGCCGCCCCTTTGGCCCGCTTCTGGTCAATGTGTTCCAGGATCCCCGCTTTCACCACGCTGAAGTTAAAGATCACCACTCCCGCCGCCTGAGCTGCCACGGCCGCCAGGGAAGCCGCCAGAAGGCTTTTTCCGATCCCCAGGGTCACAAGAAAGACAAATACCGACAGCGCAGTCCGGAAGGTATTGGATTTTCCCGTCAGGTACAGGCTCCCCTGGCGCTGAAATTCGGATTCATACACATCGGCGAAACCGTCGATCATCTTGTAAAGCGCCAGAAGGAAAATGATCGCGGCTTTCCTGGGAGAATAAACGCCTGCCGCAGCCATCCAGGCCGGATAAGCCGCAGCCAGGATACAGGCAGCCAGGGACGTCACGTTCCGGAGCGTCAGGTAATCTCCGAAGGAATATTCTCTTTTCCCGTCCGTGATCTGAAACGGACGGATCCCAAAATAAGCAACGATAAAAACCTGCTGGCCAAAGGTGGAAAAACCCATGGCGAATATGCCGCCGTCGTCTTCCCCGGCCATCCTCATGACTATGAAAGCCAGTACCATGGAAGCGGCCGCATAGATAAAGCTGCCCGCCGTATTCCATATGACATTCTGCCTGTCCAGGTTTTTGCCTTTATATAAAAGGAATGTTCTTACAAATCTCTCCACGCCCGGTTCCTTTCCCCTATCGCTTTCTCAGGCGGAAATTCTGGATGATCAGGATCGAAGCCAGCATCCGCAGCATATATTTCATGGCCACGATAGGCCTGAGATAGCTTTCTCCTGCCGTCCGCTCGTCGATCTTTACCGGCACCTCCGCCACCTTCGCTCCCTGCTTTACCAGGAAGGAGACTGTGTCCGGCTCCGGCCCGTAATTAAGATTATAGGCAAACTCGAGGATCATGGAACGGTCGAACATCCGCATGCCGGAGGTAGGGTCTGTGATCTTCCTTCCCGTAGTCATGCGGATCGCCGCCGAGATCATGCGGCTTCCGATCATGCGCATGGAAAAGTCTTTCTTTTCAGTAATAAACCTGGAGCCGATGACGATATTGTAGCCTTCGTCCAGCTTTTCCTTCATCATTCCGATAAATTCCGGCCTGTGCTGGCCGTCTCCGTCAAACTGGAGGGCGCAGGCGTATTCCTTTTCCCAGGCGTACTTCATCCCGGTCTGAAAGCAGCCGGCAAGCCCTAAGTTTACAGGGAGCCGGATCAGCCGGTAACCGTTTTCCTCGCAGATCTCAGCCGTCCGGTCTGTGGATCCGTCGCTTACTACCACATAATCCAGCTCCGGATAATTCTTTACCAGATTTCCTACGACTCGTTCAATATTCTTTTCTTCATTAAACGCCGGTATGATCACCAGTACTTTATCTTTCAAGGGTATTTTCCTCCACAGATGCCGCCTGCCCGGCAGTTCCCAGGATCAGGTCGCAGATATAGTCCACCGTTTCCAGGGGAAGATCCGGATACAGCGGAAGGGTCATGACGCCTTTTGAGATATCTCTGGCCACAGGCGTCTCGTCCGGATCGTATCGGTCCTGATAGCACTCGTATGCATTGACGCACGGGTAGAAATATTTCCGGGGATGGATGCCGTGTTCCTTTAAAAATGCATACAGCTGATCACGCTCCATCCGGAAGCCGTCCAGGACCACTGGCATATACGCATAGTTATAGGAAACCGCCGGATCCACTGTTCCCAGGCGTATGCCCTCTTTTCCTCCCAGGCGTTCCCGGTACCGTTTGACGATCCTTTCTCTCTTACTGATATTTTCATCCAGATGGCGCAGGTTGCAAAGACCCATAGCCGCCTGAAATTCGTTCATCTTTCCATTTCCGCCTACATATTCCACGGACTCTTCGCCCATGATCCCGAAGTTTTTCAGCTTGTACAGCCGGTCTTCCAGCCATGTTTCCCTGAAAGCCACCGCTCCGCCCTCGATGGTATTGAACACTTTTGTGGCATGAAAGCTGAACATGGACGCATCCCCGAAATTCCCCACGCCGATCCCGTCCTTCTCTTCTCCAAAAGCATGGGCTGCATCGTAAATGACCTTCAGCCCATGGCGGTCGGCGATCTCCTGGATCTTCTCCACCTGGCAGATGTTCCCGTACACATGGACCGGAAGGATCGCGCAGGTCCTGTCTGTGATCCGCTCCTCGATCTTTGTCTCGTCCAGGGTGTAATCGTCCGGACGGATGTCGCAGAATACCGGCTCAAGGCCGTTCCGTACGATGGCGTGAGCCGTGGAAGCAAAGGTAAACGGGGTAGTGATCACTTCTCCCTTCAGGCCGAAGGCCTGGATCGCCAGCTCCAGGGCCATATGGCCGTTTACAAACAGTTCCAGGCCCTTCACCTTCATCCGCTCTTTCAGTTTTTCTTTCAGTTCTTCGTGGAACTGCCCCATATTGGTCAGCCACGCGGACTCCCAAATAGGTTTTAACATCTCTGTATATTCTTCAAACGGGGGCAATGTCGCCCTCGTCACCATCACCGGCTTCTGCATCTCCACTCTGCGCACCTTCTTCTTACGTTAAGATTTCTTTTTATTTACGATTTCGTAATAAGCGTCATAATTCGCATTTCGCCTCTGGAATTTTTCCCACATATGTGTTAGATTATAGCATAGATAATATTTTTTGTACAATATAGATTTAGGAGGTTACTTACCGATGCACAGACTATTCAAGCGTTCCGCCGCGATGGTACTGGCCGCTTCCCTTATTTTAGGAAGCAGCTTCGCATCCTTTGCGGACGGCCCAGGTGATTACGTAGGAGAGAACAGTACGGCGGCTCAGACAGAAGACCAGCCTGCTGAGGACGGCCAGGCGATCCATATCATCCCCGACCAGACTCAGGAGGGCGAGTCTCAGGCTGCGGAGGGGCAGACTTCCGAGACGCAGAGTTCTGAGGGACAGGCCGCAGAAACTGACGGCGCCCAGGGTACAGAAGCTTCTGGAGAAGGGCAGACCAGCCAGGACGCCGCGGCGGCAGAAGGAACATCCGAAGGCAGCGCAGCCGGACAGGAGCAGGTTTCTCAGGAAGTGATCCAGGCCAATACGCCATATCTGCACTCACAGGTCATGACCCATGAAAACACATGGACGAACCCGGTTTTAGGCGACGAACCGATCACTGCCGGGGATGCGGGCTTCCGTTCTCTGTGTATTTATTTAAATAATATTAACGGCGACATCTATTACCGTACCTTTACAAGCTCCATCGGCTGGTCCCCGTGGGCTATGAACGGCGAGCACACGACCGAATATCCGGTCGGCACCAGCGTAGAAGCGATCCAGTTTAAACTGGTAGGCTTTGCCGGCAATAAGTTCACACTTTACTATTCCGCAGTCTTAAACGACGGCACCGAGCTGGACTGGACCAATGACGGCGGCACCGCCGGAACCATGGGACAGGGCAAATATATCAAGTCCTTCCGTCTTGCTCTGTGGGGAAGAGAAGGAGAGCCATGGCCTTATCCGACAGAACACGCCCTGGAATCCGCCGCTCCTGACGGAGTCATCACAGGCGACGGCGTAGCTACATATTCCAACGGAAACGGCGCTCCGTTTACCGGATGGGCCTGGAAATACAGGGACCGTTATTACTTTATCAACAATCAGGCAGTGACCGGATGGCAGTACATCGACGGTTATAAATATTATTTTGACGAAACAGGAAAGCTTGTTACGGATCTTGAACCGATCATCGGCAAGCAGAGTTCCTACCTGATCCGGATCAACAAGCAGATGGCCACTACTACCGTCTATGCAGCTGACGGAGCAAACGGCTACATCATCCCGGTGAAGACGTTCCTCTGCTCTCCTGGCGACGATACGCCGATCGGAACCTTTAAGACTCCTCAGAAGCTCCGCTGGAACCTGATGATCAACAATGTTTACTGCCAGTATCTTACGCGAGTAACGGGAAGCTTCCTTATGCATTCCCTGATCTACGATTCTCCGGATCCATATACCTTATGGCCGGAAACATACAACTTCCTGGGCGTGGCAAGATCCGCCGGATGTATCCGTTACAAAGCCGGAGACGCCAAATGGATCTACGACAACTGCCCGGTAGGAACCACAGTGGAGATCTACAACTCCCCGACGCCAGGGCCTTATGACCGTCCGGCGATCGAGTGGATCATCCCGATGACACAGAAATATGACCCGACCGACCCGTCCGTTCCAGAGAATAATTTAGCGTAAATAATCCGGACGGCGAGAAAAGAGCAGGAGTATCAGGCGTTAAGCTTGCTTATAAGCATGATACTCCTGCTCTTTTCACATCGGATGGATATACGATGCTTCTTGTCCGGCCTTGTCCGGGCAAGAAGATAAGCCGTCCGGTATACTTACGATTCGGCGGGAAAAAGGAAAATATCCATATCTATCGCAAACACGGCAATCGGTGCAGCTTTTGCTGCGCCGCCTATCACAGGTGAGAAGATCTAAACTCGCTCCTTTCGGAGCTCAGACAGAGATCTTCTCACCTGCGCTATGCTCGCAAAACTGCCCCGATTCTGCCGAATCGTTTGCTTATAGATATGGATATTTTTATTGGTCGCTACTTCTAAACGTTTTGCCGCGTTGTCAAGTAATGGATTTCCAGACCTGCAATTCGCAAAGTAGACATCTATTGTACAGAAGCTTGAAAATGATTTGTAAATGTAATTTTGCGGATCACAGATAAGGCAAAAGCGGTCTGAAAACGTGTGACTTTGCAGCCAGCTTTAGGAACTGGAACACGTGAAAGACCGTTTTGCCTTATTATGATTCAACATTACCTTGCGAATTGGATTTCCGGACTTCCATCAGTGCGAATCCCAGCAGGTTCTGGCCTTTCCATTGTTCAATCCGAAATCTTCTTTCATCTTTCATTGACAGGCCGATCCCCCATATCCGATCCTGTACAGCGCACTCCGCCAGGATACTTTCTCCTGTATCCAGAAGCTTTTTTCTCAGATCTTCATTTTGGGAAAATTTCTCTAAAAGCCCCCGATAAACGATTATCTGCCTTCTTCCGTTCCAGATTATGTCGCTGTAATTTTTGACCTGACGGCCTAACGCTTTGATCTCGCCCACATTCTGAGTATTTAAAATTCTTTTTCCTATTTCCTGATCCCGGAATAATTCGGCTTTTTTATACATCATGTATTGTTCCATAGAAGAAAAAACAAGGCCGTCTATAGAAAATTCTGACAGATACCAATTGCTCAAAAATCCATATTCTTCATCCGGATTATGAAATCCTATTACTTTTTCCATACTCTACCTCTTTTCCAACCTTCTTTACATCCTATACTCCTGATATTTCCTGGCAATGTAGCAGGGAACCGCTTCGTTTCCGGCCTCCATTTCTCCATCCCGGAACACCTGGATATGCTTTTTCACCACGTTGCAGCCTGCCGCGCAGCTGAAGGCTGCCCCGCCGGCAAAGCGGGGGTTACATTCCATAAAATATCTCTTTCCTGTGGACGTTTCCTCGATAAATTCAAAGTTTACGCAGCCTTTTATATCCAGTCTGTCCGCGATCTCCCTGCAGATCTCTTCCAGGCTTTCATCTCGGAATACTTCCACGCTGGTCCCGGCTCCGTTTAAGGTGCGCAGATGCTCTTTTCTGGGAACCGCGGCAAAATTTCCTTTTTCATCTCTTACCACATCTACGGTAATGACCGTCCCCTCGATCAGCGGCTGGACCAGATATCTGGCGTTTTCATCGATCAGCCCGGCGTAGACCGGAAGTTTTTCCTTCTCATACACGCGGAACAGGCCGCTGCTGCTCCTGCCGTCAACCGGCTTTAAGACCGTCTTCTCCCAGGGGATCTTCCCCTCCAGGTCGTCTTTCACATCGGCAAACACAAGCGACGGGATGGTCCTGCATATCCCATTTTCCCGGACAAACTTTTCAAGCCTCTCTTTATTGCGGCAAAGAGCTATTGTTTCCTTTCCGGAAAGGCAGAGAGCAGTATCCGGAAGCTCCCGTTCCAGTTCTTCCCTGCTGCCGTTTAAAACGTCCACCTCCGCGTCCGTCAGGGGAAGGAGGAAGGAAACTCCATTCTCTCTGCACACCTTTTTTATAAAAGCGATATACGTCTCTTTGTCCGCCGCATAAGGCGCCTGATAAAATCCATCCGTTTCCAGAGATTGGGCGACCCATTCCTTTGGGTAGATGTCGCAGCCGATCACGTATATCCCCTCTTCTTTCAGCGTCTTTATCACAATGTCCGAGGCAAACGATCCGATTGCCGTAACAAGCGC
This sequence comes from Candidatus Lachnoclostridium stercoravium, assembly GCA_019118365.1. Classification (GTDB taxonomy): domain Bacteria; phylum Bacillota; class Clostridia; order Lachnospirales; family Lachnospiraceae; genus Lachnoclostridium_A; species Lachnoclostridium_A stercoravium. Next base: position 12,465 of record DWZA01000068.1, on the reverse strand, counting down.
TTTCTTCATTTTAAATCCTTCCTGTTCTTTTCTTTACGATATCCACTAAATAAGTAAAGCTTTCTATATGAAATACAAACGACAGCGCCACATACACGGCGGCTCCCGCCGCCATCTGCACTGCCAGGCGCAGCCAAGCTCCAGGGATGAACTGCCCCAGCCCGTATACGATCAGGCCCATAGCTATGGACAGGCACAGAGACGGGAACATGTCCTTCCACTGGCTTCCAATGCTGTAGTTCAGGATCTTCCTATTAGGCCACGCATTTATAAAAATACACACAAAATCCACAAACGCCTTGATGCTGACCATCACGATAGCTCCGAACTGCACGCCGATCAGCAATCCTGCGATGCCTACCACCTTCTTCATCACTTCCAGTTTCAGGAAAATATCGCTTCTTCCCATGGCGTTGATCGCCTGGAGATTAGTGATATGGATCGGATAAAAGCAGTATGCGACGCACATGATCCTAAGGAAAGGCACGCACACCAGCCACCTTTCCCCCAGAAGGGCCAGGACCATGGTATCCGCCACCGCCATCATGCCGATCAGCATAGGCAGGACTGTATAGGAACTTACCTGGATGGCCTTCCTCGCCATATTTCGCACCTGGTTCACGTCGTCCTGTTCCTTCGCAAAAGCAGGAAGGAGCACGGACTGGATCGCCGCACCCAGATTGGTGGCGATCAGCTTCGGAAACTGTTCGCCCCGGTTATAGATCCCAAGGACCGCCTGGTTGTAGATCTTTCCCATGATCAGGCCGTACAGATTGCTGAAAAGGGTATCGATCAGGGCCGCGCAGAGAAGCTTCCATCCAAAACGGAACATGGAGCGGATCCTTCTTATGGAAAATACCAGCCGGGGCTTCCAGGTAAGGTCCAGGAAAAGGCCTCCCATAAGGGCAAAATAATAGAGGATCTGCTGTCCCGCCATGGCCCAGACGCCCATGCCTTCCACAGCCATCCAGATACTTCCCGCGCCGGAAATGATCACCGCGCCCATAGTTGCCTTAAAAAGAGCCTTAAACTCCATTTTTCTGGACACATAAGCCGTCTGCACTGAGATGACCGAACCTGGGAACAGTACGATCCCCAGGACTCTCACCAAAGGGCAGAGGATCGGATCGCCGTAAAACTGCGCGATCAGGGGAGCGCAGAGGAAAAGTACCCCGTACATCACCAGCGCCGCAGCCAGGCCAAAATAAAACACGGAAGAAAAGTCTTTTTCATCCGCTTCAAATTTCTGCACAAGAGCTGTGCTGAACCCGTTCTGTACGATCACATTTGCTATAATGATAAAGATCGTGATGATGCCTACGGTCCCGTATTCTTCCGGCGTCAAAAGGCGGGCCAGGATCACCGCCACAACAAACTGGATCCCCTGGGCGCCTCCATTTTCCAGAAGCTTCCAGAAAAGGCCGTTCACCACCTTATCTTTCATTGAATTCTCTGCCAAATCATCATTCCTCCTGACGGTTTTTCCGTATCCGGCCTTTCGGCCTTTCCCTCATCCGTTCCTTCCTGTGGCTTTTTTCTGGAGCCAGCGGTAGAGAGACGGGCACAGGATCTCAAAACGGATAAAAAAGCGGGTCCTGAAATTCAGCTCCCGGTAAAATTTCCTGTTTTTCCTGTCCAGAACTTCGTCGTAATGTTTCGTATTGACCTTTGTAAGAAAGCCGATCCTTCTCGCCGCGTTTACCGCCTGTTTGTGATATTTTCCGCCAGTCTCCCGGTCAAACTCCCGGTACATCGCTTCCATCTGGCGGCAGTATTCCTTCTGCTTTTTCTCATAGTCCCCGGATTTCATCTGAGCGGTCCAGGAACCGGCCACTCCCACCCGGTAAACGCTCATGGCTTCGTCCATATAGTAGGCCCAGCCTTTTTCGGCCATCATCAGCTGCATGGGGATATCCCCGATGGGGCAGTTCCAGTAATAATCCGGGATATGTTCTACCACTTCCACTGGAAACACCATGGAATTCATAGCGTAGCCGGAGGTCTTGTCGATGATCTCCTCCGGCGAAACCTTTCGGTCCTTTCTGTACGGTCTCATGTATCCGTCCGTGATCGATCCGTCCACAGTCACCTGTCTGGCGCTGTGAAAGCACAGGCTGCAGCCGGGATGGCTGTCCAGATAAGCCACCTGTTTTTCCAGTTTATCCGGATCCGTCCAGTAATCGTCTCCTTCGCACATGGCGATATAACGGCCTTTGGCTCTGGGAAAATTGAAGATCCCGCTGATATTTTTCACGCCTTTTGAATACTGGTTCTCCGTCTGGTAAACAGGCTTTATGATATCCGGATACTTTTTTTCATACTCCCGGATGATATCCGCCGTCCCGTCTGTGGAAGCGTCGTCGTGGATCAGAACTTCGATGGGAAACGACGTCTTCTGGGCGAGGAAGCTGTCCAGGGCGTCCCGGATATATTTTTCATGATTATAGGCCAGACAGCATATACTCACTGCCGGCCTTTGGGTTTTCTGTTCTGAAATCTTTTTTTCTTCCATTTTTGTCTCCTGCATCCGCTTCCTCTATGGCATGAACAGCATCTGGCCGATCGTCCTTTTCACGCTGTTCTTTGTGAAACCATATTTTATCATGGAACAGATCTTTGGGATCCTTCCCTGCTGGGGAAGTCTGATAAACGCCTTCAAAGTCCGGATCTGCTCCCTGCTCAGCTGGTCCTGATACATTTTCAAAAGGCAGGCCGCCTGGCCGAACATCCGCCTGTAATTCTCCCTGGCCCTGCTCCCGTCCCTTAACCGGTCCGCCGCTTCCTGAACCGTATCCGCCGCCTTTGCTCCCAGAGAATTGGCGCCGTGCTGGCGATAGAGATACAGCGGTTCGTCCACCCATCCGATCTTTCCGAAGCAGGCTGCCACGAGGGCGATCCAGCTGTCGTGCATAAGGCAGACCTGCGGCTTTTTTCTGAGCAAAGAAAGCAGCGCCCGGTTCATCATCACCGCCCCGCCGGTCACATTATTCTGTACCAGCAGCTGGCACAGTTTATTTCTCTCCGGAGATATCTTCTGATAACGAAAATAGCTTTCTGCGATCACATGGAGCTTTTCGTCCGTCACTTTCATGTCCGAATGGACCAGGATCGGCGTCTCCTTTCCGTATCTGTGTTCCATAGATCTCATCTTTTTCATAAGGCGGCTGACCTTTCCCGGCAGCCATACGTCGTCCTGATCACTGAGCATGACGTACTCTCCTTCTCCCTGGGCGATCAGATCCAGGAAATGCGCCTCAGGACTTCCGGAAGGCCTTTCCCGAAAAATGGGAAATATCCGGTTGGGCTCTTTTTTTGCATATTCCCGGATGATGTCCCGGCTGCCGTCCGCCGACCCGTCGTCAGAAACTACCGCGACCAGTTCCCGGCTGTCCTGGGCAAGGATGGAGTCCAGCTGTTCCCTCAGATATTTTTCTCCATTGTAAACTGCCATCAATACTGTGATCATCTCGCGCCGCCTTTACCATTTCATCTTTAAGACCCTGCTGCAGAACCAGATCTCGCCCATCACAACGGCGAAAAACGCCCTGGCGGCCAGTTCCTGCAGCCGGCTGATATGGAGATACTCTTTGAAATAAAACATGGTGCTGTCGTGGCGCAGCTTCTGTCTTTTCAGATAGCTTTCGTAGGATCTGGAAATGCTGGCGGAATTTTCGTGACGGTACGAAACGTTTAACAGCTGTACTGTCCGGAACCCATGGGCTTTCATCCTCTGCCCCAGGATATTTTCCTCGCCGTAGAGGAACACCCGCTCATCATAGCCGCCGCATTCCATCATCTTTTTCCCGTCCACCATGAGCATGGAGCCATGGACCGCGCCTGCATAAACCGCCTTTTTCCCGTTCAGATATTCCGGCGGATAATTGATCTTTTTTCGAAAAAGCCTGCGGCATACTGGTCCGGTATTAAGAAGCTCGCCCATAAAGCTTCTTAAAGGCCAGCTGGCCGCCTGGCTGCCGTTGGAACTATCCTTCATAAGAGCCGCTGCCGCGCCAATCTCCGGGTGGGTTTCAAACGCCTTCCCCAGCATCCGGACGCACGCTTCGTCAAAATACGTGTCCGGATTGGCGATGATGATATGGGTCAGCCCCAGCTCCCTGCAGCCGTACCGCACCCCTGCGTTATTTCCGGCGCCGTAGCCTTTATTTTCTCCTAAAAGAAGGACCTTCACCTTATCCCCTTTCAGGGACTTCAGCCTTTCTCCGGAGCCGTCCGGCGACGCGTTGTCCACCAGGATCACCGCGTCCAGGCAGGAAAAATCCCGGATCCGTTCCGTCTGGGCCGCTGTATTTTCATAATCATTGTAATTCAGCACTACGCAGCCGATCTTCATCCTATCAAACGCCCTTTCCGTTCTTTTTCGAATTTTCCAGATACTTTCTGCTGATCATACGCCTGACCGGCGGACAGAGGAATGTGGCGTAATCCATGGCATGGTAGGCCAGCATATAAAGCTCCTGGCCTTTCTCCTTCGCCGCTTCTTTCCATGGCGTCTTCTCCAGATAGATCTCGTAAGCCCTGCGGTAATGGTTCAGATTTCCAGCCTTCCACGGACGTTCGTCGCCCATGTAATGAATGATCACCGGATGGTGCTTGGCCCTGTGAAGCTCGCTCTTTGATATCTGGGCATAGGCTTCCGACCGGTTTACCAGGTCTTTATAGTGAAAGTAACGGTAATTCGGGAAAAAATTGTATATGGGCATGATGGACCGGATCCTGCCCTTCAGCACATGATTGATGGCATCCTGGTCGTTGGCGAAAAGTTTCCCGCCACGCGATTCATAATATTCCATCAGCCGGCGTCCCGTATCTTCTGCTCTCCACTTTTCCAGGTCGATCAGAAGGACGCCGGCATTGTAATAAGGATCCGCTTTTTTCAGCCCGATATCTTCTTTTACCTCCGGATAGATCGTCGGCTCCTGGACAGCTCCCGCTATATTGCCGTCCAGATCGATCTCCCACATATTTTTCAGCCGGCGGATCACTACCGTATCGCAGTCCAGATACAGCGCCCGTTTTACATCTGCCGGCAATATCTCGCCGATAAAAAGCCTGCTCAATGTGCTGATATCAAACCGTCCCGTATCCACTGGGAACGGGATCCTCTCTTTCAGATCCGTCATGTCCACATAATGGAGCTTTCTCCCGTACCGGCGGCCGATCACGTCCAGCTTTTTTCTGCTCTCCTCTGTCAGCCCCGCATCCAGGATGTAGACCTGGATATCCCGTTCCCTGGTGTTGTTGTCGAACAGAGAACACATGGACACGCCCAGATGGCGGGCATAATTGTCATTTGATGCATATACGATATTCATTCTACTGAAGCTCCTTTTCGGCGCGTTCAAGCGCTGCCGCGATCACCTTGTCCATATCGTAGTATTTATACTCTCCCAGCCTTCCGCCGAATATCACGTTCTCTTCCTGCGCGGCTTTCTCAGCATATTTTCTGTAAAGCTCCTGGTTCTTTTCATCGTTCACCGGATAGTACGGTTCCATCCCCTCTTCCCAGGAAACCGGGTATTCCCTGGTGATCACCGTCTTTTCCTGTGTTCCGAACTCAAAATGCTTGTGCTCGATCACTCTGGTATAAGGCGTCTCCCGGTCCGTATAATTCACTACCGCCACGCCCTGGTAATTGTCCGTGTCCTTTACCTCTGTCTCAAACCGCAGGCTTCTGTATTCCAGCTTTCCGAAACAATGGCCGAAATAGGCGTCGATCATGCCGGTATAAACTACTTTTTCACCCAGGCCGTCATAATATTCCTTATCTTCCAGATAATCCCTGCCCAGCTGGATCTCGCAGCCTTCAAAAAGCCTGTCAATGATCACATTGTAGCCGCCGATAGGGATCCCCTGGTACAGATCGTTGAAATAATTGTTGTCATAAATGTAGCGCACCGGAAGGCGGCGGATAATAAAGGCCGGCAGGTCTTTGCAGTCCCTTCCCCACTGTTTTTCCGTATAGCCTTTGATCAGCTTCTGATAGATATCCGTGCCTACCAGGCTGATAGCCTGCTCCTCCAGATTCTTCGGTTCTCCCTGGACCGCTTTCCTCTGTTCTTCAATGATCGCCCGTGCCTGCTCTGGAGTGGAGATCCCCCACATCTTGCTGAAGGTATTCATGTTAAAAGGCATATTGTACATCTCGCCCTTATAATTGGCCACCGGGCTGTTGGTATAGCGGTTGAACTCCGCCAGGCTGTTCACAAAATCCCAGACTTTTCTGTCGCTGGTGTGGAAAATGTGAGCGCCATATTTATGCACGTGGATCCCTTCCATATCTTCGCAGTAAATATTGCCGCCCAGATGGTTTCTCTTCTCTACCACCAGGCATTTTTTTCCCTTCTTACATGCCAGATACGCGAAAACGCCCGCGTACAGGCCGCTGCCGACGAATATATAATCATATTTCTTCATGGTTTTTCTCTCCTCGCTCTTTGCTTGCCGCTTTGGGTCTGATCTGTTCTTACTGATGGATATCCGATACGGAAACTATTACATGAATTGTAACATGGACTCTATAAAAAAGCCAGAAAAAAGAATCCAGACCGTGTGAAAACGATCTGGATCCTCTGATTTATCTCTGAGCTTATAATTTATGACAGTTCAGCCGTGCGCCAGGGTATATGATAAAGAGCGTTACAAGCTTGCTTGTAAAAGCGATCTAGCATATATCCTGGCGCACGGCTGGACTGTTACTATAATTTGGAATATCCGTAACTGTTAACTAAGGCGTCGATCTTGATCCCCTGTTTGCAGTATGGGCAGTCCTCCGGGACATATGCCTCATATCCTGGGATATCCTGATCGGTGAAGATCGCATGGATCGGGAATCCGCCTACCTCCCTGACAGAACTGAAGATCGCGGATACGCCGCACACTCTTCCGCTGTAGTAGGAAATACAGTTCTGCGCGGTGTGGATCGTCTTTCCTGTAGTTACAGAGGAAGCCAGGATGATCATGCTTTTGCCCAATACCATTCTCTGGGTATTGTCTCTTAAGATCATCTGGCGGATCTGGTTGTATTCCGGCGTGATGATGGAGATATTCGTTCCGCTGTTGATGTTCATAATGCCGTTCTGAGATAATTCTTCGGCCATGAAAGCGGCGATCACTTCCGTTCCCTCCAAAGCCAGGATCCCTTCTACCATGATCTCCCTGTAGTCCTTTGCCAGCTCTCTGGCGGTCTCTCTGGCGTTGTTGTGGCGCGATTTTACTGTAGATACATCAATATATGTATTTACATGGGAGTGGGGCGTTGCAAAATGACCATGCATGATTTTTACTCTCGCCTTCGAATTGCGCTTTGAACGGATGTCCTGTAACGTACTTTCCATAAAAAATCCCCCTTTGCCATATATGATTGGTACTGCCCTTGCCTTCTCACAGTGTCCATTGATCCGGCAGCTTTGCAGCAGTTCAGCTATATATCCTGGCGTGCGGCTAAACTGCTACGCAAATTCTCTGGTTTAAGTATATCACGCGCGACTGATTTTTTCCACAAAAAATATTCTTAAATTTTGCAATTTTATGTTAAATATTGACAGTCTTTCAACCAAGATTTACACCTGCAAGGGCTGGCGCACTCTTGCGAGCGTATTTCTAAAAAATAAGCTGCGGCACATGGGATGTTCCCGTATGCCGCAGCAAAATATATGGTCGGTATGAAATTGTAACTTCCTAGCCTTCTTCCGGATAGAACAGCCTGTTGACCGCGCTGAAGATGCCTCTTAAGGAAGCTCTGGTAACGCTGGAGCTGATCCCCACGCCGTAGGTAACTCTTCCTGTATTGACATCCATCAGATGGATATAGGAAGCCGCCTGGGCGCCGGAACCGGATGTAAGAGCATGCTCGCTGTAATCCAGCACGCGGATATTAACGTCAAGGGCTTTTTCAAGACCGCTCTGAACCGCATCGATCGGTCCGTTTCCAATGCCTTCAAATACCTTTGTCTCGCCATGATCCGTATAAGTAACCTTGGCTAAAGTTGCAAACTCGCCCGGCTCTGTCTCTGTATCGGTGATCTGACATTTCTTGAAGTGGATCGGTTCTTTTCTGTCCAGATAGCACTTGCGGAATTCCTCCATGATGATCTCCGGAGCGACCTCTCCCTGCTTCTCGGAGATCTTCTGGATAACGTCTGCAAATTCTTTGTGCATTCCTTTTGGAAGCTTGAATCCGTAGAAGGTATCCATGATAAAGGCTACGCCGCCCTTGCCGGACTGGCTGTTGATACGGACGATGGGTTCGTATACTCTTCCGATATCGCTTGGATCGATAGGAAGATACGGAACCTCCCAGATCTCGCTGTGTCTCTCCTTCATCGCCTGAACGCCCTTGTTGATGGCATCCTGGTGGGAACCGGAGAATGCGGTAAATACAAGGCTTCCTGCGTACGGATGACGCGGGTCGATGGTCATCTTCGTACATCTTTCGTAAACTTCTGCGATCTTCTTAATATTGTCAATGTTCAGCTGAGGGTCGATCCCCTGGGAGAACATATTGTATGCAATGTTCAGGATATCAATATTTCCTGTACGTTCGCCGTTTCCAAACAAGGTGCCTTCCACACGGTCGGCTCCCGCCAGCAGCGCAAGCTCTGTGGCAGCGATGCCGGTTCCCCTGTCATTGTGAGGATGCACGCTTAAAATAATGCTGTCCCTGTTCTTGAAATGACGGTTCATCCATTCGATCTGATCCGCATATACGTTTGGCGTAGTCATCTCTACCGTAGCCGGAAGGTTGATGATGATCTTATTGTCCGGCGTAGCTCCCCACGTTTCCTGAACAGCGGTGCAGATATCCAGAGCAAAGTCCAGCTCCGTTCCGGTAAAGCTCTCCGGAGAATACTCCAGGATCACCTTTCCGTCGTAATCTCTCATACACTTCTGTACCATCTTAGTGCCTGCGACCGCGATCTGTTTGATCTCTTCCCTGTCCATATGGAAAACGACATCCCTCTGGAGAGTGGACGTGGAATTGTAAATATGTACGATCGCTTTCGGGATCCCCTGAATGGATTCAAAAGTACGGCGGATCAGATGCTCTCTGCACTGGCTAAGCACCTGCACAGTTACATCGTCCGGTATCATCTTCCTCTCCACAAGCTGCCGCAGGAAATCGAACTCGATCTGAGAAGCCGCCGGAAAACCGATCTCGATCTCTTTAAATCCCAGATCCACCAGCATCTTGAACATCTCGATCTTTTCTTCTACTACCATCGGCTCTACAAGGGCCTGGTTCCCGTCGCGAAGATCCACGCTGCACCAGATAGGCGCTTTCTCAATCTGCTTATCCGGCCATGTCCGCTCCGGATAGTCAACTACAGGGACTCTCTTATATTTCTTACAATTTAACATAATCTCTTCCTCCATATCTGTTGTAACCGTTCAGCCATGCGCCAGGATATGCCATAAAGGCGTCGTAAGCTTGCTTACATAAGAGCTTTATGACATATCCTGGCATAGGGATGACATCCCAAGCTTCTTGTCAGCACATTCTGTGCTGGCAAGAAGATACACGGCTGAACAGTTACTGTCTGTTTTGCATTTTCTTTCAAAGGCTTTTGCCAACGATCTTCACCCTTTTTCTTCCTGCCCCCAGCTATGGAGTCGATAGATCACGCTGTGCCTAATAAGGATAAATAAAGTAGGCGTCACTTTTTTAACCCCATCCACCATCAGATCCTTTCCTTTAACGCTGTAGCGTCCGAATATCCCCTTGGGGATTTCTAATAATTATAGCACCGGCATGCCTGAAAAACAAGTAAAGCAGGCATAACCATTTTTTATGCCTGCTAAAACCTGTTTTTATGCTTCTTCCAGAAGATGTCCGGCCGCTTTCATCACGTCGATCACCTGGTCGATATATTTCTCGCAGGTTTCTTCATCCGCGGCTTCCACCATAACTCTTACCACCGGTTCTGTTCCCGACTGGCGCAGAAGGATCCGCCCCTCGCTTCCAAGGGCTTCTTCTACTTTCTTCACTTCTGCCTGTACTGCCGGATCGTCCTGGGCAGCCTGTTTATCCTTTACCTTTACATTTTTCAGCACCTGAGGGTAAATAGTGACCTCAGAGACAAGCTTGGAAAGGGGTTCTTTCTTTTCCAGCATGACCTCCATGATCTTTAAGGAGGTCAGGATCCCGTCTCCGGTAGTGGCGTTTTTGCTGAAAATGATATGGCCGGACTGCTCTCCGCCGAGACAGTGGCCGTACTGGGACATATTTTCGTATACGTACTTATCCCCTACAGCTGTCTTTTCATAGGCGATGCCTTCCCGGTCCAGGGCTTTGTAAAGTCCCAGGTTGGACATGACCGTAGTAACGATCGTATTGTTCACAAGGGTTCCCCGTTCTTTCATGTATTTGCCGCAGATATAAAGGATCCTGTCGCCGTCCACGATATTTCCCTGATCGTCTATGGCCAGACAGCGGTCGGCGTCGCCATCATAGGCGAAGCCAACGTCATAATTTCCGTCTTTCATGAACCTCTGAAGGTTCTCCATATGAGTGGAACCGCAGCCGGTATTGATATTTAAGCCGTCCGGTTCGCTGCAGATCACATGTGTCTCCGCCCCCAGGGCATCAAATACGTTTTTGGCAATGGCGGACGCGCTTCCGTTGGCGCAGTCTAAAGCGACCCTCTTGTTCTTAAAAGATCTTGTGGCAATGGAGATCAGATAGCCGATATAACGGTTTCTTCCTGCCGCAAAGTCCACAGTCCGTCCGATCCCGTCCTTTTTCGCAAAGGGAATCTCTCCGGCCTTTCCATCCAGATAGCGCTCGATCTCTTCGATCACGCTCTCCTCAAGCTTTTCTCCCCGTTCGTTGATCACCTTGATCCCATTGTCATAATAAGGATTATGGCTGGCGGAGATCATGATGCCGCAGTGAAAGCCTTCTGTCCTTACTACATAGGCCACGCTGGGGGTCGTCGTCACGTGGAGCAGATATACGTCGGCTCCAGAAGCCGTAAGGCCGGATACCAGAGAATATTCAAACATATAGCTGCTCCGTCTCGTATCTTTCCCGATCACGATGCGGCATCTTTCCTCAGGATTTTTCTGGCTGTAGTACCATCCCAGGAACCTTCCTACTTTATAGGCGTGCTCCACAGTCAGGTCTTCATTGGCTTCCCCGCGGAAGCCGTCCGTTCCAAAATACTTTCCCATTGCTGTCTCCTTCTTGCTCTTCTTTCTCTTACTCGCCGATCGTCCTTAAGTATCTCTCCAGGGCGTCCTGCCAGGAAGGCAGATGTTCAAATCCCGCCTCTGTCAGCTTTTCCTTGCTCATACGGCTGTTGCTCGGCCTCTTTGCCTTAGCCGGGAACTGTTCGCTGGTCACAGGAGTTACGGACACCTGATCCATGCCTGCTTTCTTAAAGATCTCGCAGGCAAATTCATACCAGCTGCATAAGCCTTCGTTCGTAGCGTGATAACGGCCGTATTTGTCTGTCTGGATCATATCTACCAGAAGCCTTGCCAGATCGTAAGTGTACGTAGGCGATCCCACCTGGTCGTCTACAACGCTCACTGCTCCCCGCTCTTTTCCAAGACGGAGCATGGTTTTGATAAAATTCTTGCCGTTTACGCCGAATACCCAGGCAATGCGGACAGTGAAGAACTTCTTTACCAGTTCTTCCACAGCCAGTTCGCCTTCATATTTGGTCTGGCCGTATACGTTTAAAGGATGGCGCTCATCGTCCGGCTCCCACGGCCTGGTCCCCTGTCCGTCGAAAACATAGTCTGTGCTGATGTACATCATCTTAATGTCCAGGTCGTGACAAACCTGGGCGATATTCCTGGTCCCGTCCGCATTGACCCTGCGGCACAGATCCACGTTATCTTCTGCGGCGTCTACTGCAGTATATGCGGCGCAGTGGATAACTGCGTCTGGTTTTGCTTCAGAAATCACTTTTCTGCAGGCAGCGGCGTCTGTAATATCCATTTCATCGATGTCCACACCGATCCCTGTCAGACCTCTCTTTTCCAGCTCGTTCATCACGTCGTAGCCGAGCTGCCCTTTTACGCCTGTTACGAAAACTCTCATCATAATCTGTCTCCATACATTTTTTCAAAGTAATTGCTGTACTCGCCGCTGATGATATGCTCCCACCACTCTTTGTTGTCCAGGTACCACTGGATCGTCTGGGCCATTCCTGTGTCGAATACATATTTTGGTTTCCAGCCAAGCTCTGTCTCCATCTTCGTCGGATCGATGGCGTACCTTCTGTCGTGGCCTGGGCGGTCGGTTACAAATTTGATCAGGCTCTCCGGCTTGTCCAGCGCCTTTAAGATCGTCTTTACCACCTGAAGGTTGGTCCTCTCGTTGTGGCCGCCGATATTGTACACTTCTCCGACCCTGCCGTTCTGTAAGATCAGGTCGATAGCCTCGCAGTGGTCCTCTACATGGAGCCAGTCGCGGACATTTTCCCCTGTTCCGTATAC